>PCSF01000144.1:20462-20607 GCA_002771315.1 Desulfobacterales bacterium CG23_combo_of_CG06-09_8_20_14_all_52_9 | reverse complement strand
GGATGCCGATTTCTTCGAAACAGGATTGGAGATAAGCGGCGGTCCGATCCAGGTTATCGGGAACCGAAACACTACGTTCACCGATGGTCTTCGTCAATGTCTCGACGTGAGCCTTCAAGCGTGCCGGGCTATGCTGTGGAACGTC
>PCSF01000144.1:11253-20414 GCA_002771315.1 Desulfobacterales bacterium CG23_combo_of_CG06-09_8_20_14_all_52_9 | reverse complement strand
GAAAACCTCGAAAAAGACTTCCTTGCCGCTGCCGAACGCCACCATCGTTTCTGAAGCAATGCAAAGGCCTTGTTCTATGTCCCGCGCTTCGATGCCGGGCACGGCATATCCATAAAAAAGGACATTTTTTGTATTCTCGGTCACCCGGGTTTTTTCATCCGCACCCTGGCAGAGGATGCAGACAATCTCTTTTTCGTCCCTCAGGACGATCTCGCCTTGTTTGGTCTTCATGCTTTGCCCGCCCATCCCCCTGCACAGCTCGCCTCCATCTGCAATGTCAAGGGACAACGCTCCGTCAAAACGGTCAAAGTCGGTTACGGCAACCAGGATGCCGGCGCACATCTCGGCCATGAAATGTGTGTCCACCATGAGGTTGTACCGGGGAAATCCGCTTTGAACGGTCCTTTTCAGGTGCTTGGAAAGGGGGCATTCAAAACCGAAACCGGAGAAAAACCGATCATAGGTCTCTACCCGTTGGGTGATCGCACCAAGCGTCTCGCGCTTTCTCATCTTTCTGAGATGCTTTCTTTTATGCTGGTCAAAGCCTTCGGGATTAATCCAGTTCCGGCAGTCTGCAATCAGAGTGAGGCCAAATGAAACACCCGGATATCGTTTCTCGTAAGCACGGGTAATGGAAAAATGCAACATCCCTATATCCTTTTTTCAGAGGATTGCATGATAGTATCCTATAATCGTTTTTCCGCTATTGCGCAATTCTAACATGGCTGGCGCATCCTTCCTCGTGCCAACTGTATTTGAAAGTTAACCAGGTGTTACAAAGATTGAAATGGAGGGAAACGGTTGTAACATATCAGTCGGAAATCAAAATAGAGGTAACTACCACTGCGTGAAAAACTGCGTGAATTTCGATAGACAAATTCGAGTAAATTCTCATTACATTGACGAATTCACTCAACTTATTACGCAGCAACGATTTGATATCCTTATAATTTATTGAAATCATGGATAATAAAAAATCAAGACAAGTAGCCTTTTAGGCCGGCAAACTTGACAATGAAAAGAAATTTTTATACGCTTCTTCAACGTCAGCTGATTAAACTTTTTCGCTCAAATCCCGCTAAAGAATGGCTAAAGAAAACCTTCCAAAATCCCAAAAAACCGGCAAAAACGGGATAAGGGAGAACTATTTTTTTCCTAAATTTCAAATAGTTATATATATTTCAACAAGTTGTAAAAAAATGCTTCGGAGCTTGAGGGGGTAGTGGGGAGAACCGAGCCGGTTCAAGTCCGGCCTTCGGCACCATCAATATTTTCAAGGACTTAGGTGTTGTTCCCCAGTCCTTAATACATACCCACCTTCAGATGCCCAACGAATTGAAAAAGAAACCGAAATCGATCATTCCCCTAAAAACATAGAAGAAACCGATGCCAAGGAAAATATAGAACTTGTGGCGCCGTTACGCAGCCCCGGCAAAAAATCCAAGAAAAGCACCTCGATAAAAAAACGGTCGACACGCCCCCCCAATCCTATCGTATATTTATGGTGAGCGTAAATCCCGATCCAAATGGTATCCGAGTCATCGGTCGTATAGAGGGAAGAGAAAGTTGCAAGCGTCTCCAGATTGAGATATTCATCCACAGTGACGAGGGAAAGACTGCAAAAATGGCATATCTATTTTATTTCGCGGTTGAAAAAGCCTGAGTCTTGATGAAAGGAGCCTCTTCATGATTGCCCTGCTGATTTTCATCGGTATCGTTCTCGTACTCGCCGTGTGGCTGGTAGCGATTTACAACAGCCTGGTAAAGAATCGGAACATGGTCAAAGAAGGTTGGAGCGGCATCGAGGTCCAACTCAAGCGACGGGCCAATCTCATCCTCAACCTCTTGGAGACCGTCAAGGGGTATATGGGGCATGAACGCGGCGTCCTGGAAAAGGTCACCGAACTGCGCGCCCAGAGCATGGGCACCCAGAATGTGGGGGAAAGGGCGAAACTGGAAGGCGCCCTCTCACGGTCTCTGGCAAACCTATTCGCCGTAGCCGAGGGATATCCTGACCTGAAGGCCAATCAGAATTTCTTGGATCTCCAGGGACAGCTTTCCCAGCTCGAAGAACAGATCCAGATGGCCCGTCGTTACTATAACGGGACCGTCCGGGATTATAACATCCAGGTGGAGTCTTTTCCCAGCAATCTCGTGGCCAATTTCTTCGGCTTCAAGCAGGCGGAGTTTTTCGAAATCACCGACGAAGCCGACCGCGCGGTGCCCAAAGTTTCTTTTTAACAGGGACGGTGCCTATGTATAAAAAAGCTGTCATGGTGTTTTTGGGGATAGCGATCTCCCTTGTTATGACTCTATGCCCGGCCTTTTCCGATGAAGTCGAGCGGATCACCGATTTTAATAGCCGGATCATCGTCCATTCGGATGCTTCCCTCACCGTGACCGAAACCATCCGGGTCTATTGCGCGGGAGCGGAAATCAAGCGGGGCATCGTTCGAGATTTTCCCACGCGATACAAAGGCCGCGCCGGAGAAACCGTCACGGTGCCGTTTCAGATCGTCTCCATCCAAAGAGACGGCAAATCCGAGCCATACCATGTGGAAACCGTTTCCAACGGAAAGAAGATTTTCATCGGCCATAAAGATGTTTTTTTAAATCCCGGGTATTACACCTACGCCATCACTTACCAAACCGGCAGGCAGCTCGGCTTTTTCGAGAATTATGACGAGCTGTACTGGAACGTCACGGGAAACGCCTGGACCTTTGTTATTGAGAAGACCGAAGCACTGATAGAGATTCCCCGGGGCGGTAATATTCTGCAAAGGTCGGCCTACACCGGTCCCCAGGGCGCGCGAGGAAAAGATTTCGTCATCGATTCCGAGACGGATGCGACCCTCCGGTTTTCCACAACCCGACCGTTGCGGCCCGGGGAGGGATTTACCGTTGCGCTGGCCTGGCCTAAGGGATTGGTTGCAGAGCCCACGACTTCCGAAAAAGCGGGAAATTTCCTCGGCGATAATGTTCTTCTGATCATCTCTCTGGGCGGCATGGTCCTTTTATTGGCCTATTATGTGGCAGCCTGGTTCAAGGTGGGTCGGGATCCTGAAAAAGGAACCATCATTCCTCTGTTCGAACCTCCCAAGGATTTCACACCGGCTGCGGCGCGATATGTGATGCAAATGGGATATGATGATAAGACCCTGGCATCGGCCATTGTCAACATAGCGGTCAAAGGGTACTTAAAGATCGTAGAGGAAAAGAAAAAGGAGTTTTCCCTGGTACGCACGGGAAAAGACGGTTCAGTCCTTTCTTCCCGGGAAAAAAAGATCGCGGATCATCTGTTCGCCAGTTCTGATACTATCGAATTGAAGAATAAAAACCATGCAAGGATCGGCAAAGCTGTCACCGCCTTCAAGTCAGGGTTGAAGTTCGATTTCGAAAAAACCTATTTTGTTAAAAATCGGGGCTACTTTATCCCCGGTGCCGTCATCACCCTGATCACCCTGATCGGCATGGCCCTTTCCTCATTGGACAATCCCGGAGCACTGTTCATGGGACCCTGGCTGACCGTCTGGACCATCGGGTGCACAGCCCTGTTTTTCAGTGTCAAAAAAAGTTGGAAAGCCGCCTTGAGCGGCGGTATTGCTTCCAAAGGGGGTGCCATCTTCATGACCCTCTTTGCCGTTCCTTTTTTCATCGGCGAGATCGTTGGAATCGGACTTTTCGCATTCCAGACTTCCCTGCGGGCCGTCATCGCACTGGTGACCATGGCTTTGCTCAATCTGCTTTTTTACCATCTGCTCAAGGCCCCCACCCTCCTCGGCCGCAAGATCATGGACCAGATCGAAGGGTTCAAACAATACCTCTCTGTAGCCGAAGCACCCCGATTCAGGGTCCTCAACCCGCCTGAAAAAACTCCGGAACTTTTCGAAAAATATCTCCCATACGCCCTGGCCCTGGATGTGGAACATGAATGGAGCGAGCAATTCTCGGATGTGCTTGCCCGGGCCGGGACAGAAGGGCAGGCCTATTCCCCTATTTGGTACAGCGGGAGGTCCTGGAGCGATCTTGGCACCTCGGGGTTTGCCTCCAGTCTGGGGTCGGTCTTTTCCGAAGCCATCGCCTCATCTGCTACGGCACCGGGTTCGAGTTCGGGAAGCGGAGGGGGCGGATCATCCGGCGGAGGAGGAGGCGGGGGAGGCGGGAGCGGCTGGTAGGACAGGCTATCCGAGAGTCCGATAGTATAACGCGGACAAAACAGCCCCGATCAGGATCAGCATGGTCGCGATGGCACATCCTGCAGCCAGCATTTTGTGGGTGGCCGTCTCCCGTTTGCGCTCCTCGTATCCCATCGCAAATCCCAGGAAAGCCCCGGCAATCAGTCCTCCCCCATGGCCCCAGTTATTGATTCCCGGGAAAAACAGCCCGAACAGGAAAATCCCTAAAGTCCAGGTGCCGAGCTGGCGATATATGGCCTGCCCGTAAGCGCCGCCTCGGCTTTTTCCGAAATAGAGGCTCGCTCCGATCAGGCTGCAAAGTGCGGCGGAAGCTCCGATGGTAAAGGTCACACCCGCAAAATAGGAAACGATAAAGCCGAAGACCCCGCCCAGAGTGTAAAGGATGATCATGCGGTTGGTGCCGAACTCCCGGATCACCAGGGGAGCAATCTGGTTGAAGGCGAACATGTTGAAAAAGATATGCAAAATGGAGCCGTGCAGGTAATTGGCGGAGATCAGCGTCCACCATCGTCCCAGACGGCCGATGGGGATGGTCCCCGTGGCTCCCATCAGCAGCAGGCTTTTATTTTCCGGTGACAGAAAGACCAGCGGATTATAGGAAAAGCGAGGGATCATGGAATTGAGAAGCAAAGAAATCAAATACATCCCCACATTGAGATAAATTATCCAGCGGACAATTTGGAAAGGATCGTTAAGACCGCGTGTCCAGAAATTGTATTTCAACAAAGAGGCAGGATTCGAAAGGCCGCAATACGGGCATTTTCGCTCATCAGCGCTGATCAGCTTCCGGCAATTGGGACATAGGATCGAAGAACGCATGAAATCCTTTCATTACTCTATGTTTGTCGCCCTTGATACCATCGGAGATTGGGGTTGTAAAGGACCCTCGATTTTGATGAAGGGAGACTGGCTTCGGACAGCGTCAGCGAAGAAAAGCATTATAAAGAAACGCCTGATATGGTCCCCATGAATATAAGCGCCAATATAGAACAGCGAGTGTTCAAATAAAAAGGTGGATTTTAGGCATACAGGACAGCTATCGTTAAAATCTATGAAAATAATGTGAACTTTTAGGATTTTTAAGGACGCATCGATTCCTTCGGCTTAACCGGTCGATCCCCCAAAAACCACCACCTCACCCGCCACAACATAAAGCGCCTCCTAAAACTTGATATACAAGACGGCTTCTGAGATACATTAATTCACGAAAAGGAAATTCTTATCCATCATTAATCTCCACAAGGCCAAACGAGTCCGATTAGCCGCATTTTTTCAAAAGTTATTTAAAAAGGCCGTAATCATAAATCTCGTTATGATGGCCGACAAAGAGGAAAGCCGCAGTATCTTTTTTCAGGAACCTAAAAATAATTCGATAGTGAAGATCTACTCGAAACGACCATACGTTGTGGTGCTTGGGGTGAAGTTTTTCAATTTTTAATGAAGGGTGAAAAGGATTTTCCTTGAAGAGGTTCGCCTTTTTTACGGCTTTGCGCTGAATGTGAGGACTTAATTTCTTAAAAAGCAGATCAAAGGTGTGGGTGGTAATAACTTCCATTTACTTAGCAATGATTTCTTCAAAGGATTTCCTTTGGGTGAACCGGCCTTCGGAGAGATCTTTCTCTGATTTTTTTAAGGTTTGAACAAAAGAACCTTTAAAAAGACCAGCAACACTGCAAAAAGCCTCAAAATCATCCTTTTTGATTTTTAAATGAACGTACTCCTGGTCCTCCCCTGATCGCTTAGCTTTCAGTCTGGCCATAAAACTTCCTCCTTATGCGCATCGAATTTTTTTCACTATATCAGAGAATAATAAATATTGCAAACCGCTTTCCTTTTCCACAGAATCCATCTCGCAACATTGCGGAGTTTCATTATCCCTTTGGTGAAAGGGTCTGGGAGTAGGTGCAAATTTTTACCGCTCCAAACGCGCATGAAAAGACGTCACCTTGAAAGCTGAAAGCTTTTCACACCGTCTTCTTCCCCCCATATCTTACACGGGGTTCTTCAACCCCAAACCCGATCCTTTTTCGGGGCGTTTCAAGCGGAATCATTAACTGCCGGATTGCCTCAAAAATCATGTGTATCTCTTCATCGTGTTTCTCTATTTTTCTTTCCATCTGGTTTAATTTGTTGGCGAGTTCTTTATGAGTTGAAAGTAGTTCACGCAATTTAACAAATGCCTTGATAATATTTATGCTTATTTTTACAGCTCTCTCGCTTTTCAAAACACTTGTCATCACTCAATGTTTGTCGCCCTTGACACCATCGGAGCTTGGGGTTGTAAAGGACCCTCTGATCGGAGGCCGAGGGTTACGGGATTACCGGCTCGGTTTCTTTTCCTTTAAGAGTGCGGCTTCGAAAGATTCTCTGAATTTTTGAAGGGATGCCTTGAAGTCTGAATTCTCAACCGGGTTTGCCAGGACCGCGGATCCTGATATCCTGTGTTTTTCTCTGAGCGTTTTAAGGGCTGACTCAGAACCAGCTCGAGCGTGCTCTTAACCTCCGTCACAATTCACTCCTCATTTCTAATTCTTGCCCCTTGAATCCTCTGTTGTCTCATACATAGGCAAAAACATATCGCTCCAAAAAACCGTAATTATCCTGAATCTCATTTTTACCTGTCAGCATTTCCCCGTGACCAGGAAGGAGATATTCCACATCCAGATCCTGAAGCTGCCGGACGCTCTCCTTGATCTGGGCGCTGTCTCCACCCGGCAGATCCGTTCGCCCCAGACCTTCCTTGAAAATCAAGTCGCCGGTGAAGAGCACCTTCTCCGCCGGCAAATACAGGCATACCGATCCCGGCGAATGCCCGGGGGTGTGGAAAACCCGGATATCCAATCCATCCACATTCAAATCGCCTTTAGCAAGGAAAAAATCGGGGGCCAGCGCATCCACGCTTATTCCGTAACTTGCCTCGATAAAATGGCTCATCGATTGAATCAGTTTCCATTCATTTTCGTGAACGGTAAATAAGACCCCGGCTTTTCTGAACAGGGTCGCCGCCTCCAGGTGATCCTGGTGCGCATGGGTGCAGATCACCAGATGGATATCGCCCTTATCCAGATTCAGGGCCGAAAGCCCCCTTGCAACATGATCGAAAAGGTGGAGATGCCCGGGATCGATCAAGATCTTTTTTTTGCCGTCGATCAGGTAGGTGTTGCAGTTGTTCTCGGTCATGGATTCCCAGAAAAAGGCATGAACGTTTGCGATCACTTTCATCGAAATTCTCCCTGCAAATTCAGCTATCCGTTTTCAAAAGTTCTCTCTCTCCATACCGCATGGGGAGGATGACGGCAAAAACGGCCAAAATGAGCACTCCGGCAAAGGAGATGCCGGCATAGATCCAATCCGACAGAAACAGGGTATGCTCTTTCACCTGAGCCATGAAAAAGCGATATACCGGGCCTGCCTCTAAAAAAATGACGGCTCCCACGAATACCGCCCCCAGCATCATGAAGAGCAGGCCGCCCCAGCTCGTCACCGATTGGGCCGGATTCTCAGAGGTAAAGTCCGGATAAGCCGCCCCGAGTCCGATCCCCAAAGAGACTACCCCGGGAACCAGAACGCAGATGGTGGCTGTCGAAAGACCCATCATGAGGGGTGTTACCTTCAATAAAATATTGGTCCCCACAATCAAAATTTCCGACAAAATCAGCAAAGGGAAAAAGTAGATGAAAAACTTGACCCAAAGGTATGTCCGCATCCGAATGGGGGAGGCGAGAACCAGCCAGAAAGCATCTTTCTCGTTGCTCACCGCGGGGAAGGCGAACCGCGCCGTCACCGCGATCAGGACAAAAGAGACCAGTCCCATGTTTAAAAAAGAAAGTAGGTTCTGCAGATAAAGGGTTTTTATGGGGGAACGTTCCAGAGGAAGTACTTTAAAGTTATAGATATAGATGACCACCAGGGCGGCGATAAGAAAGATTTGGGACCATTGGGTTTGATCCCGGAAAAATGTCTTGATCTCTTTCTCGACCAACGCGCGGATCGGTCCGGGAAGCACCCCCTTTTTCATTACCGCCTCACGCCTTGCCCGGAACAGATGCTCCTTGGCGGTCTGTGCTTTGGATAAACCTGAAAAATAAACGGCATCCGCGGTGAGGACAACGGCATAAAAGAGGGTAAGCATAGCGGCAAATGAAAGGGATGCCGCAAAAATCGCTTCCCGGATATCACCGATCAACAGGCCGTGGATCCCGTCATAGGCCCAGGTGCTCGGAAGAAAGGGAAAGTCCGGAGACTTGAGAGCGTGCAGATAAACCAGGACTGTAGCGAAAGCCTCGGGATCCACCAGCCGCTCCGGGCGCAGCAAGCGGAAGGCCACGTAAATCGCGATGAATGCAAAAAGACCTAAAAAGACAAAGAGCGTGCGGATTCGGCTGGCCGGGATCACCATTACGGCCAGCATCACCACGAGGACACCGATTCCGGAGGCCGTGGCAGTCAAGGGGATCAGAGCCGCCGGCAGGTAGGCGTAATAGAGGGGCCTTACATCATAGACGATACCATAGGCGATCAGGACCGGAAGCGTGTAGATCAATACCATCCAGGCGCTGTCGAAGACGCTTTCCATCCATCGAGCGATGAAGATGTGATGCCTCCTTACCGGAAGGGAAAAGACCAGCGGCAGGTCTTTGCTGAGATAGAGCTTGGAAAGCGAGGTAAGGACGGCGGAAAAGATCATAAGGGAAAAGACCGTGATCAGCATCATCGAGAGAAGCTTTGCCAGAACCAGATCGCCTACGTCTTCGATCCCCCGGAAATAGCGCAGCACCCGCATGGATACGCCGAGAATTCCGACCCAAAAGACCGTGCCGATTCCTCCCAGGATGAGGATTCTTAAAGGCTTTTTTCCCTTGGCCGATGCCAGGGGCCTTTTCAGCGGCCACAATCTCGGAAGAATCAATAACCCCACCGTTTTCATGGTTTGCCCGATAGATTGTTCGCGTTTTCGGCGGTTAC
>PCSF01000144.1:154-11240 GCA_002771315.1 Desulfobacterales bacterium CG23_combo_of_CG06-09_8_20_14_all_52_9 | reverse complement strand
TGAGAACACCTCTATGGATGATGCCGATGCGATGGCACACATCCTGGGCCATGCTCAGGGAGTGGGTGGACATGAAGATCGTCGTACCGTGCGCGGCCAATTGCCTGAAGATACTTTTGACCAGGATGACCGCCATGGGATCCAGGCCCACCATGGGTTCATCCACGATGATCACTTCCGGGTCGTGGATCAGGGCCGCGGCGATGATGAGCCGCTGGCGCATGCCGTGGGAATAAGCCTCGATGAGGTCATGGGCCCAATCCGACAGGGCAAACCGCTTAAGGCTTTTTTCGGCCTTTTCTTTAAAGTCGTCTGCTTGAATTCCATAGATACGGGCAATGAACTTCAAAAATTCCATTCCGGTGAGCTTTTCGTAAAGATACGGCCGATCCGGTATGAATCCGATTTTGGCCTTGGCTTCCCGGGGATTTTGAGCCATGTCGATCCCGCAAATCGAAACGCTTCCCGAGGTGGGAGCCATGAGTCCTGCCATCATCTTGATTGTGGTGGTCTTCCCTGCACCATTGGGGCCGATGAACCCGAAGATTTCCCCTTTGGGAACCTCAAGGCTCAGATCGTTGACCGCCAGAGTCCTGGTGTAGCGCTTGGTCAAATGATTCAGCACGATCATGTTTAAGACTCTTCTCGCTTTCCCGGTGCCGCTTTATCGTCAATCACAGAAATTTTGATCCTCCCAATCACCGGAAGCAGGTCCAGTGGATTTCTTTCCGCGTCGTTCACCAGCCGGATATGGGTAACATCGGCGGGGATTTCGTTGAAAAGGGCGTCCACTGTGATCCATCGGCCCACATACACGATATTCCAGGCATGGTAATAAAACCGACCCTTGAGATAGACCAAACCGGCTTCCACCCGGGCCGGAATCCCGGCGGCCCTGGCCAACGCGGCGAAGAGTATCGCATGTTCATTGCAATCGCCCGACCGGTTTTCCAAAACCGAAAGCGCATCGGGTATAGAGATCACCGGTTTCTTTTCGATGTTTTCCTGCATCCAGGCGACAATTTCCCGGACCTTATCCAGGGGATGCGTCTTTGACGCCGTGATCTGACGGGACTGGGATACAATCCTTTCATAATCGGACTGGATAAACGGTGCGGCTTTAAGATAAGGGGCGGCCTCCTGCGGGTCCAAGGGTTCATCTTGCAAGTCCGAAAGAGGCTCTTTTTCAACAACCAGGATGTTTCCGGAAAAGGCCTGCCGTCCGCCGTGAAGTTCCAGACCCTCGATGGAAATCCCCTCGATTTTAAGGGCAATCCGGGTTCGGGTCTTGGGATCTCGGACAGGGGTTTCGACCGGAACCGATGTGAAAAGGGTCAGATCGTGGCCCGGCCGGGAAACGATCCCCGCAATTGCGCTGTGGGAATCGGTTTTTTCCAGTCGCATACCCAAAAGCCCCTCTTCCCGCAATACCTCACCCTCTTCGCTGATCCACGCCGATTGAGTCATCCCTTTGTATTGTACCACAATCCGGGAGACATCCCGGATTGCTCCCATGATCTGAATCTTTTCTTTCCCCTTCATCTGCACCGATACAGGCACCCGGGCCAGGGAGGCAATATCGAAGATCTCGAAGGTACGCGATTCTCCGGGTTTCATGCCCCCTGCAATAACGGCGTCATAAAGCACGGAGGCCAGATGCGGTGCACGGGGTAACGGGATTTCCATCCGCTGTTCTCCCCCGGTACCCTCGATGTCGACAATCAGCGTCCCTTTTGAAAACATTCCTTTCGCTTTAAACTGGAACCGTCCGGAATCCATGCTAAAATCAAATGAATCCAGGGACAAATCCGTGTTAAGGCGGGAGTCTGTGACGATGGCCACATCCTGAACCAGCCCCATGGTATTCAAGCGCATGTGAACCGATTGCTCCAGTCGGTATCCGACCTCGTCACGCTTCAGGACCGAATGGGAAAACCCGATCTTTTGCCCTTCATGAAAGAGATTCATCCATGTGTCTCTCTCAGGAAGAACGATCCATGCGGCAGGAGGGCTTTGCGACGGCAAGTAAAGCAGATTGAGACGCATCGCCATCAGCGCGGCAAAGATGATCCCGAAAACGATCCCTGCGATCCAATAGGGTCTCATGATGCAAGCGCTGGCGGCGCCTCTTTCAGGCTAAACCGGTTCGAATCGGATCCCTTGGGCCAAGGGCAGCTCGATTCCCCAGTTGATGGTGCAGGTTTGACGACGCATGTAAATTTTCCAGGCATCAGACCCGGATTCTCGGCCGCCCCCCGTATTTTTCTCGCCTCCGAAAGCCCCTCCGATTTCGGCTCCGGACGTACCCACATTGACGTTGGCAATCCCGCAATCGCTTCCCATCTGGGATAAAAACAATTCCGCCTCACGCATATCCGTGGTGAAGATAGCGGATGAAAGCCCCTGGGGCACCGCATTATGGTATCGGATGGCTTCTTGAAGCGTCTTGTACCGAATGAGGTATAAAATGGGGGCAAAGGTCTCCTCGGATACGATGGGGGCATCCGGAGGCGCCTCGCAAAGACACGGAGTCACATAGGTGCCAGCAGAAAAGCGCTTTCCGGAAAGAACCTCTCCTCCGCAAAGGATCCGACCTCCCTGCTTTTTAATGCGGGAAAGTGCGGACTGCATGTTTTGAACGGCCTTGCGGTCGATCAAGGGACCCATCAGGGTCGCGGGTTTCAAGGGATCACCGATGGGGATCTGCCGATAGGCTTTCATCAACGCCTGGGTCAGCTCATCATAGATATCTTCGTGCACAATCACCCGGCGCGTGGTGGTGCATCGCTGCCCGGCCGTTCCCACGGCTCCGAATACGATGGCACGCACCGCCAAATCCATATCCGCTTTTGCCGTGACGATGACGGCGTTGTTTCCGCCCAGTTCCAGAAGCGTTTTGCCCAGGCGCCGGGAAACGGCCTGGGATATGTGCCTTCCCATGGCCACACTCCCGGTGGCCGAAATCAGCGGAATCCTCGGATCGTTGATGAAGGCTTCCCCCACCTCATGGCGGTCTCCGACAACCCATCCCAGGATCCCCTCGGGAAGCCCGTTTTTCTGCAAAACCCCCTGTGCGATCTTCATGAGGGCAATGGCGGTGAGGGGGGCTTTGGAAGATGGCTTCCAGATCACCGTATCCCCACAGACCAGGGCGATCAGGGCGTTCCATGACCAGACCGCCGCAGGAAAGTTAAACGCAGTTATTACGCCGACAGGACCTAAGGGGTGCCATTGCTCATACATGCGGTGTATCGGGCGTTCGCTGTGCATGGAAAGCCCATAAAGCATCCGGGATTGGCCTACGGCAAAATCGGCCATGTCGATGGCCTCCTGGATCTCACCCTCCCCTTCTGCACGGATCTTGCCAACTTCGAGGCTGACCAACGCTCCCAGATCTTCTTTTTTTTCCCGCAGGGCGATGCCGATCTGGCGCGTGATGTCTCCCCTCTTCGGGGCCGGCATCATCTTCCATGACTGAAAGGCATCGACAGCGCATTGGACCACGCTCTCAAAGTCCTTGCGATCGGCAAGACGCACCCTGCCGATACGCTTACCGTTGATCGGAGAAACCACGTCCAAGAGTCTTCCGTGGCAACGAATTGCAGATCCGGTTCCACCACCCTCCTCCGTCCCTTTGATTCCCAAGTTTTTCAAGATCGCTTTCACGGGCAAGTTCCTTTCCTCACAGGCTCCCTATCGGCTGAAGCCGGTATCTTCTTAGATACTAAGATCCGTCGGATGGGATCAAAACATAAAAGCCTCTTCTTGTCTATACCCGAAACCGGGACTTTGCCCTTGACTTTGGCCGTCACCTCCGTCATTTTTTCATCGAGCAAAAAAGGATTGAAATGAAACGATTCAGCCTGATTTTTGCCATCCTGTTTCTTTTCACAAGACCATCGAATGCTTCCGATACCGGAACCATCGATCCGTATCGAAAAGAGCGGGAAATGATGGTTCAAACCCAAATTCAAGCCCGGGGTATCACCGACAAGGCGGTCCTTTCGGCGATGGAAAGGGTCCCCAGACACCTATTTGTTCCGGAAGAACTGCGGGGTCGTGCCTATGGAGATCATCCCCTTCCCATCGGAGAAGGCCAAACTATCTCCCAGCCCTATATCGTGGCACTGATGACCGAAAAGTTGTCCGTCAATTCGGACAGCAAAGTCCTGGAGGTGGGGACCGGCTCCGGTTACCAGGCCGCCGTTTTGTCCCAAATTACGCCGAGCGTTTACACGATTGAAATTAAAGTAAAGCTTTATGAAAATGCATCTAACATCCTAAATAATCTTGGCTATACAAAAATACAAACTCGGCATGGGGACGGATACTTCGGCTGGGAACAAGTTCAACCTTTCGACGCCATCATGATCACCGCGGCAGTGGATCACATTCCGCCGCCTCTGCTCAAACAACTCAAAGACGGCGGTCGCCTCATCCTTCCCCTGGGAAATCCCTTCAGTTACCAGAACCTGGTCCGGGTCACCAAAAAGGGGGAGGATTATACCGTCGATCAGATCTGCGGGGTTCTCTTTGTGCCTCTGACCGGACACGTCATGAGAAGCCGATGATCCTGTGGACCGTATTTTTTCTTTCCTTTTCCTCACTGGCCTTTGAAATTTTCCTGACACGCCTTTTTTCCATCAGCCAGTGGAACCATCTGTCTTTCATGGTGATCAGCATCGCCCTTCTCGGTTTTGCAGCCGGAGGCGTCTTGTTCTCTTTTTTGGACGGTCGCATGCCCGGTTGGGAAAGGAAGTGGTCGACATGGATTCATCTGGACATCCTTGCCTTCGCTTTTTCGATCAGCATCCTCTTTTCGCTTTTCATCTTAAGCCGGATCCCTTTCGATTATTTCAGGCTCCCCTTCGAACCCATACAGATCCTTTACCTTTTCATCCTTTACTTGGTGCTGGGCGTTGCCTTTTTCTTTTGCGGCCTGGCCATCATGATCGGATATGCCGCCTGTCCTGAAAAAAGCGGAAGCTTGTATTTTGCAAGCATGGCTGGATCGGCGTGCGGCGCCGCCGCTTCGATTCCGCTTCTCTCTCTATTCGGTGAAACAGGGGCTGCGGCCCTATCCGCCCTGATCCCTTTAATTCCCGCGGCAGGCGATGGTCTGAAAAGCCTTCTCCAAAATTTTTTTCATAAGCCCTTCCTTTCCCAAACGAAAGGCGTTTCCTTGGCCATGCTCACTGCCGTTGTGATCCTTTGCGTTTTTGCTGTTTTTCTTTTTTCAGGCACCAACGCCCTGCTGCAGATCCGCCCCTCCCCTTACAAGGCCTTGAGTCAGTCCCTCCAGTTTCCGGACTCCCAGGTCTTTCAAAAGGCTTCCGGCATTTACGGTCGGGTGGATTGTCTGCAAAGCCCTCACCTCCGGTATGCGCCGGGATTGAGCCTGAAGTATCCATCAATACCTCCGACTCAGTGGGCGGCCTTCAAGGATGGCGACCACCCCTTAACCTTCTATGAAACAAACTCGAACACGGCTTTTGCCCGGTCGACCCTTCAATATGCCGGATATGTGCTGATCCCCAACCCCGGAAGGGTTCTGATTATTCAGCCTGGCGGCGGCACCGCAATCCCCTGTGCCCTGGCATCGGGAGCCGAAAGCATCACGGTGGTGGAACCCCACCCTTTCCTGGCACAACTGACCCAAAAACATTATCGGATCACCGTCGTTTCCGACACGCCCAGGGCGTTTCTGACAGCCCCCGGGCCGACCTTCGATGTCATCCACGTAGAAAACTGGGGTCCCTCCCTTCCCGGAACCGGTGCCCTGACCCAGGACTATCTCCTGACGCTGGACGCTTTTGCCGCCTATCTGAATCGTCTTTCGCATCGAGGCATTTTGATCGTTTCCAGGAAGCTTCGTCTTCCGCCGGCAGACTCGCTCCGGCTATGGTCCACCGCTTACACCTGCCTCGTCCAAAAGGGTGTCTCGGATCCGGGTCGCCATATCCTCATCCTCAGAAACTGGGATACTTTCGTCCTGATCGCTTCCGGGTCGGCACTGCCTGACACGGCGCCTCTGATCGATTTCGCAAATCGGCTCAATTTCGATTTTATTTTCAGCAAGATATCGGTTGCTCACCCGGTGAACCGGTTTAATCGGCTTCCGGAGCCTTATTACCACCGCGCTCTTTCCGAGCTATCCGATGCCTATGAAAGGGGCAAACCGGAAACCTTCTTTAATGACTACCTCATCGACGTCAAACCCTTAACGGATGAACGTCCTTTTCCGGATCGATTCATCAAGTACGACCGGATCCGGACCCTGTACCGGAGCACCGGAAGCCGCTTTTACTCCCTCTTCATGTCCGGGGAAATCGTCGTTTGGGTCGTTATGATCGAAGCGGCGGCGATCAGTATCCTTTTCCTCTTGCTCCCGCTTTCTTCGATTTATCGGCGAGGCAAAAAGCAGTTCCCTTCGTATTTCCTCTTCTTTTTTTTCGTGGGTATGGGGTTCATGTTTCTGGAGATGTATTTCGTTCAGGCTTTCACCCTGCTTCTAGGAGATCCGGTAGTCAGCTTCGTCGCCGGGATAACCGGGATCCTAATTTTTTCAGGTGTCGGGGGCAGAATATCTCAAAATTTGGGAAAAGGTGCGATGCAAAAATCCCTTTTAGCGCTGACAATTCTTGCGGCTATCAGTTATTGGATGCTGGATTCGGGGATTCACCAGGCGTTAAGACTTCCCAAAATGTCTCGCACGGTCTTCGCCCTTATACTCCTTTTACCGATGGGTCTTCCGGCAGGCCTTCCGTTTCCCATGGGGATGCGCATCCTTTTGGACGGCCCTCAACAACGAGCCTTTGCCTGGGCGGCCAACGGATGTGCATCGGTATTAACCGCTGTTGCCTCCGTTCAGATCGCCATCGGTTTCGGAATATCGACAAACCTGCTCTTTGCAGCGGCTTCTTATTTTTCGGCATGGCTGTGCATCCAAAAACATGTTTCCCAAAAAGGCACGGCTTGACAGCAACCCTTTGTTAAGATTAAGTCAATTTTATTGAAATCGTAAAAAGTCGTCACCCCGTTGAAAAACGGGGTCCATGAGTTTCATAAGCGCTTGAGAACACTGGATTCCGGCTTTTACCGAAATGACGGAAAGAGAGCATTTTCGACTTTTTACGAATTCGTCAATTTTGAGTATCCAAAAAATATCCGAATAATGGCGGTCATGGAAAAACAACAGGACACCCAAAACGATTTCAGGGAAAAAAGAGCTTCCCCCAGGACTTTCGTGGAGCGCTATTACAGCGTACAGTTTGCAATCAACAAGGAAATCCCGGCCTACCAGTTCAAACTGCGCGATATTTCCGATGGCGGACTTTGCATTGCCATCCGTCAGGATTCGGCGATTCTTGATCATATTAAAGTTGGGGAAATCGTAAAAACTCAAAATTGGGATGGCAAAGTAAAAAGCTTCAGATGCAAGGCGCGCAAATTCTGAGGAATGAAGCGTACTTATAGGTACGCCGCAATGACGAAGAATGCAGCGCAACGCAGCAGATGGACTTTTTACGAAGCCATCAAAGTTGGGGAAAGTCATCGCATGAGTTATGCCCCCTTGAATGCGCCCAGGCTATTAAAGGATATCCTGACTGAAATCCGTCACATCACCTTTTGCCGGGAAGGATCTTACAAGGATCATTATCTCGTAGGGTTATCCATCGTCGAAAACGAAAAATCTGTATAACTCATCACCGTAAGGGCCGGCCGAGATGAATCCCTGGAGCAAGGAAGAAGTAGAAGCCATCGTGGCAGATTACTTTTTGATGCTCTGCAGGGAACTTAAAGGGGAATCTTACAGCAAAATGGATCACCGAAACCGGCTCGTCGAAAAATTGACCCCACGCAATGCAGGATCCGTCCAAAAAAAATATCAGACCATCAGCGCCGCTCTTCTGGCCCTAAATCTGCCATACATCAGGGGCTATAAACCCCTGGATAATTATCAGACGCTCCTGATCGAGCAGATCGATGTACACCTGGAAAAGCACCCAGAAATTGTAGGCGTCCTGACAGCTTATGCCGAAAGATCCCTGCTGGCACCGGTTCAGCGGGATCTTTTTTTCCGTGCCACAGTCGTGGATCCCCCTGAGCCTCACCCCCCCGAATCCGGTAATAAGGAGCGTCTCCTTAGAAAAATTATGAAGAAATACACTTTCGTCACGGCAGAAGCGAACAATTCCGACCTGAAAGAAGCCGGGAAAGGGTTTGTTCTGGATCTTGAAAGGGCGAGACTTCGGGAGGAAGGGAGTCTCCGGATGGCCGATCGCATCGAGCAAATCTCCGCAAAACGGGCATCGGTTGCACCCTATGACATCCTCTCTTATGAATGCAATGAAAAGCCCCTTTTCATCAAGGTTAAAACCACCTCATGCGGTATGCGTTTCCCCTTTTCCCTCTCGGCGGCCGAACTTGCATTTTCAGCCGCCAACCCGGATTCGTATCGCCTCTATCGGCTCTTCGACTTTCCGGAAGCCCCCCGCCTTTTCATTCTCAAGGGCCGCCTCTACGACTGGATCCGCCTGATACCGGAATCGTTTTTGGCTCGGGTTGAGTAAACTCTTCAAGATTCCTTCGTAGCCGGGATTCTCACGGCTTTTGAACGGGCTGGGACAACTCTGACGTGGTCCCCTTTTTTCCAAGAGCAAACACCCTGCCCTGGCAGACCCGGTTCTGGACAGCATGCCCGAAGTCCAGATCGGCAAATGTTATGAGGGCAAGCACCGCATTAGCCCCCTAGCCAAAGAAGCATATGACGCCGCGGACTTCTTCCCGACCCTGGGAAAAGACGGGAAATGGCTCCGGTTCAACGCCGCTATCCTCGTGCATCTTTTTATCAATGCCGCCGTAATGTGACACCCTATCTTTTTTGTGGACTTTGCCTGGGTTCGAATCCGTGCTTACGGAAATTCAGGATCGAATCGGTGGAATAGATGATCAAAGCGATCCAGATCAGGATAAACGTCCACAACTTCGCCACTGAAAACGGCTCCCCGTAGATGAAGACCGCAAGAATAAAGGTGCAGCTCGGCGCCAGGTACTGCAGGATCCCCACCGTGGAAAAGTGGATCCGCCTCGCCCCTTCGGTGAAAAGGAGAAGGGGAAAGGCCGTCACCAGGGCTGCAGCCATAAGAAGCAAGTCAATTCGGGTTCCTGTTCTGAAAAAGGCGCCGCCGCCATGGGCATTGATATAAAAAAGATATGTCAGGGCGGGGCCGCACATCAACAATGTCTCCAGAGTCAGTCCCACCAATGCCCCCACCGGCGCCATCTTGCGGATCAGTCCGTAAAATCCGAAAGTCAAAGCCAGGGCTAAAGAAATCCAAGGGACCTGTCCGAATTGAACCGTCAGGTATCCGACCCCCAAAGCAGCCAGGATAACCGCTGCCCTCTGTGCCGATCTGAGCCTTTCTTTCAAAAAAATTCTTCCTAAAAGGACATTGACGAGCGGATTGATGTAATACCCCAAGCTCGTCTGCAGGATCTGATCGTTGTTGATGGCCCAGATAAACAAAAACCAGTTCACAGAAACCAAAAGGGTCGTTCCTAAAAGGATTCCAAGAGTGTAACGATTTTTTAGAGCATACAGAAATTCACGCCATTGACCTAAGAAGAAGACCAAAGGCATCAGAAACACAAATGACCAGATCATTCGGTGCATCAGGATTTCAAAGGGAGGGACCGCTTTGAGACACTTGAAATAAATAGGGCTGGTGCCCCAGATCAGGAAGGCCCCCACCAGGCTGGCAATGCCGGCCATCGTCCGCTTTTGTTCTTTTTGTGTCATTTTCTTTCCAGCTTCGCAACTGCCTCGATATGGGGGGTATGGGGGAACATATCTACCGGCTGGACCTCTAAAACACCATAGGATTCCTTCATGAGGCTAAGGTCTCTGGCCAGGGTCGCCGGGTTGCAGGAAACATAAACCATCCGTTCAGGTTTGAGCTCCAGGATCTTTGCCACGGACTTCGGATGCATCCCGGCCCGGGGCGGGTCGATGACAACCACGTCAGGCCGCTCTTCCATCCTGGGGATCAGATCTAGAATATCCCCGCGTAGAAACCGGCAGTTCGCGATCCCATTGATCCGGCAATTTTCCTGTGCATCCTCTACGGCACTCGATACGATCTCCATCCCGATGACGGATCGGGCATTCTCGGACAGTGCGATGGCGATGGCACCGGTGCCGCTGTAAAGATCCAAGACGGTTTCGGAACCGGTGAGTTGTGCGTATCGCTTAGCCGTGTTGAAAAGCGTCCAGGCACCTGCAGGATTCACCTGGAAAAACGAATTGGCCGAAATCCGGAAATCATAAGGTCCCAGGCGATCCGAAATTTTCGATGGGCCGGCAAGAGTAATTTCCCGTTCCCCCACGGCGATCCCTGCCTTTTTTGCGGTAATGTTGTTGACCACGGAAAGGATTTCGGGGTGTTGTCGAACCAGATGGTCGGCCACCGGATGCATCTTTTCAAGATCCTCCGATGCCGTAACGAGGTTTACCATCCACCGATTATGGGCTTCGGAATGGCGTAGCATCACGAAGCGCCAGAAACCGGCATGGCTCTTCAAGCCATAGGGAGGAAGCCCCGAATTCAGGATAAGGGAACGGACCGTGCCTAAAATGGCGTTTCCGGCTTCCGGCTGAAGGAGGCATCTTTGGATATCGATGATCCTATTGAAAGTCCCGGGAATATGAAGCCCGAGGGCAAAATCGGTTCGGCCCACCGGCCTATCCATCTCTTCAGGCAAAAGCCATCTTCGGTCGGAGCAGGAAAATTCCATCTTGTTCCGATATCCGTAAATACGCACCGAAGGGAGCACCGGATGCACCGTGACCTGGAAAAGACCGGCGATCCGCTCCAGGGAATCGGTGACATGCTGCCGTTTATATCCAAGCTGCTGATCGTATCGGATGTGTTGCCACCTGCAACCCCCGCAAAAACCGGCGTATGGACAGGGAGGATCGATTCGATACTCAGACGGGGAAAGGAGCTCCACTAGCCGGGCCTCGGCATAGCTGCTGCGTTTCTTGATGATGCCAACCCGCGCCCGATCCCCCGGAACAACATGA
>PCSF01000144.1:0-129 GCA_002771315.1 Desulfobacterales bacterium CG23_combo_of_CG06-09_8_20_14_all_52_9 | reverse complement strand
TGCGGCCGATTCCCCGACCGCCGAAGGCCATGGCCACAATATCAAGCTCGACCGTTTTCCCTTTTTTTATTTCCAAGATTGTGTTTATACTTTGTGATCTCATACGGCAATTGGGGGAAAAATTATTTA
>PCSF01000151.1 GCA_002771315.1 Desulfobacterales bacterium CG23_combo_of_CG06-09_8_20_14_all_52_9 | reverse complement strand
ATTTTTTTGATATTTGCCAGCTCTCGATCAAAATGTTTCGCCATGATTTGTTCTCCAAAATATAAAAGGTCATTTACGGGTTATGATATTTTTCCAAGGATCATACAGCTTGACCCGTTTCGGTTTTCGACGATTCGAGTTCCGGGTTGGGAAAATGTAACGTGAATGCGGACCCTTTTCCGGGTGCGCTTTCAACTGTAATATGACCCCCATGCGCCTGGATGATGTGCTTGACGATTGCAAGACCCAATCCTGTTCCCCCGAGTTTTCGACTTCTTGCCTTGTCCACCCGATAAAACCTTTCAAAAAGCCTGGGAATATGTTTTTTTTCGATTCCGATGCCTTCGTCCTTAAAAGAGATTTTCAGTTCGGATGCTTCCATACGACTCTCAATTCGGATGACGCTTCCCTCAGGGCTATATTTGATGGCATTGTCGAGGAGATTGACGGCGGCTTGTTCGAAAAGAATGGGATCCATCTTCATCCTGGATGCATCGTCGCAAAGCCATTCAATTCGAATCTGTTTGGCTTCTGCCTCGGGCTTGCGGAGTTCCACGGCTTTTTGGATAATCTCTTTAACGCTGTGTGTTTGTTTCCCGATCCGGTTTATCTCTCCGTTTTCCTCGATCCTGGCCAGCGTCAACAGGTCTTCGGTGATGGCATCCAATCGGTTGACGTGTTTTTCGACGATACCCAGGAACCGTTTGGTTTCTTCTGTATCATCTAAGGGGATGTTAAGGAGTGTCTCAACAAATCCCTTAACCGCCGTCAGAGGTGTTTTGAGTTCATGGGAGACATTGGCCGCAAAATCCCGGCGGATGTTTTCCAGGCGGCGCAGATGGGTGACATCATTCAGTATCAAAAGCGTGCCCATTCGGTGTTCATCGTCACCGTAAATCGGAGATCCATGCACATGGATGATCCGTTCGCCGTTTCGATAAAAGGTAATATCTTTTTCGACCGGGGTCTTCGTGGAAAGCACCTCCTGGATCAATTGCTCGAGATCCCGATTTCGGATAAATTCTATAAAATTTAGATTTTTTTCGGGATCCCGGAAAACGCCGAGGATCTCTTGGGCGGCCTGGTTTATCTTGATGACGCGTTCTTGCGGGTCCATGGCGATAAGACCCTCTCGCATGCTGGCCAGTATGGCTTCGATTTCGTTGTGCTGTTGAGAAATATCGATCATGCGTTTTCTAAGCTGTTGAGCCATCCGATTCATCGCATCCGCCAGGCCGGCCATTTCTTCCGTGTTCGCCACAGGAAGCCGATAATTCAGATCCCCTGAGGCAAATCGATCCGCACCTTGTTTCATTGCCTCGATGGGCATGCTGATCCTGCGAGAAACCCAGAGGCTGAGTCCAGCCGCAGCCAGAAAGATTGCGATTCCTGCAAGGAAAATTCGGTTTCGGATGCCATTGATCTGACCTTCGATGGTTGTCACCGCCAAGGATGTCCGGATCACACCCTGAACACGGCCGTTTAAGAGAATGGGGATGGCCACGTAGAAAAGCTTTTTCTGCAGGGTGTTGCTGAAGCGGATATTCATCGCCGTCTCACCGGCCGTCGCTTTTCGGATTTCCGGACGGTCGGCGTGGTTTTCCATTTTTTGAGGATTCACATAGGAATCCCCCAAAACCGTGCCGTCTTGGGATACGACCGTGATTCGGCTTTTTGAGGCGTTGCCGGCCTCTTTACAAATGGCATCGATGGCTGAACCGTTTACCGGTGACAGGTGTTGGACAACCTGCACCTGAATGAGCTGACACTGGATCTCAAGAGCTGATGCCGATTGGTTGTAAAAAAAATTCCGCATGGCCCAAAACGCGTACCCACCGGAGACGATCAGGGCGACAACCGCTATCAGGAGAGAGGCGGAAAATATGATCCATGTGAGTCTTGCTTTTTTCTTCATGGATTATCCGTGAAGCGATAGCCTACCCCGCGAACGGTTTCAATGTAATCTCCCAGCGGTCCCAGCTTTTTCCTGAGGCCGGCAATTTGGACATCGACGCTTCGATCCGTGACGGCATAGTGGATGCCTCTGACGGCATCGACGATCTGGGTGCGGGTGAAAACCCAGCCGGGACGCCTTGCCAGAAGCGTCAGGATTTCGAACTCCGTGTAGGTCAGCCGAATTTCTTCTCCATGAGCATGGACCGTGTGCTTGAGTGTATTGATGGTCAACTCACCCCATTCGATGCCGGGAGGTTTTTCCGTTACAGCATCCTGCTTTCTTCTTAGAATTGAACGGACCCGGGCCAGAAGTATGCGGGGGCTAAACGGCTTGGTGACATAATCATCTGCGCCTATCTCCAAGCCGGTAACTACATCGGCTTCTTCACCCTTGGCGCTGAGCATCAGGATGGGCAGGTGACGGGTTTTGGAGTCGGCCTTGAGAATTCTGGTTACTTGGAGGCCGTCTATGCCCGGGAGCATCAAATCCAGGATCAAGAGATCGAAAGTTTCGTTTGCGGCGGTTTTAATGGCGGTTTCTCCGGAGGCGGCACAGGTGATTTGAAACCCTTCCTTTTCCAGATTATATCGCACCAGCTCCAGGATGTCTTCCTCATCATCCACCACCAGAATTTTGCCTTTGCTCATGAATTTTGCCTTTGAAAAGGAGAGATTTTGTTTCCGAATGCCAAGCGTGGTATTATTTTTTAATGTTTGATCATATACACTCTCGAGAAATTATGTGTATTTTGTTAGGAATGGATCAGAAACACGTTAGATAAATGTTACGACAAGAAGGACCGGAGTTCAATTGTTTCTAAAAACCACCGATGGAGCGG
>PCSF01000156.1:2848-2991 GCA_002771315.1 Desulfobacterales bacterium CG23_combo_of_CG06-09_8_20_14_all_52_9 | reverse complement strand
AACGCGACGGAGAGGTGTCTTTCCGCCTCAAGCGGATCTGCCTGCTGGCATGAAAAAACGGTCAGCGAGCGTCGCGAATGTTGCGCTAATGATAAAAATCGCGAAAAATCAGGTCGGAATGCTTCGGAAATTTTCATTCCGGC
>PCSF01000156.1:2516-2717 GCA_002771315.1 Desulfobacterales bacterium CG23_combo_of_CG06-09_8_20_14_all_52_9 | reverse complement strand
TAGAACTGAAGCGACGGGATCGTCTGATTCTAAAAGGGATGTTGAGGCACGGAGAACATCATGCGCGAGAGATGGTGCGTGCCAATATATTGCTTGCCTTGGATCGAAGAGTGGAAGATACGATCATTGCGCAGGTGTTGGGAGTGGAGCGGACAACCATTTGGCGAACACGGAAAGCGTATCTGGAGGGAGGATTGCCGA
>PCSF01000156.1:1569-2510 GCA_002771315.1 Desulfobacterales bacterium CG23_combo_of_CG06-09_8_20_14_all_52_9 | reverse complement strand
TTTATGACATGCCGCGTCCGGGACGGCCGATGAAATATAAGATGCGAGAGCAGTCCGAGATTGTGGCGTTGGCTTGTAGTGATCCCCCGGAGGGACGTGAGCATTGGACGTTAACATTGCTCACCCAAGCGGCGCGTCAGCGGGACGGATTAGACGGTGTGAATCGCGAGAGCGTAAGGCTGATTTTAAAAAAAACGAGTGTAAGCCTTGGCTCAAGAAGATGTGGTGCATAGGCAGAATTACGGCGGAATACCGGCGGCGGATGTATGATCTCTTGGAATTGTATGCCCTTGGTTATTGCAAAGAAAGTCCAGTGATTTGCATGGATGAGAAGAGCAAGCAATTGTTGGCGCAGACGCGTGAGCCAATGCCCGTCCGCGTAGGGAGTTGTCGCAAGGAAGATTATGAATACAAACGGTGCGGTACGCGGAACATCTTCTTGGCGGTAGAACCACGAGGAAAGTGGCGACATGTAGAAATGACAAACCGCCGGCAGAAAAAGGACTTTGTTGATTTTATTCAGTCCTTGTTATTGGGCCGGTATGCGCAATGTGAAAAGGTTCACTTGGTGCTGGACAATCTCAACACCCATTTCTACAAAATCTTTGTTGAGGTATTGGGGCAGGCGCAAGCCGACCAACTGTTGAAGCGAGTAATGTTTCATTACACGCCCAAACATGCCAGCTGGCTCAACATGGCTGAAATTGAAATCGGGATAATGGACAAACAGTGCACTGGACGCCGTATCGGTAAGGCAACCTTTCTGGAATCCGAATTAAAAGCATGGGAAAATAGAAGAAATGGGGAAGATCGTGGCATTGAATGGAAATTCACCAAGCAGGATGCCGACAGGAAACTATCCCGCCATTATGTTGCAGAATAATGTTGTTGCTATACTAGACCTTATAGAAGCGCGATTTAGTCGTGGTTTGGATATAAAA
>PCSF01000156.1:1361-1510 GCA_002771315.1 Desulfobacterales bacterium CG23_combo_of_CG06-09_8_20_14_all_52_9 | reverse complement strand
AGGAAAGGGGCATTTCAAGTGAAAAGATACCAAAAGGTTTTAGGGCAACGCAAGCGTAAAATTGAGCGGCGATTAGCTGGAATGATGAAGGATCGCGGCGGACCGGTAATGACGGCGGGGCAAAATATTCGGTATGAAGTGAGCGCGAA
>PCSF01000156.1:0-1353 GCA_002771315.1 Desulfobacterales bacterium CG23_combo_of_CG06-09_8_20_14_all_52_9 | reverse complement strand
GGATGGGAGTTGGCGGAATAGGCGCGTTTCATCAGATGGCGCAGCGGATCGGGCTGGTGAGAAGAATAGACGAAAGGCTGCAACTGTTGAAGGTTCATTTGCCGTATCATGAATCGGATCATGTGTTGAATCCGGTGTATAATATATTGGCTGGTGGTATGAGATTGGAAGATATCGAACTGAGGCGAGGTGATGAAGTGTTTCTGGACGCACTGGGAGCAAGCCGGATACCGGATCCGACGACGAGCGGAGATTTTACGCGGCGGTTTAAAGAAGAAGACATTGGCGTATTGATGGACGTGATAAACGAGTCACGGCAAGAGGTATGGAAAGAGAAGGCGAAAGATATATTGAAAGAGGCATTTATTGATATGGACGGCACGGTAGCGCGGACATTTGGGGAATGCAAAGGCGGGATGGAATACAACTACACCGGCATTTGGGGATATCATCCGTTGATCGTGTCGTTGTGGAACACGAAGGAAGTGTTGTATCTGGTGAACCGGCCCGGGAACGTGGCAAGTCATGATGGATGCGCGGAATGGATTGATCGCGCGATTGATTTGGTGAAGCCGTATGCCGAACGGGTGACGCTGAGAGGCGACACGGATTTTTCATTGACCCGACATTTTGATCGTTGGAGTGACAGAGCGGATTTTATCTTTGGGATGGATGCAAGTCCGGGGCTGGTTGGGCGCGCGAATGCCGTTGCGGAGGCCGACTGGATGGTATTGGAACGCAAGGCGAAGCATGTCGTCCAAACGGAGCCGCGGGAGAAACCGTTGAATGTCAAAGAAGCTATTGTTGTTGAACGGGAATTCAAGAACGTGAAGCTGGTAAGCGAATGGGCGACAAAAATCCGGTATCGTCCGGGTCAATGCGCCAAGACATACGATCTGGTAATTTTGAAGAAGAACCTGAGCGTTGAAAAAGGCGAGAAGGTATTATTCGATGATATCCGTTATTTTTTCTACATCACAACCCGTGTTGATTTAACGCCGGCGGAATTGGTGAAATCGGCTAATCAGCGCGGCGATCAGGAAAACGTGATTGAGCAACTGAAGAACGGCGTGAACGCGATGCGGATGCCGGTGAACGATTTATTGAGCAACTGGGCCTATATGGTGATCGCGGCTTTGGCGTGGAATCTGAAATCATGGTTTGCGATGATGATGCCAGACCGTGAAAAAGGGCGCGTGATGCTGAAAATGGAATTTCGGCGTTTTCTGAATAATATCATCCGGTTGCCTTGCCAGATCATTCGGCAAGGCCGGCAGATTATTTATCGGTTAATGAGTTATAATCCATGGATGTCGGACTTTCTTAAAACATGGGAAGCGATCCGGCAGTTTT
>PCSF01000031.1:179-2963 GCA_002771315.1 Desulfobacterales bacterium CG23_combo_of_CG06-09_8_20_14_all_52_9 | reverse complement strand
GAGGCCCTGGACCGAATCAAATCCTTCAATCCGTCCATACCCGTCATCATCATGACCGCGTACTCCTCCATTGAAACGGCCGTTTCAACCCTCAAGAAAGGGGCCTATGATTATCTCACCAAGCCTCTGGACTTCGACAAGCTGAAGCTGACCATTGAGCGGGCCATGGAACACACCCGGCTCAAGGAGGAAAACCGCCTCCTCAAGGAAAGCCTGGGAATACATTTCGACCGCCAGAACATCATCGGTCAAAGCGATGGGATGAGCCGGCTGTTGGAGACCGTCGCTCAGGTGGCCCCCTCGGAAGCGACCGTATTGATCACCGGGGAATCCGGGACCGGAAAGGAACTCATCGCCGGGGCCATCCATTTCAACAGCCACCGGAAAAGCGGCGCTTTTGTGAAAATCAACTGCGCAGCCATCACCGAAACCCTTCTGGAATCGGAGCTCTTCGGCCATGAGAAAGGGGCGTTTACCGGTGCGGACCGGCGCAAAGAAGGCCGATTCGTGCAGGCCCACGGAGGGACCCTGTTTCTCGATGAGATCAGCGAAATGTCGATGCCCATGCAGGTAAAATTGCTGCGGGTCCTCCAGGAGCGGGAGGTTACGCGAGTCGGCGGAGACCAGGTCATCCCGGTGGATGTCCGCATGATCGCCGCCACCAACCGGAACCTGGAAGAATGGATTAAGGCAGGGAAATTCCGGGAGGATCTTTACTACCGGCTCAACGTGATCAACCTGGATGTGCCACCCCTCAGGCAACGGCGGCCGGACATTCCGCTTTTGGCCCAGCACTTCCTCGAAATTCTTGCCGCCAAGAATCAAAAGGCGATCAAAGGGTTCACACCCTCTGCCATGGACCGCCTGATCCGCCACGACTGGCCGGGCAACGTCCGGGAACTCATGAACGCCGTGGAACGGGCGGTGGTGCTTTCGAGAAGCGAAATCATCGATGAAAAAGATCTTTCCATGGTCCCGGCATCCGACAGCCGTGAGGGTTTACCGGAAGACAGTGGCATCGTGCTCCCGGAAGCCATGTCAAACCTGCCGCTTGACGAAGTGGAAAAGGCCACTATTTTGAATACGATGCAGGCGGTAGGGGGAAATAAAAGCGAGGCGGCTCGAAGACTCGGCATTACCCGAAAAACCCTACACAAGAAGCTGAAGCAATATGGAGCCATGCCCTGATGTCCCTTTTCGAAGAAAGCCGATATGCCTAAAGCCGATACAAGTAAAAGGAAGGGTTCGGGTGGGCAAAATGCGGCCTGCAAGGAGTTGGCCCTGCGGATCGAACACTTTTTCACCGGGGGTCTCAAAATCGAAAGAAAAACGGTGCACTACATCGAAGATACCCTCTCTTTGACGGATCTTTCTCATCTTTGCGACATCATGACCGATCCGAATCACGGCGAACGCGAAGTGCTGATCGAACTTCTCTTTTTCCCCGACGAATCGATCCGGGTTCATTTGGAGAGCTTCCTCCAAACTGCAGATTGGATTCAAGAGGACGAATACCGGGTCCTCTTTTTGCTCATGGAAAGAAATCCTCAGGCCACCTTGCTTTTTCCCGGTGAAAAACCGGTGCTTCTTGCCGTACCTCCGGATGCGGCGGCTTTTTTTATCCGGAAGCTCCTAATTTCCAAACGCCTGGATTCGAGAATCCTGGAAGCCGTCGATACGGCTTTCGGTCATCAGGAGACCGATTTTTCCGATCAATCCGCCGGCCTAACAGTTGCCTCCCGGGTCAAGGCGATGATCCGCCACAGTCGGGTCGATATAACCCCTTATGGAATCGAAGCCCTGTGCGCCTTTTTGACGCGTTTTCCGATTGACTCACACGAGTTCTTTCCCTGTTTTTCCTTTTTTCTTGCTTTTTTGGAAGCACCGGGGGATGAAAATAATTTGGCTGCAAGTGTATCTCATCGGCGAAGTCTTTACCTGAAAGGCTTGGAAATAGGGGCGCATATCACCCTTCAACTGAATGGAAAAACCCCGGAAATCCGGATCCTGTCCGGCGCACGGCTTCCATACGTGGACACGGAGGATCTCATGAACAAGATCGATCTCATCGATCGGATTGCTTCCCGGCTCTTTTTATAGACGCTTTGCAAAAGGAGAAAAGCGGACATGTGGAAGTCCTTAACGCGCACGATGGCAATATCCCTGGCAGCCCTAATCATCACTGCCGCTTCTATTTCCACGGGGAAAGCGTCTGAAAAGCGTCCCGGAACCACCGCTGATCCCGCCGCCCTCGAAGCGATCCTTAAAGGGATTGAGGAATGTTATTTAGGAACCGGGTTTTCAGCCCGCTTCAATCAGACTTCCACTTTAGCGGCCATGGACATTACCGACACCGCAACCGGGAGAATCTTCGTCAAGCATCCGAACCGGATGCGCTGGGAATATGAAGAGCCGGAAAAACAGATCATCCTCACCGACGGCAAGACCCTGTGGATCCATCGGCCCCTGGATAATCAGGTCATGAGGGGAAAAGCCCCTCCATACCTGGGAGGCGGCCAGGGGGGAAGCTTTCTGTCGGATATCCGCACCTTGAGAGACCAGTTTCATGTTTCTCTGGAATCCAGCAAGCCGGGTCTTCCGGCCGTGTTGAAGCTTATACCCAAAAAGCCTGTCCCCGAGCTGGCCGACCTTCTGATTTCGGTGGATCCGGAAACCTTTCGCATCACCCTCATCAGCACACGAAATATTTACAAGGATGAAACTCGGATCGTTTTGTCGGAATACCGGTTCGATCTGAAACTCGACGATAGCCTGTTTAATATG
>PCSF01000031.1:0-147 GCA_002771315.1 Desulfobacterales bacterium CG23_combo_of_CG06-09_8_20_14_all_52_9 | reverse complement strand
GGAAGGAGAAAGATAAACGGATGACTCAGGAACATGAAAAAATTCGAGCATTATTGAAAAAGCGCAACGCCATCCTACTGGCTCATAACTATCAACCCCCGGAAATCCAGGATGTGGCGGATCTGTGCGGTGATTCCCTGGAGCTGA
>PCSF01000134.1:8808-11532 GCA_002771315.1 Desulfobacterales bacterium CG23_combo_of_CG06-09_8_20_14_all_52_9 | reverse complement strand
AAAACCTCATAGGTCTTTTCGTAGGCAGCCCGAATCTCTTCCTCCGTTCCTTTAAGCTTAGAAGGATTCTCTATCTCCCAATGGACATCGATCATTTTTGTCGGCGGCGGCGGGAAGGCCTCTTCCGCTTCTTTGCAAAGACCGACGAAGATGTGATAATCTTTTAGATTCACAATCTGGTTAAGGTATCTGGTTCTCGCCTGGGAAATGTCGATACCCTTTTCAGCCATAAAACGAACTGCCCTGGGGTCCAAGGGTTTTGGCGAGATTCCGGCGCTTTCAAATCTGAACCTTTCCAATCCCAGGGATCTCCCTATCCCTTGGGCCATCTGCCCCCGGCAGGCGTCGTGTTCGTCCACAAACAGCACGCGAAAGGCATCTTTGTCTTTGTGTTTGATGGTCTCGCCCGTACACATATACAGCACTTCCTCGCAAATATTGCATGCCCGATCAGCCACACGCTCAAACCGGTTGGCGATAATCATGAGGGATTGGAAGGTCTCGGAAGGCAATTTGCATCCCTCCAGAAGGGCGTTCATCTGGTTCGTGATCACCCAGCGGATATTGTCAACCTTTTCCTCCATTTCCATCGTCGCCTTGGCCAGTTGCGGATCCCTATCCGCAAAGGCCTGAAGCGCATTACAAAACATCGGAATGGACTGATGAGCAATCTCTTCAATGATCTGAAAAGAAGGCTGTGGATCCAGGGAACTGAGAGAAAGGAAGTGACGTGCGATGCTCTCGGCATAGTCGCCGACGCGCTCCAATTCGTTGTTGATCTTGATTACGGCATAGACAAAGCGCAAATGCCCTGCTGCCGGCTGTTGGCGCAGCAGAAACTCCTGACACAGACGGTCCAGCTCCATCTCGAGTTCGTCGATAAAGTGATCCCGAAAGATGACCGAATAGGCGAGTTGCCGATCATTCTCGGTCAGCGTGTGCAGACTCGCCCTGAGCGCACCCTCTACGAGTGTTCCCATTCTGATGACCGCCAAACGAATCTGTTCAACATCTCTTTTTAAGCTCTCATCAAAACGAGACGACATCTCCCACCTCCGTTCCAGGCCACACATAGCCGCAGAATCGCCGGCCTATGCATCCTAATAAATCCATTCCGGGATGTAATCCCAATGGTGCCGGCGGCCATCCCAGTCCGAGTCCGTGAACACAATCGAATATGCAATTAGCAGGAAACGTTTCGGGTAGCAATAGGGTTGTTACCATGTTTGATTATTGCGCTTTCGGGCGCCGCTTACCCGTGATGACGGCCTTTTGCTCTACTTTGCGGCGCGGATCTCTTTCAATGAAAATTTTCTCACCCGTGAAAGGATCGATCCCGGTGTAGTACATCAGGGTGGCGTAGGTGGAGGGGGATGGCGTAAAGATCTGCACCTGCTCGGGCAGAAGGTGCAGCTTGTCGACGGCATAGGCTCTCAGCGCGTGCATATCGGCCAGGGTGCATCCTGGATGGGCGGCCATCAGATAATAGGTCAGAAAGATCTTCCTGGCCTTCTTGGGCTTGAGCCGGTCGAAAAGGCGCATGAACGTTTCCAGAGACTTGCGGCTGGGTTTTCCCATCAGGTTCAGCACCGCGTCCTGGACGTGCTCGGGGGCGATCTTGAGCTGTCCCGAGGCGTGGTGTTGCAGCAGTTCTTCCAGGTAGGCCGCTCCGGCCTTGGCGTCGGCCAGGATCAGATCATAGCGTATGCCGGAGGCGACAAAGACCTTGCGCACCCTTGGAAGGCTGCGCAGTTTTTTCAGTAAGGCGATCTGGCGGCTGTGATCCGCATCAAGATGTTTGCAGACCTTGGGAAAAAGACAGGCCTTGGTTGCGCAGGCCCCTTGGCTGAGCTTGCGGCCGCACTCGATGGCATACATATTGGCCGTGGGACCGCCCACATCGGCGATGATGCCCTTAAAATCGGGATGGGCTGTGAAAGCAGCCGCTTCACGCAGAAGCGAATCCTCGCTTCGCGAAACGATGTGCCGGCCCTGATGGACCGAGATGGCGCAAAAGCGGCATTCACCGTAGCAGCCGTGATGGGTGGTAAGGCTGAAGCGGATGGTGTCCAAGGCTTTTACGCGGCCATCTTTTTGATAAAAGGGGTGCACATCTCGGGTAAACGGCAGTTCATAGATGCGGTCCAGGGCGGCGCTCGACAGGGGCGGCTGGGGTGGATTGTGGACCAGGTAGCGGGTGTCCTGGCGCTGAAAGAGGCGTTTGGCCGTGAACGGGTCCGAGTTTGCGTAAAAGATCTCGAACATGCGCATAAACTCGGCTTTGTCCTTGGATACCGAGCGATGATCGGGAAGCTCGATGTCCGGCCCGTCAAATTCAGCCGCCATCGGAGGGATTTGAGGACTGATGTAGCAAATCCCCCGGATCGAGCGGAACTCCTGCCTGAGCCTGAGCCTTTCTGCCAATTCCAGGATGCTCTGCTCAGCCATGCCGTATACTAGAAGATCGGCCTTGGCATCGAACAGGATCGAGCGCCGCACCGCATCGGACCAAACGTCGTAGTGCGAGATGCGGCGCAGGCTGGCCTCGATGCCGCCCAAAACAATAGGCACCGTGTTTTTAAAAAAGCGCCGGATGAGATTGCTGTAAGCGATCACGGCGCGGTCCGGTCGCTTGGTGTTTTGCTCCCCGGGGGTCAGGTCGTCGCTCTTACGCCGCCTACCCGAGGCCGTGTAGTTGGCGATCATGGAGTCCACGTTGCCGGC
>PCSF01000134.1:8586-8793 GCA_002771315.1 Desulfobacterales bacterium CG23_combo_of_CG06-09_8_20_14_all_52_9 | reverse complement strand
AAGGGCGGGTTGCCCCAGGCGGGTGATATCCCGTTCACTCCGGACGTCCGGCTGGGCGATGATGCCGACGCGATAGCCCGCATCGGCAAGCACCCGGGCGATAACCGACGTGCCGATATAAGGCGAATCGATATACGTATCTCCGCTGACCAGGATCACATCCAGCCGATCCCAGCCGGCAAGTTCAACTTCCTGCGGCAGGGTGGG
>PCSF01000134.1:8137-8560 GCA_002771315.1 Desulfobacterales bacterium CG23_combo_of_CG06-09_8_20_14_all_52_9 | reverse complement strand
GGGCCATATCATCATCCGCAATTGATAATTTGGCATCCTAACTTTGAGCTAAGATCGCGTCAAGAGTTCTGAGCTGGCAACACTGTTCACAGGACCTTGATGGCTGCCGGCATGCAATTTCCCCACACTCACTCCCGCCTCCCCACATCACTTTCTACCCATAATGATTGGACACTTGCCCTTGGACAAATTAGTATAGGATAAGAGCGAGGGAGCGAATGGTTAAAATGAGAATTCACGAGCTTCATATTGAAGAGGCTATTCACAGTCTTCGGAGTTCTGTCATGGGGCTTTCTGACCATGAGGCGCAAAAGCGCCTGGCAGAATTTGGTCCGAATCTCATAGAACGGGTTCAAGAGGAGCATCTTGCGTTAAGACTTCTGAAGGAATTTACGCATTTTTTTGCCATTATCCTGTGGTTGG
>PCSF01000134.1:7844-8028 GCA_002771315.1 Desulfobacterales bacterium CG23_combo_of_CG06-09_8_20_14_all_52_9 | reverse complement strand
GCAAGAATATCGCGCAGAAAGAGCGATCACGGCTTTGCAGAAGCTGCTCCCCCAACTGGTTAAGGTGTTGCGCGAAGGGAATTCTTCCCAGATACCGGCCTCCCAATTGGTTCCGGGAGACATTATTTTTTTATCGGAAGGCGATGACATTCCAGCGGACTGCCGACTGATCGAAGCGTTTGGT
>PCSF01000134.1:7676-7818 GCA_002771315.1 Desulfobacterales bacterium CG23_combo_of_CG06-09_8_20_14_all_52_9 | reverse complement strand
TGGAGAGTCCCTTCCAAAAGCCAGAGACACGCATGAAAGCCAGGAGGAAGACTTGATTGAGGCCAAGAACGTGGTCTTGGCCGGGACGAGCATGGTTTCGGGGGATGCGAAGGCCCTGGTATTTGCCATAGGCATGAGGACT
>PCSF01000134.1:0-7609 GCA_002771315.1 Desulfobacterales bacterium CG23_combo_of_CG06-09_8_20_14_all_52_9 | reverse complement strand
TCGCCTATGTGAGTCGAATCGTCGCGATTCTGGCTGTTGGGTTAGGGGCTCTTTTCTTTTTTATCGGTCGCGGAGTGGGGCTGTCGTTTTGGGGGAACTTTATTTTTGCCATCGGAATCATTGTGGCCAATGTTCCTGAGGGACTTCTCCCGACCGTTACGCTTGCACTTGCCATGGCATCGCAGCGGATGGCCAAGCGAAATGTCCTGGTTCGTCATCTTCCGGCCGTTGAAGCTTTGGGTTCGGCTACGGTGATCTGCACGGACAAGACCGGGACACTGACAGAAAATCGGATGGCGGCGCGAGAAGTTTTTTCCCCTTCCATGAATCAACCCTACCATCTGAATGAGGTTCTTCAAAGAAAAGATTTACCCCCAATTCTTTATTACGCATCTTACCGGTGTCAGAATCTTAAGAAATCAGGAAATGGCGGTCCGGGGCAATGGCTGGGTGATCCCACGGAGATTGCCCTGGTTGAAATGGCTCGAAAGGCTATTCCTGAACTGAAGGATTCACCCATGGTAGATGAAGTCCCTTTTAGTTCGGATCGAAAATATATGTCCACACTTTATCAAGAAGCGTCTGGTCTTGTCTTGTATTCCAAAGGCGCTTTGGAAACCCTCTTACCCCTTTGTGATAGAATTCAGCTTAAAACGCCCAAGCCTCTTGAGGCCGATACTCGGTATCGCCTTTTGAAGGTCGAAGAAAAAATGGCCAAGCGTGGTTTGCGGGTACTTGCTTTTGCTTATCGCCCGGTTCCATCGAGTTATTCACGAGAGGGCCTTGAGGAAGACTTGATTTTTTTGGGTCTGGTGGGATTAGAGGACCCGCCACGCAAGGAAGTCCCTCAGTCCATTCAGAAATGTCGTGAGGCAGGTATCAAAGTGATCATGATTACAGGGGATCATCCGGATACAGCCGAAGCCATCGGTCGAGAAATCGGGATGATTTCTTGCAAAAATCCTGTTGTGGTGAATGGCGTAACGCTGAGAAAAACCTCGGAGATGGAGCTTCAACTTCTCTTGAATGCTCCTGAAATCATTTTTGCTCGTGTAGATGCAGATCAAAAGATGAGGATTGTGATTGCTCTTAAGAAAAAGAAGGAGGTTGTTGCTGTGACGGGCGACGGAGTGAATGATGCCCCGGCGCTCAAGTTGGCCGACATCGGCGTTGCCATGGGAGTAAAAGGGACGGATGTGGCAAGAGAAGCTTCAGATATTATTCTAATGGACGACAATTTTTCGAGCGTCGTGGCAGCCATTGAAGAGGGGAGAGCGGTATTTTCGAACATCCGGAGCTTCATGACCTACATTTTGACTTCCAATATTCCGGAAATCATTCCTTATCTCGGTTTTGTCCTTCTCAAAATTCCCCTCGCCCTGACCATTATCCAGATCTTGGCCATCGATTTGGGGACAGATCTTTTTCCCGCTCTTGCACTCGGAGTAGAAAAACCAGATCCTGATGTAATGAAGCACCCACCGCGGCGTCGAAGCGAAAGGCTGTTAAATAGGTCTCTCTTCTTTCGGGCTTATCTGTTTCTTGGGTTGATGGAAGCAGCCACATCTCTGGCGGCGTTCTTCCACGTGTTATATGGAGGAGGATGGCGATTTGGAGAAATGTTGTCCTATTCAAACCCACTCTATCTTCAGGCCACTACTGCGGCGCTGAGTGCAGTGGTTGTGATACAAGTGGCAAACGTATTTATGTGTCGAAGCGATCATAAATCCGTCTTTTCATTTTCGTTGTTGAGCAATCCGCTGATCTTATTCGGGATTGCCATAGAAGCACTTATCATCTTGTTGATTGACTATACGCCCTGGGGCAATCTGATCTTTGGCACAGCCCCGATCTCATGGGATGTGTGGCTTCTCATGGTTCCCCTTGCGGTCGGAATGGTTATGGTGGAGGAAACCAGAAAATGGATGTATAGGCGTATTCGCTTTCCCTGATCCTGATAAACCGCAACCAAAAGTCTCTCACGGTTTACCATGCTGGTGTCCGTGAAAGCGTTCATTCGTCTGAAGGTCCTGGAGATCATCGTGGCCGTGCCCACCGGTATCGCCGACCGGCTGGACCGAGTTGCCCGGGAGGTAGACGCCATCCACTGCGCTAATATCCGAAGCGGCTGGCGCTTTGCTGTGGCAGACGCCTACCGGCACTGGTTCGATCTGGATGAGGAAGAGGCTGTTAGGCTGTACGAAGATTATCGAGAGCGATTTGAATTGAAAGCGGGATCGGGTTTGAGATGTGGAGGGATTACGCCGCAACCGGAGGGATAAGGCCTCTCATTTCGTAAATATTCACAGGGGTGATCTAGTAAAGATCACGTCAGCCAGCCCAGTTAGGCGTTTGCTCATAGAAATTGGCTTTCAGGCTGACCATTCGGCGAGCTGCTCACGGCCCAGCCCTTGACCATCCGGGAAAACAAGCCCGGAAAGACCGTGAGATACAACCAGCAGCGCTCCGTAGCGATATACCGGCATGGGTTTCTGGAAGTGGCCAATCTGCGGATCAACGGCCTGAGTCGGCCGGATGACTGTTTATGGGGAAATACAAGAGTATTTTAACGCTGTGCGAAAATATGGTATAAGAAGGCCATCAACGACATAAAAGGGGGTAGCGATGCAATTCGGTGCTATGAACTTTCCTATTCTGCCGGTGGTCGATGAAATCAGGGCCATTGCGGATCTGGGATTCGACTATCTGGAATTGACTCTGGACCCACCGGAAGCCCATCATGAAAAGATCCGGGAACAGGAAAAAGCGATCGCTCAAGCCCTTGCAGATTGCGGCCTGGGCCTGGTCTGCCACATGCCCACGTTCGTTTATCTGGCAGACCTGACTCCGCGCATTCGGAAGGCGTCATTGCTCGAGATGCAGGATGCCTTGAATGCCGCTGCAGCGCTGCATCCACGAAAGGTCGTCCTGCATCCTCCCTTTATCAGCGGGATGGGTCCTCTTGTGATGGATCGATCCAAGAAGATTGCCATGGAAAACCTGGAGATCATCGTTTTGGAAGCCGGACGTTTGGGGCTTAGCGTGTGCATCGAAAACATGTTCTCCAGATATCCAGGATGGACCGAACCCAAGGATTTTTTCCCCGTATTCGAAAAATTTCCGGCCTTGAGGCTGACTTTGGATATCGGCCATGCCCATGTCGAAAGCAAACGGGGGGATCGGATTCTGGCCTTCATCGAGGCTTTCGGGAGCCGGATCGGGCATGTCCACGCCAGCGACAACCTAGGGAAGGCGGACGACCATCTTCCCATCGGCGCCGGCACCATCGATTTTGATAGAATCATCCGGGTGCTCAAGAAGGCCGGTTATGACGACACGATCACCCTGGAGATTTTTTCACGGGATCGCCGGTATCTCAAAATGAGCCGGGACCGGCTGAAGGAGCTTTTTTAGCTGTGGCGAGCCGTTTTGCAAAAAAAAGGGCTGATTTTCCGCTATTCTGATCGTTTGGACGGATCCAGCAGACGGATTCCGAAATTTAAAAGGGATAAATGCTTGTAATTTTCCAACGGTTTTTTTAAACGCGGCAAATCTTCCGTTGAAAGCGTCCGTTTGACGGTGGCCGGAGTACCGGCCACCAGTTGAGTCGGGCCGACGGACTGATTTTCCAGGATAAGGCTCCCGGCTGCCACCACTGTATGTTTCTTGACGACCGCGCCGGTTAGGACGATGGCGCCGATTCCGATGAGGCATTCATCTTCTACGATGCATCCATGGATCACGGCGTTGTGTCCGACGATCACGCGATCCCCAAGGATTGCGGGGTTTCCGTAATCCGTATGCACGGTGCAATTGTCCTGGATGTTCGTATCCTCACCCACGACGATGGCATCCATATCTCCCCGCAGGACCGTGCCGTACCAGATGCTGGCGCCGTCGTGGATTTCCACGTTTCCGATGATCACCGCCGTGGGCGCGATGAAGACGTGATCGCCGATTTTAGGACGTTTCCCATCGATTTCAAAGATCATGTCGCTCCTTCCTCCTGGTGTGGCTTTCTTCATTTTTCTGCTTCTTCCAAAGCTGCGCGATTTCATTAAACATCAAACCTTTAAGACGCTTCTGCTGAGCGAACAATTGCCATTCGGTGAGAGCTTTTTTCCTTGCCCCAACATGTAATTAGGTGATTTTTCGAAAATCGTAAAGATATTTTGTGATTTTATCAAGTAGTATAAATTTCATTTCCCCACGAGTTTCAGGTCCCCTCTGAGCTTGAAGGATGGAAAGAGATGCATCCGTCGCACCTTTTCTTTTCAGCAGTTGCACCCCTGCCGCCGGAATCGGGGACCGAGTCATGGAAAAGATGATCCGGATGTGGTATTTTCATTAAACAATCAGTCTGCTATACTGATTGTGGAAGAGGACCGGATGGAAGTTGGTCTTCGTGGAAAGGGAGACACCGTTGCATAAGGGTCACTTGAGATTGATGACCCAAGCCGCCGACATGGGAGCCCATATCCTGCCCCCGATTCCATCTTTTTATCGCAGGCCCAAGACGATCGACGACATCATTCACCAGACCATCGGCAAGGTCTTCGATTATCTGGGCATTTCGCATCAACTGTTTCAACGATGGGGAGAAGGAGATAATAAATTTTATGAAGCTTAGGATTCTGAGTGCCCAAGATGTCAAAGATGCGATTGGCATGAGTGAAGCCATTAAGGCGATGCGTGTCGCTTTCGGGGAGTTTTCTTCCGGAAAGGCCATGATGCCGCTGAGGTCACGTTTTCATGTGCCCGATGGCATCACCCTGATGATGCCGGCTTTTCTGCCGTCGATTAAAGCCATGGGGATCAAAGTGGTATCGGTTTTCGAAAAGAATCCATCTCTTGGACTTCCGGTGGTTGGGGCGATAGTCATCGTTTTGAATCCGGATACGGGTTTTCCACTTGCCGTAATAAACGGCGCAAGCCTCACGGCACTGCGTACCGGCGCTGCCGGTGGTCTGGCTGCGGATCTCTTGTCGCGGAAAGACTCTAAAACGATAGCCCTCTTTGGCGCCGGCGTTCAGGCCCGCGCGCAATTGGAAGGCGTTTTGACCGTTCGTTCCATTTCAAATGTAAAGATCTTCGATCGGGTTCGAGCCTCGGCGGAAAAGTTAGCCGAAGAGATCCTAGGGACCATTTCAGATGTGAGTGTGGTTGGCTCTCCCAAGGAAGCTGTTTCAGATGCGGATATCGTGATCACCGCTACCACTTCGACGTCTCCCGTTTTTGACGGAGGCGACCTTAAACCCGGCACCCATGTCACCGGTGTGGGATCCTTCACCCCTCAGATGCAGGAGATCGATGAGAAGACCATCCGGCGCGCGAGGGTTGTCGTGGACTCAAAAGAGGCATGCATGGCCGAAACCGGGGACATCATCCTCTCAAACGCATCCATCAGTGCAGAAATCGGGGAGATCGTCAACGGGAAAAAGCCGGGTAGGCAAAACGACGAAGAAATAACCTTTTTCAAGTCCGTGGGTCTGGCTGTTCAGGACGCCGCAGCGGCGGCCGCAGTTTTAAGATCCGCCGAAGAAAATGGGCTGGGTATGATGGTTGAGCTTTAGAAGCCGGAACCAAAGGCCAGGTCTATCCTAAGGATCGGGAGATGGTTCCGAAGTAAATGGCCCCGATGGCGAGGAAGGCCTCGATCATTTCAAAGATGGTGGGGAAAAGGAGTTCATTGCCCGGTTAAGGGATTAAGGATACGGCCGAATATGACATTTTTAGAACGACCAGGCAGGGGATCCAAACCAGGCAGTATTTAAAACATGGCGTATTCATAGGCTTGCAGGAAATGATATGGATCGGGTATGATTAAAAATGATGGCTTCGTAAAAAGTCCATCTGCTGCGTTGCGCTGCATCCCCTGCCTGGTTGAATGCCGCTTTGCGGCCCTGCTTCGCAGGATTCAACCGGGTAAATCATTGCGGCGTGCCCATAAGTACGCCTCATTCTTCAGGATTTGCGCGCCTTGCATCTGAAGCTTTTTACTTTGCCATCCCAACTTTGAGTTTTTACAATGCCATCAACTTATATGGGTTGCGAAACCGGATGGCAAATACATTGACGGACAAACGTCATGATCCCGGAAGGAAAAAACTATGCTGAAAAAACGGTGGGTATATTTCAATGACGCGTTTATCCCGTGGGAAGAGGCTACGGTGCACGTGGCCAGCCACAGCTTTGCACGAGGATCCGCCATCTTCGAGGTGCTGAGCCTGCATGAAACTCGCTTTGAACCGATGATTTTCAGGCTCGACGAACATGTCAGTCGTCTTTTTCAAAGCGCCCGATTTCTCGAAATGAAAATGCCGGTGACCCCCGAATCCCTTCAGGATAGGGTCAAGGAGACGGTGAGAAAAAATGGGATGAAAAAGGGAGTGATCAAAATCATTTGTTGCTATCCGGAAATCGCCCTGGATATTCTGCCTCCATCTGCGCCGTTGACCGTGATCATCTTTGTGGTGAACCCCGACGAGGATTTGCCCGAGTTCAAGGCCGCGGAGAAGCCGGAAGCCTCAGCCTGTATTTCCAGGTGGCGGAAGCTAGATCCCCAGACTGTTCCTGTCGAAGCAAAAGCTTCAGCCAATTATTTAAACGGGATGATGGCCAGGATGGAAGCAAAAAAAAGAGGATTCGATCAGGCGATCCTGCTGGATACCCAGGGATTTGTCGCCGAAGGGGGGACGGAATCGGTTTTCATGGTCAAAAACGGAGTTTTGATGACACCGATCGGCGGTACAATCTTGCAAAGCATCACCCGGAAGTCTCTGCTGGAGGTGTCATCGGCAAAAGGAATCGAGACCAGAGAAATGCGCATCCTGCCTCAACTGTTTTTAGAGGCTGATGAAGTGTTTCTTTCCTGCACGCCGTTAAAGGTCCTCCCATTGATGCGTATCGATGATCGATCTCTGCCGGGTGCATCCGGGCCGGTTGTGAAGACCCTTGTAGCCATGATGCAAAAGATCATCGAAGGAGAAGATCAGGCATTTGAGAAATGGCGGTTTCCTGTGAATGGAGTTTACCCGATACAGGGGTCGATTTGAGAAGCGAGGTTGAAAATAAAAGGAGATAAATCAGAGCAATGAAAATTATGGCGGGCATTGATGCTTCAGAGATTTCCGAGAAGGTTTTAGATCTGGCCATTCGACATGCAAAAGCCTTTCACGGATATTTGGAGCTCGTCATTTCCATGGAAAAAGGGGACGAAAACGATCAGGAGGCCATTCGGAAGGCCGAAGAACTCTTGAACGATCGAAAGAAAAAGGTCGAAACCTCGGGAGTCGTATGCAACACCCACCTTTTGATCCGCGGGCTGACCCCCGGCGAGGACCTGGTTCGATTTGCAAAAGAAAATGGGATAGAAGAGATCATCATCGGCATTCGAAGAAAATCGAAAGTGGGAAAACTGATGTTCGGCTCCACGGCCCAGCACGTCATCTTAAAGGCCCATTGTCCTGTGGTGACAATACAATAATATTGATGAAATCGTAAAAAGTCGAAAATGCTCTCTTTCCGTCATTCCGGAGAAAGCCTGAATCCAGTATTATCAAGCCTTTATGAAACCCCTGGACCCCGTTTTTCAACGGGGTGACGACTT
>PCSF01000300.1:29713-29981 GCA_002771315.1 Desulfobacterales bacterium CG23_combo_of_CG06-09_8_20_14_all_52_9 | reverse complement strand
GTATTCTTTCGGTGATATCCCGCCCGATGCCGCTGATATATGGGGGACCGTGTTCGGGTCGGACCAATTTGCTTCGATATTCGACATAAAATTTGGTCCCTTCTTTTCTAATGAAGGCGGCGATGCCTTCAAGATGTCCCTGTTTTTTGACGCCTTCAAGATATTTACTGAAAAAAAGAGGCCTTGATTCAGGCTTCATGAAATCGGCCCCTGTCCGACCGATAAACTCGTCGGTATCATATCCTAAAATGGTGCGAAATGCCCGATT
>PCSF01000300.1:3256-29663 GCA_002771315.1 Desulfobacterales bacterium CG23_combo_of_CG06-09_8_20_14_all_52_9 | reverse complement strand
AAAAGCTCCCGGAATTTTTGCTCCGATTCACGCAGGGCATCCTCCGCCCGCTTGCGCTTGGTGATATCCGTCAATACCGCAAGGGTGCCCGTAACCGCGCCGGTGCGCAGATCGAAGTGCGGGGTCCCGGCGATCAGGACCGACAGCCAGGTTCCATCCTTGTGCTGGAGGTCGATCTCGTAGCGGTCCGACTGTCCGGAGGCTCGTCGCGCATCGGCCGCCCGGGCTATGGCCTGCTGACCGGAGGGCACAAAGTCGTACCAGGACCGGCCGACCAGTTCCTCGGGCTTTGAGCCCAACATGTCCGCCAGATTCGGGTTGATGAAGGTCACGGTGCCGTCGATGTCGGTGCGTATGATGCCGCCGTTCATGTTCTGTATGATGCTTTCATGAAGTTCCTTGAGTTCACGAAGGGTTGTCTCGGCCTGTTTTCGCTCGGTAATGTCTTCTGCAACACCCTCTATCCATCCTTTGTCTTCAAAGATTTTACCTGAATATTTTGCCCAGAAAATAGAATGGTCTTTTCTATAAAAGCGCGCTTCAAAATTTTGGATAGACCCAATATTCTTGATCTCGTCTACCATTTTTTCCCGGGTTCCCGCATCGACATAATTGCCGGAAGTTTTGTATTCGGCGACGAATTCTTCTCTGCTGTCAAATCCGAACATTTTCGCAAGCTGATCATTACTCTCAAGGATTTTGCCGTCTGAAATTCTGGTTCTGAATAAACCGACTTGTGCGTTTTGAAAGAGGTTGCGATAGGTCTCCTCGCTTTCTTTGATTTTATCCTCCGCCCGCTTGCGCTCGGTGATATCCACACCCATGCCAATAAGACAGATTGTTCCGTTCATCTGGATTCGCGAACCAGTAAAAGAGAAGGGCGTACGCATGCCGTTTTTAGAAATGAAATCCGCCTCGGCATCCGATTCCCCCTCGACGAAGACTCTCATGATGCTCTGCCGGATCAGATCCTTTTCCGCGCCCTCGAAAAAGTCCAGAGGATGCATGTCGGCGAGTTCCTCTCCTGAATAGCCGCTGACCTTCTCGAAATTTTTGTTCCAGCGTAAAAACCTGCCTTTCTCATTGAAAAGATAAAAAATGGTCGGCAGGCTGTTGAGGATCGAATCGGAAAAGATCTTTTCCCTCTGAAAAATTTTTTCCGCCTGCTTATAGTCGGTGATGTCCCTGATAATATGAACGGCGCCATTAAATTGTCCTGCTTTATCCAGAATAGGATCGACGATGATTTCAAACCATACGTCACCGATCTGCAGTTCCATTTTTTCCCGGTGCAAACTCTTTCGTACTCGAAGGCAGGGACACTCGGGAATCGGTTGTTCGGTGGCATGAACGATTTCCCAGCAGTGTTTTCCGATCATCTGATCCATCGTGCATGGGAAATACTGTTCCGCCGTCTTGTTGGAACGCACCACCCGCTGGTCTTTGTCAAGGATCCAGACGGCATCATTGGTGGCATCGAAGGTGGTTTGCCATTCCCGCGCCGTTCGAACCAACTTTTCCTCAATCTGCTTTTTCTCGGTGATATCGCGAAAACTCCAGACCCGGCCCACGATGGTTTCGCCTATGCGCTGAGGCTGGGAGTAACGTTCGAATAGGCGTCCGTCCTTGAAAGCCAGCTCGTCCATGGAACTTATGTCAGGTTTCCGGTAAAGATCGCGGACCTTTTTAAGAAACGCATCGGGATCTAGGAGCTGGTCAAGGACAAACCGGAGCAACTTTTCGTCATCCCTCGTCGTGGTCATGGACTCGGGAATCCGCCACATTTCCAAAAACTTACGGTTGAAACCGCTTACCTTGCCGGCACGATCCACAACCAAAATACCGTCGGTTGTGGATTCAAGCGCCGCAGCCAGCAGCGAATGAGAATCTCGCAACTTATCCTCCACCCGTTTGCGCTCGGTAATGTCGATGATATTTCCGAACACGCGAGTTATCCGTCCACCTTCGCTCTCAACCTGTCCGATGGTCCGTACCCATATTTTTACCCCCTCTGCATTGATCAACTGTAATTCGAGATCATAAGGTTCACCTTTTTCTTTGGCTTTTTGGAAAGCTTCGGTGATTTTCCCTTGATCTTCAGGAGCATAGAATTGTATGTCTTGTTCCGGACTGCTGGGATCGTAGTCTTTCGATACGCCATGAATTCGGTATACCTCATCCGTCCAGGTGACACGATGTGCAACCGGATCATATTCCCATCCGCCCATTTTTCTTATTTGTTGAGTCTCATTCAGAAGTTTTTGGCTTTTTCTTAACGCTTCCTCGACCTTCCCGCGAACCTGAAGTTCTTTTTCCAGTTGCAACATCTTTTGTTCAAGCTTTCTCACCAGGCGTTCGTTGTAAAGCTTGAGGATTTCCTCTTCCTGAAACGGCGCCGACGTTGAGGCAATATCGCGGTGCTTGGCGCGCTCCATCACGTCCCGAACAGCCGCAATGAATGCATCCGGCTCGCATGGCTTGATGATGAAGCGGTCCGCGCCGAGCTTGACGGCGAACTCCTCATCTTTCGGACCGGTGTAGGTGGCGGTGTAAACGATGAACGGAATATGCCGCAACGCCTCGTCTGTCTTGACTTTTCGGCATAACTTAAAGCCGTCCATGACCGGCATGAGGATATCGCTGACGATCAGATCAACCCCCCCGGATTTGAGTCGTTCAAGGGCCTCGACGCCGTTTCCGGCAGCCTCGACGATGTGCCCGTTTGCCTTGAGCAGGGTCTCAAGAAGATAGCGGGCATCCTCTCTGTCGTCCACGATGAGTATCTTCATCCTATCGTTCCTTCGACTCTCACAATGTTGATGAAATCGTAAAAAAGCTGATTTTTACGAAGCCATCAATATTGATGAAATCGTAAAAAAGCTATTTTTGCTCGCTTCGTGATCATTTTCGGGAGATGCTCACGGCTTCTCTAAATTCCAAGAACTCGGCGCAAGCGCCTCAAACAGCTTGGAATTATTAACGCTCAGCCGTTCGCGTCTCTTTTCCCGAAAATGCTCAAATCTCGCTTGCAAAAGCTTTTTACGAAGGCATCAATATGTAACGGCTGATAATTCATAATTTTCTACTGAGTCATCTGCCCGGTGATATGCTTTTTCAAGAGTGTCGTCTTTAAGGTGGAGCTTACCGGGGCGATAATGAAACAAACTATTGTCCAACGACCCGCATCATCAACGTGAGAAGAGACAGTCTAAAAAGCTAATCCAGATCTAATTTTGCTTTACACCGGTTACATTTTACAGCGCCCCGGAAAACTTTATTGCCGCATTCAGGACAAATATAGCGGGCCTCCTCATCTTGAACCCATTTTTCAGTACCAACCTCTCGCCAATACGGAATAGCCCGCAAAATAACCTTTTTCCCAATAGTCATGGGGAAATTATCAATATACTGACAAGGAAATTCATTGCATTGATGACATCCGGCGTACCCTTTTTCTCTTGTGCAGGCCCTGATCTCACACTGTCGGCAATGCATAAAGAGTTCATCGGATAAGCAGCCTCGGCATTGAATATTTTCTATCGCAAGGTTTTCACTGTTCGGAAGATGACCCTTGCCGGGAACCTCTCCCTTGTAAAGATTCACTAACCGCTCTTTGAGTTTATGATTATTATCACGGTGTGCGATATAGATGGCGCAGACTCCGCAATAAAGACCACAAGGAGCGATAAGATTCTGATTTATCGTCATGATTCCAATCCATCCTGATTTATCATCTTCTTATCTTTTGATGAACTCGTAAAAAGTCGAAAATGCTCTCTTTCCGTCATTCCTGAGAAAGCCGGAATCCAGTGTTTTCAAGTAATTATAAAACCTCTGGACCCCGTTTTTCAACGGGGTGACAACTTTTTACGACGCCATCAAACACTGACACAAATACGAGCGGAAGGCAAGGGCGGAATCGTGAGAGACCGTCTGAATGCGGAGCGAAGCGGAAGGCTCGCCGGAGGCGAGGGCAAGCCCAAGGAGCGTCCAACCTGGAGCAAAGCTATGAGCCGACATACAAGGCCCAGTCTCCGGGCAAGTCGGCACCTGTCTGCGTGCAAACGCACAGGCAGGCGCAACATAACGAAGCCCCGGATTCGGGAGATAGGGTATAGACCCGCATGATGGGGGGATTGGGGGCTGGGGGAGAAAAACCCCCGGCTACCCGATTATGCCATAATTTCTTTTATTGGTAATATTTGCTTGCCATGGCGGATCGTAAGGATAGCTATTTGTTCCGCTTCAATACGATAAATTATACGGTAATTACCGTAAATAAGCTCCCTAAATTGATTGTTTCTAATTTCGGGTACAATTCTGCCGATTTCCGGGGAAGATTTTAGTTGCTCAACTTTTGAAAATATTGTTTGAATCCATTTTACTGCTGCCGATGGTTTGTCTTGGGCAATATAGCCTGCGATTTCTGAAGCCCTATCTACAGCCAGCGGCGACCAGACGATGTTCATTTTTGGACTCGCTTTATAACTATGTCCATTGCATCCTTATGATCTATTCCTTGTCCATTTTCGATCTGGCTTAAGGAAATCTGAACATCCGTTAAAAGTTCAATTTTCTCTTGCATCGTTTCAAATTCATGTGCGTCTATAAGAACAGCAACGCCTTTTCCATGTTGAGTAATTATCAAAGGCCTTTTTGTATCATGGACTTGCTTGATAAAATTTGCGATGCCGGTTCTTATCTCAGACAACGGTTTGATATCCTGGCTAATTTTTAGTCTTTGCATCTAGCACCTCATTTCAGCTATTATTTTTGTACAATATAACGTACAAAAAAGATGCATGCAAGATATTTTTTTGTTGGGCATTCATCGTCCTCGCGATGCTTTTCCCGCAGAACCGCCCGCACTTTCTTGGATCCTTTTTCAGCATCCGGATCCGAGATAGGGGGCCTTTTTACTCCGATATTTTTCCCCGGCTCTCCCGGGACATCACGCGGCGGCACTCGGCCAGATAGGGACGGATCTGGGCGTTTTCCGGAAAGCGCCCCAATATCTCCATCGCCTTTTCAAACCGCTTCTGGTTCATGAAATGGATCCCCAGGCAGAGCGCCAAGGGCACGTTTCCCGGGAAGTGCCGCACCCCTTCCTCGAGACGCCTTTCGGCGACGTCCGTCTCGCCCGACTGCTGCTCCAGCATGGCCAACCCCAGGGTGGCCCTTGGGTCCGGGTAGATGTCGAGGGCCCGCCGGTAAAGGCGACGAGCTACGGAAGCTTTATCGGGGATGGTCTTAACCCTAGAATAGTCTCCCTGGTGAAAGGTCATCCCCAGGCGGGAGAGAAAATCCGCGTGCAGCGGATAGAGATCCTTACGATCCTCAAGTTCAATGGAATCCACCGCCGCAGGCAGCATCTCGTGGAATCGGTTCCGAAGGGTCCGGCCGAATTCCAGGACAAGATCCCGAGGAAGCCGCGGATCCGTTTCGCAGTAAAGGATATCCTCAATCCGCTGTAGCCAGATCTCGTCCGATCGTCCGGTTTTTCTGAGAAACTCCTCGGCAAGAGCCGTTCCCGGGAAAAGGGTCAGGATATAGAAAATAGCGGCCAACGGCTTGATTTCCTCCATCAGGTCCACGGTGGCTTGAATGGTATCCGGGGTCTCTCCGGGACAGCCGTAGATGAAATAGGCCCGGGGAAGGATCCCGAACCGGGTGGTGAGGGCGAAAGCCCGACGGATCTGTTCCCGCTTCAGGGGTTTTCCCAGACGCTTGCGAATAGCCGTCGAACCGCTTTCCACCCCGTAGCTGATCTGGATGCAACCGGCCTTCCGCATCCAGCAAAGCAAATCCCCGTCCACCCGATCCACTCGGGAGATGGCCTGCCACGTGATGGCAAGTCGCCGGTCGATGATACCCCGACATATCTCAATCACTCTGGCGGGGTCCAGGGTAAATGTATCGTCCGAGATGAAAAAGTGGCTAATCCCCCGTCCGGAAAGCATTTCCAGTTCTTCCAGGAAGTAGCGGGCCGAGTGGAAGCGGATCGGCCCGGGCCAAAACCGGGGAGATCCGCAAAAAGTGCACCGCCCCGGGCAGCCCCGGGAAATGAGAAGATGCCGGAAAGTAAAGCTTCGGGCCGGGTGAGGCAGCGCGTCCAGATCGCGGATCGGTTCCCGGGGCCCTGTCCTGACCGGCCGGCCGCCATTGCGGAAAGCAAGGCCCGGTATTTGGGCGATGGCTCCCCTGTCCCCGGCGTCCAGTGCACGGAGCAGTTCGAGAAAAGTGTACTCTCCCTCACCGAGGATCACGTAATCGATTTCAGGAAAATGACGGAGAAGATGTTCCCAGAGAAAGGTGGCGCCCACACCGCCGAAAACGATGGAAATTTCCGGGCTAAGGGCTTTGGCCATCTTGGATATATCGATCGCCCCCCAGCGATTGGCATGGAGAACCGAGAAGCCGATGACATCCGGCTTAGCCACGGCGATCATCTCGCGGATCGCATCGGATCGATCGCGGAAGGCATGCAGATCCGCCACCGAGACCTCGACACCCTCCGATTTAAGGAGGGCGGCCACGTAAAGCAGACCCTGGGGGATGGCCTCGATATCCTCCTCGTCAAGCCGCTGATCGAGGAAATACGGATAGATGAGAAGCGTTTTCATAGTAGCGGCAAGGCGTTGAAAGTTGCTGCATTTTCAGGACGGATCCATACCGTATCTCAAAAGAGATTACAAGAACAGGCGGTTTCAGCCCGATTCACCGGTAAATGATGGAGGGCAGCCAAAGGGTTAGCGGCGGCCAGAAACAGGAGATCAGCAGCGCACCCATGGCCACGGCCACCAGGGGCATCGCGGCCCGGCTCACCTGGCCCAGGGGCAGCCCGGAAATGCCGCAGCTCACGAAAAGACAGATACCTACCGGCGGGGTGAGCATGCCCACGGCCAGGTTGACCACCATCAACACCCCGAACTGGACCGGATCCACCCCCATCTGGGGTGATAGTACGGCCAGCACCGGCACAAGCAGGATCAGGGCCGCGGTGGTCTCCATGACGCAACCCATGACCAATAGGCCCGTCATGACGAGCAGCAGCAATCCCCAGGGTGGCAGGGACAGGGTGCTGATGGCGTTTTGCACCAACTGAGTGGTCTGCTGCATCGCCACCAGCCATGTGAAGACCTTGGCCATGGCGATGATGAACAAGATCGTGGCTGCCACGATCTGGGAGCGGATGATCAGGGCCGGCATATCGTTCCATGTAAGCTTTTTATTGATGGCCATGGCCACAATCAGCGCATAAAAAACGGCCAGGGCTGCGGCTTCGGTGACGGTGACCCATCCGGTGAGAATTCCGCCCAAAACGATCACGGGAGCTCCCAGGGCCCAGATCGCCTCCTTTGTGGCGATCCCGATCTGGCTGAGGGAAAAGGGGTGGCGCGTGCCGTATCCATAGCGCCAGGATGTCCAGATCGCCACGGCCATGAAGCTTAACCCGAAAAGCAGCCCCACCAGCATCCCCCCGACAAAGAGCCGGGCGATGGATACATTGGTCAAGAACCCGAAGATCACCATGGGGATGGACGGCGGGATGATTACACCGATGGAACCCCCGGCAGCCACCAGGGCTGCGGAAAAGGCCGGCGGATATCCTTCTCGGATCATGGCCGGGATGGCGATGGCCCCCAGGGCTGCCGTGTCGGCGGCAGCGGACCCTGAAATGCCGGCAAAAAACATGGAGGCCACAATGACGGCGCAGGCGAGTCCTCCCGGCACCCAGCCCACGAGGCTGTCGGAAAAATCGATGAGCTGGCGCGATATCCCCCCGGTTTCCATGATTGCGCCGGCGAGCATAAACAGGGGAATGGCGAGCAGGTCAAAAGAATCCACCCCGGCAAAGAGCAATTGAATGATCGTCTGGCCCAAAGCCGAGAGCTGTACTCCTGCGGGAAAAACACCGGGGGTGAGCATCAGGCCGATGGCCGGCAACCCGATGGACAGGGCGATGGGCATCCCCAGGGCGATGAGAAGAAATAGACAGGCGAAAAGAATGCCCACAATCATGGCATCTGACGCCTGAGAGATCGAGCCATATCGGCCAGCACATGAATCACAAAAATAACCGCGGCAATGGGGATTGAGGCAAAAGGGATCGACATGGGAATCTGCAGCGAAGATGAAGTATGCTCTCCGGCCTTGATCGTGTAAACGGCACCGAACCAGGCAATCAAGGAAAAAACAACCAGCGTCAACACCTGCAGGGCCACTACGATGATCTGCTGGACAAGCGGCCCCAGGCGATAGCCGAAACCCTGCAATCCGATGAAGCTGACCCGCTTGTAGGCGACTGTTCCGCCGAGGAAGGTGATGGCTACGAGCAGATGGCGGCTCACCTCCTCGGACCAGCCCAAAGAGGCCCCGGCATAGCGGAAGACGACCTGGGCGAATAAAATGATGCAGATCGCCGTGCCGATGATAAACAGCGCTTTTTCCACCAGGGAATTGATCGCCTGGCTCACCCTCTGTATCATTCCGCTTTTCCTCAAGACCTTGCTGGGTTGATTCTGCGATCAAATCCGAAGCACGAAAGGTCCTTTCGTGCTTCGGATTGATGGGTATCATTTTTTAGGTCTGAATGGCGTGCTCCTATTTCACGACCTGCTGAATCTGGTCCACCAGTTTTTTAGTGTCGCCTGTGGCGCTCTCGATGACAGGGGCTGTCGCCTTGCGAAAAGCCGTAAGGTCCGGCTTTTCTTCCACCTGCATTCCGGCCGCCTTGAGCTCGGCCAGTTGCTTGGCCTCATTGTCGCGAATGTAGCTGCGTCCCTGAAGTGCCGCCTTTTTGGAGCAGTCCAAAATGACTGTGCGCTCGGCAGCCGGCAGGCCGTCGATGAAGGCCTTGTTGGCCACAAAGACCAGCGCCGAATAGACATGGCGGGTCAGGGTCAGATACTTTTGGCCGGCCTCGATCAGCTTAGCCGCGTGAATCACGGCGATGGGGTTTTCCTGGCCGTCGATGACGCCCTGTTGAAGCTGAGTGAAGATGGGCCAGGCCATCGGTGTGGGGTTGGCTCCGATGGCTCTCCAGATGGCCAGGTGTGTGGGGGCTTCCATGGTGCGGATTTTCAAGGTCTTGAGGTCTGCGGGCGTCTTTACCGGGTGCTTGGAGTTGGTGACGTTACGAAACCCGTTGTCCAGAAAGGCCATGGCGAGAAACCCGGATTTTTCGAATTTTTTCCCGAGTTCCTGGCCGACAGCCCCGTCCAGGACCTTATCAGCCGCCTCGTATGAAGGAAATACAAAGGGCATCTCCAGGGCTTTGATCTCCGGCACAAAGGCTTCGATAGGACCCGTGGTGCACACCGACATCTGGGTGGTCCCCAACTGGATCTGCTGGAGCACCTGGGTTTCGCTGCCCAAGGCTGCGGAGTGGTGAACGTTGACGACGTATTTACCGGGAAGGGCTTTTTCTACGCACTCCTTGAACCAGACCGCGGACCGGGTGTGGACAAAGTCCGGGTTGGTGACCGTGGCAATGTTGATCTGGGTCTGGGCGTAAACCGTGCCTGTCATGGCTGCCAGGCAGACGATAGCCAAAAGAGCGATGATCGGATTGCGCATGGGTGTTACCTCCTGTTTTGCTTAAAGGGTTATTTTGGTGTTGCTTCCTTGCCGTAACAGTTGATTCCGGTGTAGGTCTTGCGGAAAGTCTCCAGCATGCGGGGCAGTTTGCGCTCCGGTGCCTTCACTGCCAAGAGACGGTCCCTGATCTGAACCGGAGTGAGTCTCACATCCATTTTGCGTTGGGGGACGTCGAAGTCGATGATATCGCCGTTTTGGATTGCGGCGATGGGTCCGCCGTTATAGGCCTCCATCTCCACGTGGCCGACGCTCAGCCCGCTGGTGGCTCCGGAAAAACGGCCGTCCGTAATCAGAGCCACCCGTTGATAGCCGGCTCCCTTGATGGCATCGGTGGGAGTAAGCATTTCCGGCATGCCCGGTCCGCCGGCCGGGCCTTGAAAGGGAAGTACGACGACGTCGCCCTCGGCGATCTGTCCGGCCGCGATGGCGTTCAGGAGAGCCTCTTCCGTAAAAAAGACCTTTGCCGGGCCTGTGAAAACAAGCATCTCGGGATTGACTGCGGTCTGCTTGACCACGGCGCTGGAAGCGATATTCCCCTTAAGCACGGCAATCCCGCCTTCGGCGTGATAGGGATTATCCGTGGAGCGGATCACCTGTGAATCTACCACCACCGCCTCGGAAGCCACCTTGCGGATGGAGCTGCCGGTGACGGTCGGATTTTCATTGAGAAGAGGAAGCAGGCGCTTCAGGACAGCCGGTATGCCGCCGGCAGCGTCCACATCGGCCATCTCGTAGGGGCCGCCCGGAATGATCGAACAAAGGTTCGGCGTCTGTCGGGAAATTCGGTCAAACTCCTCGACTTCTATATTGATTCCCGCTTCCCGGGCAATGGCCGGGATATGCAGGACCGTATTGGTCGATCCTCCCATGGCCATGTCCACGCGGATCGCATTTTCAAATGCGGCTCGGGTCATGATGCTGCGGGGCCGCACATCGGCCTTGACCAGCTCGACAATGCGCCGGCCGGATTCATAGGCTTGCTGCTTTTTTTTCGGATCCAGAGCGATGGTGGTGGCGCAACGGGTCAACGACATTCCCAGGGCCTCGGTTACCACCGCCATGGTGTTGGCGGTGTAAAGCCCGACGCAGGAGCCGGCCCCGCAGACCATATCGCCAAGCATCTGTTCGGCCTCATTCGCGGTAATTTTGCCGGCCTTGACACGGCCCACGATGCCGAAGCCGACAATCGGATGGCACTTCCGGCCTTGGATCATATTGGCCTTCATCGGCCCGCCGGTGAGAATTACGGCGGGAAGGTCCATGCGGGCCGCGGCCATCAGCATTCCGGGGGTGATCTTGTCGCAGTTGGTCACGCCGACCCATCCGTCCAGCGAGTGGGAAAGGACCATGATCTCGATGTTGTCGGCGATGTGTTCCCGACTGGGAAGGCTTAAGCGCATCTCCACAAACATGGCAATGCCGTCGCAAACACCGGGCACTCCCCATTGAAAGGGGACGCCGCCGGCATCGCGGATGCCCCGGCAGACTTCCCGGGTCAACTCGTCCAGGTGGATGTGCCCGGGGATCAAGTTATTGAAGCTGTTGGCGACACCGATAAAGGGCTTACCGGCCTCAAAGTCTTCCCGGCGCACACCGGCAGACATCAACAGTGCCCTGTGGGGAAGGGTTTCGATGTTTTTTTTCAAGATGTCCGAGCGCATGATCTTTTTCCTCCTTCATCCTCCAATTGTAGTGCCATCAACCAGGGAAAAAGATAAGTTTACTAAAAATAAACTTGTTGCAGATTATTCAACTTATTTCTTGATGTCAAGGTTTTTTTCGGTATAATGGGCCCCGGTTCAAGCCTACGCAGCCGGCGACAAGGCGGTTTGTCCGGCTAGTGTGGTGTGACCCTTTGCTGTTTACAGCGGCGGCGTGGCGCAACTTCTTACTCAACCCCGGCGGGAAGAGGAGGAGGAGGATCGGCCCTATTGTTTCAGGAAAGATATCGATTGAATGGGGAAACAAAATGATTGAACAACAGGTGGCACGAAGGATCCGCGAGATCCGCAAATCCAAGGACTTGACCCTGGAACGCCTGGGAGAAAAGGCCGGCATCTCCCGCGGTATGCTATCCCGTCTCGAGAACAACCAGTGTTCCCCGCCTATCGCCACCTTGTCCAAGATCGCCCAAGCCCTGGAAGTTCCCATCGGCGTCTTTTTTCAGGAAGACCACCCGGCGGCATCCCAGCGATTTGCGATAACCCGCCGCGACCAGCGTGTGCAGGCGGTCCGCCATGGGGCACAGATCGGTTTCACCTATTGGGCATTCAACAAAGCCAGGAATCTGCACTTAATCGAGGCCTTCATCATTCGGCATCCGGCCGTAAAAAAGGTGCCCAAGATGCTTTTTGATCATCCCGGAGAAGAGTTTTTGCTGGTGCTCAGCGGAAGCGTCGAATTCGTGATCGGCCGGGAAATCATCCGGCTGGACGCGGGCGATGCCATTCATTTCGATCCGTCCGTGGCGCACCGGGTGCAAAACCGGGGAAAAACACATGCCGAATGCCTGGTTGTCGTGGCAGGAGAAAAAAGCTATGCCCGGCCGGCAGGATCCGGCATGGAAGCGAAATAACGCATCAACTATTTAAAGTTTTAAGGAATTCACTGAGCCGTAAGAAAAAGCCTATACGGTTCGGAAGAAGGCCTTTTCCAGAAAGGCGTCGGTCCATTGAATAAAGGTGGGGCGGCCATGAGGGCAGTGGGCGGGGTTACGACAAGCATGAAGCTTAACGATAATCCCCTCCATTGCCTCCTTGGATAGGGCCTGCCCGGCCCGAACCGCCGCATGACAGGCGATGACGGCCAGGCAATGGTCACGGGCTTCTTCCAGAGACCCGGCAACGTCGGTATCGGCCGTCTTCTCCACCATTTCCCGGATCAGCGGCATCAACGGCCTGCCGCTCAAAACCCCGGGGACCGATTTGACGACAAAGGCGTTCTCTCCAAAGGATTCGATTTCCACCCCTAAAGCATTGAGAGAAGAAAGAAGCTTCTCGAGGATCCGGGACTCCCGAAAGCCGAACTCCAGGGTCTCCGGAAAGAGCAACTGTTGCGCCGACGGCCGATCGGCGTTTTGAATCTGTTCGAATAAGATCCGTTCATGGGCCGCATGTTGGTCGATCAGCATGAGCCCTTCTTTCGATTCGCACACGACGTAACTTTCACGAAACTGTCCGATCACCCGCAATAAATCGGTCCCTGAAGCTTCCCACAGGGGCGCCTGTGCGTTTGCGGCTCCAGGGGCTTTCTGCAAAATCGACATGGGGATTGGCTCATAGAGAGCAGGCTGATCCTGAATCTCCAGGGGTCTTGTGCCGGAGTTAGTTCCGGGCCTGAAGGGAAACGGTTTAGTCGCCTCAAGAGCCTTTGCCACCGCATCGGTCACCTGATCGTGAATCCACTGCCGGCGGACGAACCGAACCTCGTTCTTGGTGGGATGCACGTTGACGTCCACCTGGTCTTCCGGAATCTGAATCTTGAGGATTGCCAGCGGGAATGTCCCCCTTACCAACCTTCCGCGAAACCCTTCCAGCAGGGCATGCTGGAGGATCCGGTCTCTGACGAAGCGACCGTTGACATAGATGAAGATGGACCGACTCGTGGTGCGGGTCTCTTCCGGCAAGACCACCCAGCCGTTAATCACAAGGTCTTCGCTGGTGTGCCGGACCTCTTTAAAACTATTGGTAAGGTCGCTTCCCAAGACTTCGACGGCACGCCTCAGGGCCAAAGGCTCCGGGGAGAATTGCCGGATCGTCCTGCCGTTGCTGATTAGTTCAAAAGCCACCTGCGGCCAACCCAGGGCGATCCGATCGACGACATCCGCGATATGCCCCATCTCCGTGGAAATGCCTTTTAAAAATTTTCGCCTGGCCGGCGTGTTGAAAAAAAGATCTTCCACAGCAACCAGGGTCCCTTTGGGTGCGCCGGTTTGGCTTACCTGCAGAATTTTCCCGCCATCAACACGGATCTTTGTCCCCGGTCGATCCGGATCATCGTTGGTCACCAGTGTCAAGCGGGAAACCACGGCGATGCTGGGGAGCGCCTCGCCACGGAACCCCAAGGTCTTGATGGCAAAGAGGTCTTTATCCGTTTGGATCTTACTGGTCGCATACCGTTCCAGCGCCAGCAGCGCATCGTCTCTCCCCATCCCGCATCCGTTGTCTGATACGCGAATGAGGGAACGACCCCCTTTTTCCACCTCCACAAGCACAGAAGTGCTTCCCGCATCCAGGGCATTTTCCACAAGCTCCTTCACCACCGAAGCAGGGCGCTCAACGACCTCTCCGGCGGCGATCTTGTTGGAGACCGCTTCGGGAAGGATCCGAATCCTCGGCACGATTCCTCCTCATCCGGACGACCGGATGCAAACAACTCGCCTGGTCCGAAATTTAATCCGACCCTTATTTTTTTTCCTGAATGGTTTTGGCTAAAAATTCGGCCTCGATGGGAGAGAGGTCGAATTTCAGGCACGCCTCGCTGATGAGGTCTGCCATGGTCTTTTCCGGGCAAAAAGAGGCCTCTTCCAGGACCCATTTCACCGCTTTTCTCAGGTCTTCACCTTCCGGTTGGATTGACATATCGACTCCTTTACAACTGAGGTTTCTTCAAATGAAAGTCGGTTGCTTTTTCGAAATGATACGCCGCCCGATAGAGCATCGTTTCGTCGAAATGATTTCCCATGAGCTGCAGCCCGATGGGAAGCCCTTCCTTTGAAAACCCGCATGGGATGGAGATCCCGGGAATGCCGGAAAGATTCGCGGACAGAGTGAATACATCGGACAGGTACATGGTCAGCGGGTCTTCGACCTTTTCGCCGATGGGAAACGCCGGAGTCGGTGCCACGGGGGAAAGAAGAACCTGACAGGTTTCAAAGGCCTTCTTGAAATCCTGAATGATCAGGGTCCGGATCTGGGACGCTTTCTTATAGTAAGCATCATAATAACCGGCGGAAAGACAGTAAGTGCCGATGAGGATTCGACGTTGGACCTCCGGCCCAAACCCTTTGCTCCGGGTCTTGCAATACATGCTGCTCAGGTCGGTGGCCTCCGGATCCCGAAAACCATATTTCACGCCGTCATACCGGGCCAGGTTGGAGCTGGCTTCCGAAGGGGCGATCACATAATAGGCGGCCACTGCATAGGGGGTATGAGGGAGAGATACTTCCACGCATCGGGCGCCCAGACTTTCCATCGTTTGTATGGACTTTGAGAAAGCTTCGGAGACATCCGCGTCCATGCCCTCCAGGGATCGATACTCCACGGGCACGCCGATAGTGACACCTTTGAGCCCTTCTTTGAAATCTCTTGTATAATCCGGCACAGGCACCGGCGCCGAGGTGGAGTCCCTGGGGTCATGCCCGGATATGACGCGCATCAGCAGGGCGCTGTCGTAAACAGACTTGGCCAGCACGCCCACCTGATCCAGAGAGGAGGCAAACGCCACCAATCCGAACCGGGATACCCTGCCGTAAGTGGGTTTCATCCCCACCACGCCGCAGTGCGAGGCAGGCTGCCTTACGGATCCCCCGGTGTCCGATCCGAGGGCGCCCAGGCACATGTCTGCGGCGACCGCGGCGGCCGAACCCCCGCTGGATCCTCCCGGAATCCTGGAAAGATCCCACGGATTCCGTGTGACTTTAAAGGCCGAATATTCGGTGGAAGACCCCATGGCGAACTCGTCCATATTGGTCTTTCCGATAATGACGGCACCGGCCTCTCGCAACCGCTGTATTGCCGTGGCATCATAAGGCGGGATAAAATTTTTCAGGATTCCGGAGCCGCAGGTGGTGCGGATACCCCGGGTGCACAGGATATCTTTCACGGCAACAGGAATTCCTAAAAGCACAGAAGAATCTCCGGAATCGATCCGCCGGTCCGCTTCTCGGGCCTGTTCCATGGCAGATGTTTCAACAAGAGTGATAAAGGCGCCCACCTTGTTTTCGATGCTGCGGATTCGATCCATAACGGCCCGGATCAGCTCCACGGCCGTAATCTTCTTTTCTCTCAAGAGGGCTTGGGCCTGTTGTATCGTCAGCATGCAAAGATTCATGATAAGCCCCCCCTTTACTCCTGAATGATCTTCGGGACGATGAAATCCCCGTCATTTGCTTGAGGCGCGTTGGAAAGCGCCAGTTCCCTGTCGAGATGCGCGGCCCGTTCATCCTCACGAAATGCGTTGGTCAGGGAAAGGGTATTAGACGTCGGGGGGACGTTTTGGGTATCCACCCGGTTCAACTGAGCCACGTATCCGAGAACTTCACTGATCTGCGCGCACATCCGATCGACGGTCTTGTCGTCCAGATCGAGACGGGCGAGCCCGGCAACCCGGATAACCTCTTCACGGGTGATGTTCATGGTTTCCTCACTGGGAATTTCGGTTGACAATAATGGGTTGCAGGCGTTCCTTTTTCAGGTTTTCCAGCATGACCGAAGCTTCCTCCCTGCTGCTAAAAAGCCCGATTCGAACCCGATACCATACGCCTTTGCCGGGGATCATTATTCCCTCGAAATAGGCAGGATACCCTCGCTTCTTTAAGTCCTCTGCCATCTTTCGGGCGTCGTTTTGGCTGGGCAAGGAAGCCACCTGAAGGGTTATCCGTTTTTCCGATACATTCTCGCCGCTATTCATCGTCGTCCCGGAAACGCCGGCATCCTTTTTCCCGTTTTCCATGCCGGGACCGGTCAGGGCTTTGGGTTCCGTCTTGCTTTCAGGGACAGGCGGTTTCTGCGGTGCCTGGGTTTTTGGGACTTCCGGCGTCTCTTTTTTGACTGCCGGGTTCTTTCTAGACTCCCTCAACGCATCGTAAAAACTAAAGTCTGCCGGGTCTTCCTGGGACTTGGCCGGGATCTTGAATTGCTTGATTTCGCTTTCCAGCAACGACGCTTTTGCCTGAGCCAGTTGCTTTTTCAGCTCCTGCATATCGAAGTGTATGGGAGCGGTCCCTCTCCCCGCCAGGACACCCAAGAAGAACGTACATGCCGAGACGAACAGGATCGCTGCGATCCACAGCGTACGCCGGGTTTTAGCCCGCGGGCGGGGGGAGACCCGCCGCTTTCTTTATCACCTCCGGCCATCTGCAATTCCTACATCTTTTCCGGAGCCGATACACCCAAGAGAAAAAGCCCGTTTTGGATCACCTCTTTAATCGCAAGGATCAGGGACACTCTGGCGTGTGTCAAGGCCGGGTCATCGGTTAACACCCGATGTTTGTTGTAATAGGCGTGAAAGAGGGAGGCCAGATCCATGAGATAGAAAGTGACCCGATGGGGTTCCATGAACACAGCGCCTTGCCGGATCACATCCGGATAGGTGGAAAGTGCCTTGAGGAGCTGAATCTCCTCATGGGCCAGCAGCAGGGATGCCGTTTCTTCGGAAAAGGACGCATCCTCGATCCCTCGTTCTTTTCCCACCTTGAGGATGCTGGAGATCCGGGCATGGACATACTGAACATAATATACCGGGTTTTCATTGGATTGTTTTTTCGCCAGGTCCAGGTCGAAATCGAGGGGGCTTTCGTGATGGCGGGTCAGAAAGAGGAATCGGGCGGCATCTTTTCCCACTTCGTCGATGACTTCGCGAAGGGTCACGAACTCGCCGGCACGCGTCGACATGGCTACCGGAAGACCTCCCCTGAGCAGGTTCACCAACTGAACCAGGATCACCTTGAACCTTCCTCTCGCGTTTCCCAGGGCCTCGACGGCGGCTTCCATGCGAGGGATATATCCGTGATGGTCGGCTCCCCAGACATCGATTACTTTCTCGAATCCCCGTTCGAATTTATCCCGATGATAGGCGATGTCGGAGGCAAAATAAGTGGGCTGGCCGCCGTTCCGGACCACGACCCGATCCTTCTCGTCCCCGTAAGCGCTGGTCCGAAACCACAGTGCGCCGTCTTTTTCATAGACGACGTCCCGAGCCTTCAACTCGGACAATGTTCGGTCCACCTTTTTTGCATCATAGAGGCTTTGCTCGCTGAACCACCGGTCAAAAGTTACACCGAAACGAACCAGGTCTTCCCGCATCCCTTCTGTGATCTTTCCGGCCGCATACCGGGCGCAAAAAGTGATCCCTTCGGCTTCGGGGCCCAAGGCCATCCCCCTGCCCTTCAATTCGAGGATCTCCCTTGCCAGGTCCCGAATATAACCCCCCTGGTAGCACTCTTTCGGAAACGGTTCCGTATCGCCCAACAGGGCTTTAAGCCGCAAAAAAACAGATCGTCCCAGTGTTTCGATCTGTCTTCCGGAATCGTTGATATAATATTCCTTTTGCACGTCATACCCGCAAAAAGAAAGGATGTTGGCCACGCTGTCCCCCACGGCGGCTCCTCGTCCATGCCCCACATGCAGGGGCCCCGTGGGGTTGGAGCTGACGTATTCCACCTGGATCCGTCTCCCCTTTCCCAGATCCACAGCACCGTATCGCTTGCCTTGGGTATGGACGGCCTCCAGAACATGGTGCCAGGCCGAAGGGTGAAGATGGAAATTGATGAAGCCGGGTCCCGCCACCTCCACGCTCTCGATCCAATTTCGGACATCTTCCAGGCGATCCACGACAGCCTCGGCGATCTTTTTTGGTGACATCTTCTGAACCGAGGCGGATATGAGGGCAAAATTGGTGGAAAAATCGCCGTGGGCTTCGATTTTCGGCGTTTCCAGGAACACTTCGGGAAAGTCCCGGGAAGGGAGGATCCCCTTTTCATGGGCGTCTCGAGCCGCCGAAAGGATCATGATCTTTATCGTATCTTTCATCGGGGTTACCGGTATCCTTCTTTTTTCCGAATCTTGATTCAAAGCGTTTAATCCATAAAAACTTTTACCCGGCAAGTCAAGACGATTGGTCGGTTCTCCCGGCCAACTCGTAGCGGCAGAAGGAAAATCATTGGCGCCGGAAAAACACCGGTTGGGGGCTTTAGCCTCGGTACATAGACTCGATGAGATCGGAGAAGGCCTCATTGATACGTTTGCGCTTGACCTTCATGGTGGGGGTCATCTCTCCGTCTTCCTCATTGAGCTTTTTGGGAAGGATTCTGAATTTTTTGATTTGTTCCACACGGGAAAGGCCCTCGTTGACGCGGTCCACCTCCCCCTGAATCAGCCGGATGATGTCCGGAAAGAAGACCCGGATCCTGTGAGGTGGAAAACTTGCAAATTCGTTTTGAAAAGGCTATCCATGCCAATATCTGATACGGGCGAAACTGCTTTTCAGGAAACCAGGATTTTGATAAACGCTTCAGAAGCTCTTCAAAAGGCGATGACCCCTTCCGAGCGCAAACTTCTGTCGCGGCTGAATACTCCGGCCAGGATCCAGACGTTTCTGGATACCCTCGAGTACAGCGTGGAAGATGTCTACCGGTGCCCCTTGCGGGTATTCCGCGAGCGCATGGGGCATTGCTTCGACGGCGCTGTATTTGCCGCCGCCGCGCTTTCTTGTATCGGATACCCGCCGTTGATCCTGGATATGCTCCCCAACGACCGGGACGACGACCACATCCTGGCGCTTTACAAATCCGACGGCTACTGGGGAGCCTTAGCCCAATCCAATTTCTCGGGGCTGCGCTTCCGGGAGCCGATCTTCCGGAACCTGCGGGAACTGATGCTGTCCTATTTCGAGCCTTTCTTTAACATCGCCCGGGAAAAGACCCTGCGGGGGTACACCCGGCCGATGAACCTGAACGCTTTCAACGGCCTCCATTGGACGATTGAAGACAAAGCGATGGATCAAATCGCCTTAAAACTCAACGAAATCCAAAGAACGCTGCTGATAACCAATCCCATGATCGACGGTCTTTCCCGGGTGGATGAACGATCTTATGATGCCGGATTGCTCGGCGCTAAAAAAGAGGGTCTTTTTCGACCTTCAAAAACGAAATCTTCAAGGAGAAACGAGAGATGAACAACCAAAGAGTCATCGAAGCATCGATTCTCGGCGTATTGTTATGCGCCGGCATGGTTTTGCTCGGATACTTTCTTTCCACCGGTGCTTTGAGGGTCAAGGGGCTGGACCGCACCGTCACCGTAAAAGGGCTCTCCGAGCGTGAAGTCCCTTCGGACGTGGCCATCTGGCCCATCCGGTTCAGCGAGGCAGAAAACGACCTGGGCAGTCTCTATGCCCTGGTGGAACGGCACACCGGCGCCATTCTGGAATTTTTAAAATCCAACGACTTTTCCGAAGATGAGATTTCCGTGTCCCCGCCGGCCATCGTCGACCGCCAGGCCCAGGGGTACGTGGACGCCAACAAGGTGAAATTCCGGTTTGCCTCCAACTCCACCATTACGATCTATACGGGAAAGGTGGACGCCGCACGGCAGGCCATGGGCAAGCTCATCGAGCTGGGTAAACAGGGGATCGTAATCGGCGGCCAGGAATACGAAGCCAAAACAGAGTATCTCTACACGAAGCTCAACGCCATCAAGCCGGAGATGGTGGAGGAGGCCACCCGGACAGCCCGGCAGGTGGCTGAAAAGTTCGCAAAGGATTCTAACAGCCGGCTGGGAAAGATCAAGACTGCCCAGCAGGGCCAGTTCACCATCACCGACCGGGACAGCAGTACCCCCCACATCAAGAAAGTGCGGGTAGTCTCCACCGTCGAATACTATCTATCGGACTAACGGGAATTCCGGAAAAAGAAAGGTTTCAAAACCATGAAAGGAAACCGGGCTCTGGTCAGGATGCTTTACGAGGCAGGGGTGGACACCCTTTTCGGCCTTTGCGGAGACACCAGTCTCCCTTTCTATGAGGCCCTCGCCGGATTCGAGCATCCGATCCGTCACATCCTTACCCGGGATGAGCGTTCCGCCTCGTTTATGGCGGACGCCTATGCCCGTTTCAGCGGTAAGGTGGGGGTCTGCGAGGGTCCCAGCGGGGGTGGAGCGCTCTTTATTCTCCCGGGGCTTGCGGAAGCCAACCAGTCTTCGGTGTCGCTGGTCTGCATCACTTCGGATATTGATGTCGGGCAACGGGAGCGCGGGACTCTCACCGAGCTGGACCAGGATGCCTTGTTCAGACCCGTCACCACCTGGACCCGAACACCGACAAGTGGCCGGGAACTCCCCTGGGTTGTCCGGGAAGCGTTTCGAAGGGCGGTTTCGGGGAGGCTTGGGGCCACTCACATCGGACTCCCTCTTACCGTCCAGGAGGCCGACGTACTCGAACGCGATATCTACATCGATCCATGCTTTAGCGCCTATCCCGCCTACCGGGCCGCCCCGGAACCGGAGTCGGTGAAGCGCGCCGCCGAACTCCTCGCTGAAAGCCGGCATCCCGTCATCGTGGCCGGAGCCGGAGTCATCCGGTCCGGGGCGTGGGCCGAACTCAAGGTGCTGGCCGAATTGCTCGGGTGTCCGGTGGCCACCTCCATCAGCGGAAAAGGGGCTATCGCCGAAACACATCCCTTAAGCCTCGGGGTCATCGGGAGCAACGGCGGGCTTCCTTTCCGCCATGACTTTATCCATCAGGCAGACCTGGTTTTCTTCATCGGATGCCATGCCGGTTCGGTGACGACCATCAAGTGGACTTTGCCCCCCGACAGGAAGAAAAAAATCCTTCAGCTCGACGTGGATGCTTCCAGGATCGGCGTCAATTACCGGGTGAAAGAAGGGATCGTCGCCGACGCCAAACTCGGGATTGCCGCATTGATCGAGGCTGTGGCCGATCGATTGGGGGGCTCAAGGGCCGGAAAAACCGATCCCCACCGCATTGCGGAAAAACGAGTGGCCTATATGGATTCCATAGACGCATTTACATCCGACGCCGTCCCGATCCGGCCGGAGCGCTTCGTTAAAGAACTCGAGAATGCCCTGCCGGAGGATGCCCTTGTCATCGCCGATCCGGGTACGCCTACACCGTATCTGGCCGCATATTATCGTCTTCCAGAGGCCGGAAGAGGCTTTGTGGCGCCCCGCGCTCACGGTGCACTGGGATACGCCCTTCCGGCAGTGGTGGGCGCCCATTACGCCCAGCCTGATAAAAAAGTGGTCGGCGTCATGGGAGACGGCAGTTTCGCCATATCCGCCGGAGAACTCGAAACGATTTCCCGGTTGAACATCCCGGTTTTGCTGATCGTGCTTTCCAATGCCTGTTTCGGATGGGTAAAAGCCGGTCAGAAGGCCACGGGAAGCCCCTTTTTCGGCGTCGACTTTTCCGCGATAGACCATGCCGCCGTAGCCCGGGCCTTTCGGATGAAAGGGATACGTGTGGAAAATCCATCCGCCCTGCGATCTGCCCTTGAAAACGGAATTAGATCTCCAAGGCCGGTTCTAATCGATGTCGTGATCCAACCCCTCCATGAGGCCAAGGCTCCGGTCTCGAAATGGATCGCCTGAAGGTATAAAAGTCCGGGAGATTACGTGAAAAAGCACGTCATCGGCATCCTGATGCTGGACCATGCGCTCACCCGACCTCCGGGGGACCCCGGAAATCCGTCTACTTTTTCATTTCCCGTAATCCACACCACCGTTTCCGGCGTATCTCTTGAGCGCCTCCTGATGAAAGATCCGGGAATCATCGATTCCTTAACCGCCTCGGCCCGGCGTCTCGTGAAATCGGGCGCTTCGGCCATTGCCGGCGGCTGCGGCTTTTTCATCTACTTCCAGGAGGCCCTCAGCAGCCGACTGGATGTGCCGGTCATGCTCTCCAGTCTGCTTCAGATCCCTTTTGTTCAAAAGACAGTGGGACCGAATCGGCGCATCGGTGTTCTTACCGCCCATGCCGGACGCCTGACCCGTGAACATTTGCTGATGGCGGGGATGGATCCCAAGTTCCCCGTGAAAGTGACCGGCCTGGAAAACGAGCCTCATTTTCGACAAGGCATTCTGACCAAAGGCGGTATTTATGATTTTGCCGGAATTCAGAAGGAAGTGGTGGCCAAGGCCAGGGCCCTGTTGCAAGCCGATGATGGGGGGTTCCCGGTAGGCGCCATTTTGATGGAATGCACCAACTTACCCCCTTTTGCGGCAGCGATCCAGGAAACCCTGATGCTCCCGGTCTTTGACGTGACCACGATGGTGGGACACCTCTACCAGGCCATGGTCCGAAGCAGGTTTTCTTGACATTTTCGATTCTCGGGTGCTAATCAGAAATACTTGTTAGAAACTCTTGTTTCAGGGTTTTATAGTCAACCATTTTAAGAGGAGAACGGTCATGCGTAAAACAGTCTTCGTGATTGCAGTCGTTCTGGGTTTTTGCCTGGCAGTCGGCGGAAACGTTTCCGCCAAACAGATCACCCTTACCTTTACGGCCGGAAGTGCCGGCGGTGGCTGGTATGCGATTGCAGGCGGAATAGCGCCCATCATTCAGGAATACGATCCGGAACTGGTGGTCAAAGTGGTTCCCGGCGGCGGTGTACAAAACCCGGCCTTGATATCCGAAGGAAAAATGGAAATGGGATTCGGGCTTCCCTTCATGAATGCCGCGGCATACCAAGGGGTGAATCCCTTTGAAAAGCCTTTGAAGAATCTGCGGGCCCTCGTGGGCGGCATGGTGATGAATTACTTTCACCTCTATGTCGGGGAAGATGTTCCCATCAGCTCGATGGATGAGGCATTTGGACAGAAGAAAAAGCTGAGACTGGCCGTCACCCAGCCCGGCAGCTCCGATGTCTGGGTCTTCGAACGGATTCTGGAATCTTATAAGACCAGCATCAAGGACCTTGAAAAACAAGGCTTCCAATTTGCCCGGGGCAACTACGCTTTCCAGGCCAACCAGTTCAAGGATAAAAACGCGGACGGCGTCTTCACCTTCCTTTCACTTCCGGGTGCCGCCGTCATCGAGGCATCGGTGGGGAGAAACCTCAAACTCATCGACTTTTCGGACACGGCTTTAAAGTATCTGGATCAATACGGAATCGTGGCCGCTGATATTCCGGCGGGAACCTACCCCAAGGCCGTCAACAACAATAAGGCCATCAAAACTGCGGGGGCCGGCAGTGTGATTACGGTTTCAGCCGAGATGTCCGACGATATCGCCTACCGGATCACCAAGGCCTTCAACGAGAGCTTGGCAAAAGTCCGCAAGGTCCATGCGGCCCTTGAACCGTACACCGTGGAGCAAGGGATCACCGGCTGCGGCGTTCCGCTTCATCCCGGAGCCATTAAGTATTACAAGGAGAAGGGAATTTTGAAATAGTCGAAAGAATGACCTGTTTTCCATCGACGATTCAGGATTTATTGCATCGCTTTTCAACGGATCCTTCCAGGGGGTGACCGCCGTGGGCGTCACCCCCTTCTTATCGAAAGGATGATCCCATGAGGACGCTCGGCCGTGGGTGGATGATCCCGGTTTATGCCCTGGCCGTTATTGCGGGTGTGTTTCATTTTTACACCTCTGGATTCGGCTCCCCGGAGCCCCGGGTTTTTCGAGGCCTTCACCTCGGCATGCTCCTCCCCGTCATCTTCCTTTTTTATCCTGCGCGCGCCAAATCTCCCAAGAACCGGCCCAGCATCGTCGACTTAGCGGCTGTTGTGCTGTGTTTGGTAGCCACCCTCTATACCGTCTATTACGCGGATCGGCTCAACGAACACTTCATCGGTTTTCATGACGTCCGAACCGAAGAAGTGCTTCTCGGCGCATTGCTCGCCCTGGCCGTCATCGAGGGATGCCGCCGGTCCATGTCCAAATGGTACGCCCTAACCGTGAGCGTTGTTCTGATCTATCTTTTTACCTGTGCATACTGGCCCGGCATGTTTCGTTTCAAAGCATTCAGCTTCGATCGGGCCATCGAGATTTTGTATCTTCCCAACGATGACGGCATGTTCGGGTTTTTGACCGGCATCTCCGCCGAAATCCTCTTTATCTATATTCTCTTTGCCGCCGTACTCACCGCCAGCGGGGCCGGGAATTTTTTAATCGAATTTGCCTCCTGGGCTGCCGGATGGGCCCGGGGCGGATCGGCCAAGATCTCGGTGATTTCCTCCGCCTTGTATGGCACCGTTTCCGGATCCTCGGTAGCCAACGTTTACGCTACCGGATCCTTCACCATCCCGATGATGAAGAAAAGCGGTTACAGCCCCAAAGAGGCGGCGGCTGTGGAGGCCGTCTCCGGTGTCGGCGGCCAGATCATGCCCCCCATCATGGGAGCGGGCTCCTTCATCATGGCCGAAATAACCGGCGTTCCCTACTTCACCATCATCAAGACCGCTGCCATCCCCGCAATCCTGTATTATCTCGGGGTCATGTGCATGGTCCATTTCATTGCTGTCCGTCGAGGCATTCTGGCCATTCGAAAAGAGGACAGGCCGAAACCCAGGGATCTCTTGCGGCATGCCTACTTTGTGATTCCTTTCATGGTCATCGTCTCTTTGCTCGCCACAGGGTATTCGCCGTCTAAAGCGGCCTTCCATAGCATCTGGATCACCCTGATTTTGAGCTGCTTCGATCGAAAAACCTGGATAAACCGGACCAAGCTTTTAGAAATCTTTTTCAAATCACTGATCAACTGCGCCCTGATCGCCAGCGTCTTAGCAGGTTCGGGCATGGTCGTCGGAATCCTCACCCGGACGGGAGTGGCGCTGTCTTTCGGCACCATCCTGGTTTCAGCCTCCAAGGGGGTCCTGCTCTTTGCCGCCCTTCTGGTCTTCATGGTCGTCAGTGTCCTGGGAACCGGTATTCCGACCACGGCCTCCTACATCATCAGTATAACGGTAGGTGCGCAGGCTCTCACCAATTTCAACGTGGAACTGTTGGCCGCCCATCTTTTCGTCTTTTATTACGCGGTCCTGGCGGATCTCACCCCGCCCGATGCGGTCACATCCTTTGCGGCGGCCAATTTGGCCGGCTCCGAGCCGATGGCTACCGGAATCGAAGGGTTCCGCCTGGGGATCGCCGGCTTCTTGGTCCCCTTTGCTTTTCTATACCAGCCGGCCTTGCTCCTGAAGGGGAGTTACCTGGATATCTTGATGGCTTTTACAGTGACGGTCATAGGCATCGTTAGTCTTGCCTGCGGCGTCATCGGTCAATTCCGCACCCCTTTGAATTGGATACAGCGGGCCTTTTTTTTAAGCGGAGCCGCCTTTCTGGTATTCCCGGGAAAGTGGAACATGATAGCCGGCCTGGCCCTGGTAATCAGCGCGGGGATATGGTCATGGCTTGGAGATGACCCAAAGATGAAAAACGAAAAATTTTAATGATTCGGCCATTGCCCGAAAAAACGGATATCATCGTTGTCGGCGCCGGGCTCATGGGGACCAGCATCGCGTATCATCTGGCCAAATTGGGGGCCAATCGCGTCTTGGTTTGCGAACAGGGGTTTGTGGGCGCCCAGGGGTCCACGGCAAAAAGTCTGGGAGGCATCCGGATCCAATTTGCCACTGAAATCAACATCCGCTTCTCCTTGGCCTCAAAGGCGGTCTTCGAAAGGTTTGAAGAGGAATTCGGAGTAAAATTGCATTATACACCTTCGGGATACCTGTATTTGACCAGCAGCGACAGGGGACGCAGCCTCTTTGAAAATACGGCGGCCATGCTGGAACGCATGGGACTTTTCGCCGAGATTCTCAATCCGGAAGAGATCTTTCGACGCTGGCCGTTTCTGGAAACCGCAGATTTGAAAGGTGCCTGCTGGACCGCCGGGGACGGCTACTATAGCATCAATGAGGTGGTCCAGGGGTTTGCCCGGGGGGCCCGGCGCCTGGGCGTTCAGATCCATGAAGAGACAAAAGCCACTGAAATTATGACCGAAAAAGGGCATGTGACCGGGGTTAGGACGCACACGGGGAAAATCATCCGATCGGACTGGGTGGTCAATGCTGCAGGACCCTGGTCTGGCTGGGTTGCCGCATCGGCGGGGGTTGAACTTCCCGTCTGTCCCTTA
>PCSF01000300.1:0-3247 GCA_002771315.1 Desulfobacterales bacterium CG23_combo_of_CG06-09_8_20_14_all_52_9 | reverse complement strand
CTCTTCATGACGAATCTCTTCGACGAACTCCCCGCGCTTCTTCCTTTTGTTCTTCATTTCGATACCGGCTGGTACATGCGCCGGGAGGGTCCGGCCCTGCTTCTGGCAGGACCTTCGGATAATACGGATGCCCAGCGGACATTCAGCGAAAAAGTCGATTTTGACGCCCAGGAATGGACGGCAGAGCAGTCTATTTACCGGGTGCCGGTTCTCGAAAAAGCCGGCATCCTGCGCGGCTGGATCGGTCATTATGCCTTAAGCCCGGATCATCATGCAATCATCGGAACGTATCCGGAACTTGCCGGGTTCGTCGTATGCACCGGCTTCAGCGGCCATGGATTCCAGCACAGCCCCATCGCCGGGAAGGTGACCGCCGAGCTGATCATCCTGGGTCGGTCGGAGACATTGGACATCCGCGCCTTAAGGCCCACACGCTTTAGGGAAAATGACCTGATCGAAGAGCCCCTCACTTCATTTAGAAACCTATGAAGGGGCATCAAAAACACGGGGTGGCTAGCCGGCCACCCCGGTAAATGTTGGGATCCGGGTCTGTTTGGATTCGTTGATAACAGAATCCAATCCCCGCAAACCCTTATCTTTTCTGGTAGGCACGATAAGAGTTGAACTCATGACCCCTACCGTGTCAGGGGTAAAAGACGATTTAAAACAATTTGAAATCACAAGGAATATTTGCTTTAAAATTGGTCATACATGATCCCGTATGACCAAAAAGATAGCCGGCCAGGATCAGGAATATTCCCGGAATTCCCACTTTTTTGACGCCCGTCTTCCCCTGAAAAATTTATGCTGTTGATTTATCCATTTTTTCATATAAAATTCCCCTGAAAAACATTTATATCAGCCTTCGACACCCTGGATCTCTAAGAAAACTGGCTGGAAAGGCAAGCGCCATGCTGAACCTGGAACCCATAAAAGAGATCATGTGCGGGAACATTGGGAAGATCCTTCTGGTTGGCGCCCTCCTGATTATCGGCAATCTCCTCTTCAAGAAGCTGGAAAAGCGTCTCAAGTCGAAAACGCTCTCTTTCCGTCATTCCGGCGAAAGACGGAATCCAGTGTTTTCAAGAAGTTATGAAACCCCTGGACCCCGTTTTTCAACGGGGTGACGACTTTTTACAAAGCCATCAATATTAAAATTCAAACAAAAAATGCGATTCTTGAGCCTTTTTATCGTTATCATATGATCCGGACAGACGAAAATTGAAGTTGAAGGCTTTGAGAGAAGAGTCTGCATAATATATGTTCGGCCTGACAAGATTAAAGGTGTATTATGGGAGTAATGGCAGAGTCGATGGTAGCATACGCGCAACCGTTGCTCGACGCGACAGACGGATCACACGAGCAGGTGCAGAATGCACTCTCGATAGCCCAGATGTGCTGGAATCTCGCGTTGCTGCCCGAGACTGAACAAGAACAGAGCCTCGCCGAAATGCAACCGGCACTAAAGATGGACGTGGCCGAGTTTGCAGACTTTCGACACTCGGTCATCGCGCCAATGATTGCGCGGCACCATGAGATGTTTCCCAATATGCCTCGGCTGGATTCACAAAGGATGGCACGGCTCTCACGCGATGAGAAGTACCACGGAACTGGACGCAACGCGCCTTGTCCGTGCAACAGTGGAAAGAAGTACAAACGTTGCTGTGGAAGATGACGGCACTCGCCCTCGAAGACGACCACGCACGGATAACCGGGCCGAACAAGGCGCTTGCAGTCGGACGCGCAAAAAGCCGCGCGCCGCTGAAGCGCAACGTTATGCCAAGAAATGATAGTGGCTGAAAAGGAGAATATGGTTTGAGTGATTTCATTGACCGGGTGCGTGATTTGTTACGCGCTGGCGATGTTCGAATATCTGAACACGGATACGATGAGTTGGCCGACGACGGGCTGACCGCACGAGAGGTACTCGGTAGCATTCAGGAGGCGGTGGTTGTTGAGGAATACTTGAACTATGCGAGAGGGCCATGCGTCCTATTGTTGTAGAAAGATCGAGCAGCCGAGCCCATTCATGTTGTATGGGGTATCCCGAAAGGTCATGACAAGCCTGTGGTTCTGGTCAACGGCATACCGGCCGGATCTGGAACGGTGGGATAAAACATTTACGCGGAGGCGGTAACGATGAAACAACGAAAGAAGTCAAAGTATGTGTATGAAGGTCAATATGTGGCTGAGGTAGAGGTCTCTCTGGTGGAAGACGACACCGGCTGGTCTCCTTATCTCAGTGTTGAAGATGCCTATAAATTGGACGACGTGAGAGATGCTCTTCGTCAGGGGGACTTAGAGTCGGCGGCGAAATATGGACGAATCTACGAGCTTCGCCAAGTCGCGCATCAATAATGGCATAACGCCGCTGTTGAGCCGCCGTCGGTTGGGGGCGGAAATTGCATTTATGCAATTTTTCGTGCCAACCGACCGAGCGGAGTGAAGCTGCCCTACGGGCGGGGTCGGCTCGAATGGCCTTGATGGGCGGAGCGCGAGCGGAGTTCAAAAGGCCATGAAGAGCCGAAGCTCAACAGCGGCGTTATAAGGATAGAGAATATGAATTTATCCGAACGGTCCTACGAAAGAATTACAAAGAAGGCAGGTGTGTTGACCTAATTGGAAGGTCATTAAACATTCCCAAGAGAACTGATCCAATTGAAGCTCTGAAATCTTATCTGGGAAATCCTGCTACAAAGTCTGCAAAGGAGCTTTCAAAAAAAGCCGTAGTTTTATTATATCCGGACAAGTACTTTTGCAAAGTGGTTTGGCACCGGAGCTTATAACATCACGCTTTAAGTCGGACGCATTTTCCCCGCGCCGCCTTATGTCTCAAAAAGAAAAGAGATGGAGATACAAATGGAAAGAAGAAACTGCTGGGAAGTGATGAAGTGCGGTAGGCAGCCAGGGGGTGAAAATGTCGATAAACTTGGCCTATGCTCGGCGGCATTACCCAATGAATATGATGGTGTCAATGAGGGTAAGCATGGGGGTAGATTTTGCTGGGCTATCGCAGGGACTCTTTGCGGGGGAGAAGTACAGGGCACATATTCCAAGAAAATTCTAGACTGTCTTCATTGTGAATTTCTAAAGCAGGTCGAAAAAGATGAAGGCAAAAACTTCATTCTAACTCCTCAAAAAGCTATAAGTATACGAGAATCAAAGAGGGAAACATAACGAACAAGGATAGATCGTGTGAGTGAAGCGAACCACGATCTTATCCGGTAGTTGAACAAGCCCGGTCAAG
>PCSF01000257.1:11443-11672 GCA_002771315.1 Desulfobacterales bacterium CG23_combo_of_CG06-09_8_20_14_all_52_9 | reverse complement strand
CATGTTAGGAAAGAAAATAGAGGCAACCGGCATTGTTGCCACGATAAAGGACAAGAAGGTCCTGACCGTGACGAAAATGAAGGAAGTTGATTAACAGCTGTTCTTGCCTGATCAAGTGAGAAGAGGGGGGCGAAATGCCTCCCTCTTCTTTTTTGTTCTAAAAAAGCCCGCCGAGCTCCCCCCTTGGGTTTCCGCCGGAATTGCTCATCGTAAGCGCATTCGAAGGCCT
>PCSF01000257.1:5151-11403 GCA_002771315.1 Desulfobacterales bacterium CG23_combo_of_CG06-09_8_20_14_all_52_9 | reverse complement strand
TGCAACGCTGGGATTAATCCAGCGCAATACCTGCGGCATCGAACACCGGCTTGAGATATTCCAGGCTTTCCCTTCCCGCTTCTTCCGGCATATCCGTATAGGGGTATAACTCCAGGCTGACGGCGCCTTCATATTTCAAACGGACGATGGTCTCCAGAATACGCAACAAATCGATGGCACCGTGTCCTGGAATGAGGTGGCGATGGATGCGGCTTTCAGCGATATCTTCCAGGTGGACATGCCCGACCCACCCGAAAAGCTCCTCAAAGGTCTCCTCCGGCGCCTCGCCGGCGCAGAAAAAATGCCCGATATCCAAGTTAATCCCCACGGCAGGAGATCGGATCCCGGCGATAAATTCCCTGAATTGCCGTGTGTTTTCGATCATCAGATCCGGTTCGGGTTCCACGAGTATGCGGACCCCGAGTGTTTCAGCCAGGGGGATCACCGCCTCCATGCCTTTATAAAAGAGGGCCAGGGCCTCTTTACGGGACAGGGTGTTCAACGGTCCGCCGGGAGGCACGGAAATGTTCTTGCACCCGATGGCCGAGGCAACCTTCAGACAATCGAGGGTGTGCTGAATGCGGATGTCCCGGCGCGCTTTCTCCGGCTCGATCCATGAAGGAAGATTAGGTGTCCCCGACTGCAAAAAGGGTGAAACTATTCAGGTTGGTCACGGTCAGATTGCATTCCCGGATGAGGTCCTTCAGAGCGGAAATCGCCCCGGAATCGTAGTCGGGCGGGTAAAGATGAGGACGGTCCCCCATAATCTCTATACCGTTGAAACCGAGCCTGGCGATTTTCAAGACGGCATCGGAAAGGGAAAATTTGACAAAGGCGTTGGTGCTGTAACCGAATATCATGCAGGCCGCCCCTTACGGGGGACCACGGATTCCACGCACTCCCTTTCAAGCAAATCCAAGGCGGAAAGTTGATCCTGGAACGTAGCCGGGGCGTTTTCTCCTACCGGTGTCTTGAAAAAAAAGGCCAGCTCCGGAACCGGTCCACCGCGACCCGCAGCTTTTAACGCCACCATCCAGCGGGCAAGATCCAGGACCAAGGGGGCCGCCAAAATGGAATCCCTTCCCAGCAGATTCACGCGAAGGCTCATGGGCAATCCGAAAAGGCCGGAAAAATCGATGAGGTCCCAGGCTTCCTTGGCATCGCCGCGGGGCGGGTAGTAATCGATGCGGACTTTGTGGAAAACCCCACGTTCTCCCGTTTTTCCGGGTGTTCCCAAAATGGTGTCGAGGACGGCGGTCTTATTGGCCAATTTTCCGGAGGCATTCTCAGGGATCATGAGGTTTTTTCCGTCGGCGTTTCCTAAAAGGTTCAAGCTATACCAGCCCTCCACGGAAAAAGCCCGGGCCTTGAGGGCAGAGGCCAGGACGACCTTCAGGAAGGTCTGGCCGGTCTTACCGTCCCGCCCCGCAATGGGCACGTGATTTTGCCGGGCCGCAGCGAGAAGCTCCTGGGATTCCAGAGAGTTTGGCGAAAAATTGACCACGGGGATGCCGGAATCGACGGCGGCCAGCGCATAGGCCCTATCCGGACAATCTTTGCTACGCCCTGGAAGGCAAGATACGGATTTCGGGCCTGCCGTAATGTTTTGGCATGGAGCGGCCGGAAGGAGGTTGACAAAAACCGGCCGTGCGCCGGGATGGCTTTCCATGAATACCGCAAGATCCCGCCGGATCGATTCAACCTGGTCCTTGAGGGGTATTGTCGAATCCGGGGGTTTCCGGACCGGAATCTCTTTGGCATACTCCTGATATCGCAACCGAATCGCCTCAGGGAGGACGCCGTTTTTCTCCCAAATCGCGGGAAAAGGCTTGAGGCAAACGTCCCATCCCGCCATTTTAAAGCGCATCGGGGGAAAGTCGGCGGAAAACCGGTTTCGGCTCGTCAAGCTTTTTATAATGATATCCGGGTCCGCTTCCCCGGCCGCCACGGCAGCGGCAACGGTGGATCCCACGGCTCCTTTGGCCCCGGCAACCAGGAGCAGGATGGGCGGCGAGGGCGAGTTTGTTGAAGGGTTATTCTTCATCGAAAGCGTGAACGCATCTATCTTAACCCGGGAGAAAGGGGGGATTCGGAGGGCAGCCAATGAAACGCCCACGCACCTTTTCCCAAAAATGCCGCCGTGACTATAGGAAAAGACGCGGAGTGTGTCAAGCTCAAGCATGACGCATTGTGCTTGAAAAAGGACCCATCGGCCATAACCCGATGCAAACGAGGATGCGCTTTACAAATATGCGGTTCGGTTTTATGTTAAAAATGATTTTAAACTCCGGGATGAGGCGTCCCGTTTGCTTATGGAAAGGAAAGGATGAACCATGATGTACGATTTCAATGCCAAGGATGTCTTCGAGATGGCACTGCAACTTGAAAGAAACGGTGCGGCCTTTTATAAGAATGCCGCGAAAAAAACCCATGATGCCGAAGCCAAGGAATTGCTGACGCAGCTTTCCGCCATGGAAGAAGGGCATGAAAAAACTTTTTCAAAAATGATGGCCGATCTTACCGAGAAAGAGCAGATCTCCACCATTTTTGACCCGAACGGAGAAGCGGCGGCCTACCTGCGCGCTTTGGCAGACACCCGCGTCTTTTTCGAAAAGAAGATGGACCCGTCTTCTTTGAAAGATATTTTCATGGCCGCCATCGGCGCCGAAAAAGACTCCATCGTGTTTTACCTAGGAATTCGGGACCTGGTTCCGGAAAAATTCGGTAAAAGCCGGATCGACGCCATCATCAAGGAAGAGATGGGGCACCTCGAAGCCCTCAGCCGCCAGCTTCTCAGGACCCAACGATAGATTCTTGTTCCTTCACTGATTCGAGAGGTCCCGGAGCGCATCGATGTCCGTCAGGCGGATCGATTTGCCGTCCACCACAATGATCCCCTGATCGCTCAAGCGGGCAAGGACCCGGGAGAGGGTCTCCGGTATGGTCCCGAGAAGACTGGCAAGCTGCCCCTTGGAGATCTTCAGCGAGACCCGGTCTTTTGTTTTCTGTTCTTCGGCCAGATAAACCAGGTAGGCGGCCAACCGGGAGGGAACGGCTTTCAACGATAGGCTTTCCACCTGGGCCGCAAATTGATGCAACCGGATGCACAACAGGGCGATCATGTTGAGTGAAAGGGATGGGAGACTTTCCACCAGCCCCACAAAGGCAGCCCTGGGGAAATACCAAAGCCTGCAATCGGTCAGGGCCTCGGTATGGGCCGGGAAAGGACGCCTGGTAAAAACCGCCACCTCCCCGAAAGGCTCCCCGTCGCCAAGAATGTGAAGGATCTGCTCTTTGCCTTCCACGGATACCGTGAAGACTTTGACCACACCGTCGGCGACGATATAAAACCCGTTTCCGGCATCTCCTTGTGAAAAGATGATCTCGCCCTTTTTGACTTGCCGGGATACGGCGATGCGCCTAATTTCCGCCATCTGGTCATCGGGAAGCCCCTCAAAGAGAGGGGAGCGCGTCAGGGCATCCGCTGCAACCGCCATGTATTCTCCTTTTAAAAATTTTGCTTTCTATTGACCTATGTCAAGGCGCCCTTCCGAATTCAACGGTATAAAGACAGACAAGTCAACATGAAAACGGAGGTAACCCCATGAAATGCCCGGGTCAGGACAGTCGATATTGGAAGCCGGGTGCCATTTTTGAGGCCCGGTGTCCCAAGTGTAAAAACATCGTGGAGTTTTTCAAGGACGACACCACCCGAAAGTGCAACCGGTGCGGTTATCGGTTCGTGAATCCCAAGATGGATTTCGGGTGCGCATCGTATTGCGAACACGCCGAGCAGTGTCTGGGAACACTTCCGGAGGAGCTGTTGGCCCTGAAAGAAAACCTGTTCAAAGACCGCGTGGCGGTGGAGGTCAAACGATATTTTAAAAGCGACTTCAAGAGGATCGGACATGCCGGCCGGGTGGCGCGTCATGCGGAACGGATTGGGAAACTGGAAGGCGGCAATCTGGCGGTGATCCTTTGTGCGGCCTATCTTCATGACATCGGTATCCCTGAGGCCGAACGCAAATTTCAAAGTGCCGCACCTGAATATCAGGAACAAGAAGGCCCTCCTATCGCCCGCTCGATCCTTTCAAAGCTCAAGGCCAAAGAATCGGTCATTCAAGAGGTTTGCGACATCATCGCCCACCATCACCATCCTAAATGTGACGAAACGCTCAATTTCAAGGTGGTATATGATGCCGACCAGATCGCCAACCTCGAAGAAAGGCTGAAGGATATGCCCATGGAAAAAGGTCGGCTGAAAGAAACGATCGCGGCAACCTTTCTGACCGAAAGCGGAAAGCATACGGCCGAGGCGGTGCTGCTGGTATAGAGCTCTTCCTCGTGCACGATACCCATCTTAAATCTGAATGAGAGGTTCAACCATGAAAGTCACAAGAAAAATCATCGAGATCGACGAGAAACTCTGTGACGGATGCGGCCAGTGCGTCATTTCCTGCGCGGAAGGATCCCTCGCGGTCATTGATGGTAAGGCCCGGGTGATTTCCGAAAACCTGTGTGACGGTCTGGGGGCCTGCGTGGGCGAATGCCCTCAGGGGGCGTTGCATATTATTGAACGCGAAGCCGAGGAATTTGATGAGCACGCCGTGGAAGCACACCTCGAAAGCAATGCCCGGAGGGTGCATGAAGCTCCCAAAGGGTGCCCGTCGGCCGGCATCCAGGTATTTTCTGCGGCCAATCCCTGCGCGCAAGCGAACATGCCGACCGCCCTGGAAGCACGACAGCAGTCGGAATTGACCCATTGGCCCATCCAGATCAAGCTGATTCCGCCCACGGCCCCGTTTCTGAAGGGGGCTCACCTGCTGGTGGCGGCCGATTGCGTACCCGTGGCATTTCCGGCTTTACACCAGGAATTTATCAGGGGAAGGGTTGTGATGATCGGTTGTCCCAAGTTTGACGATCCTCAGGAATATGTCGAAAAATTTTCCGAAATCTTTAAGGTCGCCGACATCCGGAGTGTAACCGTCGTGGTCATGGAAGTTCCCTGTTGCAGCGGCCTTCCCGCAATCGTCAAAAAGGGGATGGAAACGGCGGGAAAGCATATCCCCTTGAATAAGGTTGTCGTCAGCGTCCGGGGCAAGATTCTGCGACACGAAAAAGCGGCCTGACGGAGCAGGGCTCGTGCGGGCTTTCCCCCCTTCACGAGTCCGATTCACTGGGCTGCTCCTTTTTTACGCCCTCCTTTCGGATAAGTACACGCTATTTCCTTGCCTATCTTACATCCCTCGAATATGATTCTTCTTCTGAAAAACAAACCTATGAAAAACTCAGCGGGAATGATCGAAATTCATGCGGCGGTTTTGCTTTTCGGGCTGGCGGGATTGTTCGGAAAGCTCGTAGCCGCGCCGTCGTCGATTATTGTTTTTGGACGGACCTCTTTTGCCTTTGCGGTGCTTTCGGCGACCGTCTTTTTGCTAAAGAAAGACATCCGTCCCCGCTCCCCGGGGGATTTTTGGGCCCTTTTCTTTCTGGGCATCCTGCTGGCCGGCCACTGGATCGCCTTTTTTAAATCCATCCAGGTCTCCACTGTGGCGGTGGGGCTTTTGACCTTTTCAACCTTTCCGATTTTTGTGACCTTCATGGAACCTGTGTTTTTCAGAGAAAGGCTTCGCCCCATCGACATCCTGACCGCCGCCATAGTCCTGGCCGGACTCTGGTGCATCGTGCCGTCGTTGGATCTGGGCGATCACATCACCCGGGGTGCGGCCTGGGGGGTGGCTTCCGGCGTATCTTTTGCGCTCCTTTCGATCCTCAACCGCAAGTATGTGGCGACTTATTCTCCTTTGGTGATCGCCGGGTACCAGAACGGAGTGGCCGCCGCTGTCCTCTTTCCGTTTTGCTTCTTCCTGGACTTCTCCCTGTCGCAAAAGGATGTGATGCTTCTGGCGGTCTTGGGAATCTTTTGCACGGCCTTGTCGCACGCGCTCTTTATCCGGAGTCTGAAGTTCATCAAGACTCAGCTCGCCAGCATCATCGCCGGGCTGGAACCGGTATACGGCACGGCCTTCGCCTTCCTTCTGCTGGGGGAAAGACCTGGAATACGAACCCTCATCGGGGGTCTTTTAATCGTGGGGAGCATCATGATCGGCACCATTTTATCTGCTCCAAAAAAGGGATCCATGGCCTGATCCGCTCCTGCATCATGCTTTTGTCTTGAAGGAATCCGTTGGTCCGTGGTATAGTAACGCCCGAAGGGATTGGCATATTTCGGAAGCCGAGCGAAATGCACAT
>PCSF01000257.1:0-5113 GCA_002771315.1 Desulfobacterales bacterium CG23_combo_of_CG06-09_8_20_14_all_52_9 | reverse complement strand
CTTCCGTAATTGCCGTCACCTTGCTTTATCCCGAAACCGTGCCGGTGCTTCCCAAGACCCTGAACCCCAACGTCAAGGCCTTTGTATCCCTCCATAAAGATCTCTTTCCGATCCTAACGCCCGACGATGTGGATCTAAAGGCGGTAACGCGGCTCATCGTTGTCGACACCTGCCATTGGAGCCGCCTGGATCGGATGGATGCGCTGAAAAAGCGCGAAGGTTTGGAAATATTTATATACGACCATCATAACGAATTGGGGTCGATTCAGGCTTCGATGGAGCTCCGAGAAATCATCGGTGCCGCGACTACGCTTCTCGTGCGGGAGATGAAGAACCGACACATCACCCTTACGCCCATACAGGCCACCCTCCTGCTTACGGGAATCTACGAAGACACCGGGCATCTCACCTTTCCTTCCACCACGGCGGAAGATGTCCATGCCGCGGGATGGCTCCTGGAGAACCATGCGGATCTGAGTATCCTGAGCACCTTCCTGAAACCGGCTTACAGCCAGAAGCATAAGGCGATTCTGTTTGAGATGCTCCAGCACGCCAGGCGCAGCAAGGTCAAAGGACACCACATCAGCATCAGCAAAGTCGTCATCGACGGACACATCGACAACCTGGCGGTGGTCGTCCGCATGTATATGGAAATCATGAACGTGGACGCCGCCTTCGGTCTTTTCAACGACGTCGGGAAGCACCGATGCATGGTCATCGGCCGCAGTCAGTCCGCCGAACTCGATGTGAGTTTCATCCTTCGCAGCATGGGCGGCGGAGGCCATCCCCGCGCTGCCTCGGTCCAGCTCAAGGACGTCAATCCGGATGCCGTGGAGCAGTGGATCCTGGAGCTGATTCGGGGCAACCAGCAGGCGTCGGTGCAAATCAGCGATCTCATGTCGTTTCCGGTAGTTACGATTCCGCCCACCACCACCATGGAGGAAGCGGCCAAGATCCTGCGGAAGAAAGGTGTCACCGGAATCCCGGTGGTTGAAAACGATCAGGTCGTCGGCATGATTTCCCGCCGGGATTTCAGCCGGTTGCGCAAGGAATCTCAACTCACAAGGCCGGTGAAAACCTTCATGTCGGTAAATCCGCAAATCATCGAGCCGGGGAAAAGCCCCATGCAGGCCGCCCAGATCATGGTCAAACACGACGTAGGGCGCCTGCCGGTGGTGGATAACGGGCAATTAATCGGAATCATCTCACGCTCGGATGTCATGCATTACTTCTACGATTTGCTTCCGGAATGAATCAGACGGTAAATATGAAATCATCACCTTTTGATTCTTTGCAACGGGTCTTCAGCTAAAAATATGAAATTTCTTCACACCGCGGACTGGCAGATCGGCATGAAGGCCGACTTCGTCGGGAGCGCCGCCCAGCGCGTCAGGGATGAACGGCTTGCCGCCGGGACCAGGGTCGTCGAGGTCGCCAACCGGTCGAAAGCCCAATTCATCCTGGCGACCGGAGACCTTTTCGAGAACAATGCGGTGGACCGGACGCTGGTGCGCCGCGTCATCGACATCCTCTCCGGATTTCAGGGGCAAGTTTTTCTGACCCCGGGCAATCATGACCCCCTTGCGCCGGGCAGTGTCTGGGATCACCCATCCTGGAAGACGCATCCGAACCTGGTGGTGCTCAAAGAACCAGAACCGGTCGAAATCCCCGACGGCCTGTTGTTTCCGTGTCCCATCCGGGACAAATACGCCCGGAAAGATCCCACCGCCTGGATCGGAGGCGACGGTCACGATCTCATCCGATTGGGGATGGCCCATGGAAATGTCGAGGGGCTTCCTCAGCCGGAGCCGGAGCTTCCCATTCCCCGCAACGCCGCCCTCTGGGCCGATCTGGACTACCTGGCCCTGGGGCACTGGCACTCCACATCGACTTATCCGGATTCATCCGGAATCGTGCGGATGGCCTACTGCGGCACCCCCGAAACCTCACGATTCGGGGAAAGGGACAGCGGCAACGCCCTGATGGTCGAAATCCCGGGGCCCAAAGCCGCGCCGCAAGTCCAGGTCGTCTCGACAGGAAGGCTGCAATGGCTGATCCTTGACCGGGAAGCCCTTGCACCCGGGGATCTGAAAAGGATCCGAATGGAAGTTGAAAACCTGGGCGATCCTCAGTTGACTCTGTTGGATCTGCGTCTGAAAGGGCTTCTGGATTCCCAGGAAACGGAAGAACTTTCTCGTCTTGCGCATTTGACTGAATCCCATTTCCTGTATGCCCGTCTGGATGCCTCCGCCCTGATTCCGTCGCCCGAAGATCACCGCTGGATCGAATCCCTTCCCTCCGGCATTCTGCGCGAAGCCGCCGGCCGGCTCAGGGATCTGAGCATCGGCAACAACCCGGAGGCGCAAACCGCCTCCCAGGCTTTGATCCTGCTCTATACCCTCTCCGGGGAGGTGACCCCATGATCCTGCGGGCGATCACCCTTTCGGGATGGCGATGCTATTTAAATGAGATCACGGTGGGAGAGTTCAACGACCGTCTCAATGTCGTCTGCGGTCCCAACGGCATCGGCAAATCCACGCTCTTTGAAGCGCTTCGGCGGGCCCTGATGGACAGCCATGCGGTAACAGGTCAGGATATTCAGGCCATCCGTCCCTGGGGACGATCCCTGCCGCCCAGGGTGTCGGTCTCTTTTCTCCACGAAGGCGTTCATTATCGGGTGACCAAACAATTCTTAGACGATGCCTTCGCGCTTTTGGAACGCAAGGAAAACGGGATCTTCCGACGGCTGGCCGAAGGCCGTCATGCCGATGAACAGGTCCGCCGCATTTTATCTAAAAACCCGCCGGGCCGCGGTCTTTCCCAACCCCGCAACTGGGGGCTGGCCCAGGTCCTCTGGGCGCCCCAGGGGGAGCTGAAATTCAGCGATCTGTCGGGAGACGTGATCACGGATATCCGAAACCTCTTAGGTGTCCAAGTCACCGACATCGCCGCCGGCCCCATCGAGAAAAAAATTCTTGATCTTTACGAGCGATATTTCACCCAGCAGGGGAAAGTCAAAACCGGCAAGGCGGCACCTCCCCTGGCCCAGATGCAGGCTTCGCTGGACAATGTCCGGCAACGCAGGGCTGAGGCCCTGGAGATGCTGCAGCGCTACGAAGCCACGTCGAGACGCGTGGAAGAACTCGGGCACCGGCACCGTCAGCTTCAGTTGGAAATCGCCGAGTTGACGCAGCATGTGACCGAAGCCCGCCGGGAAGCCGAAACCTATCGGAAGCTCATGGCCGACCAAGAAAATATTCGGCGGGATCTTGAAAAAACAGAAGCCCAATACAAGCAGCTCAATCAGCATATCCGTCTGATCCAATCCACCCAAAACGAGATCCGGCTGAAAAAAGAGGAATTGAAATCCCTGGGAACCGAAGAAGCCCTGAAGGCAACGGAGCTTGGGGAAAGAGAAACCCGACTCACCGAAGCCCGGCAACACCTGGATGCCGTACGCAAGGCCGGCGATGCCGTGGAAAAAGCGGAACACGAGGCCGAATTGGCCCGGTCGTATCGCGAATTACGCGATCGGCAAGCGACGGTTGAGCGGCGCATCGACGCCATCCGCTCCGCAGAGCAAAGCCTTGACGCCGCGCGGAAGGAGCGGTTGGCGCTTTTAGCGCCGAACCGCAAAACCCTCAACGCTGTCCGCAAGGCCATCGGGGCCCGGGACGAAGCCCGCCTGCTCCTCGAGGCGTCCTTGATCCGCCTGGAAATCACACCGTCTGCAAACGGCGTCCTGGAGGTAACCCACGGGGAACCGACCGGTCCCTCGCCCTTGTCGGATGGAAAGCCCTTCATCGTTCAGGGCGCCCCGGAAGTCGTGGCGGAAATCCAGGGTGTGGCCCGCATCCGGGCTTCCGGCCCCACCGGAGACATCGAGACCCATCGCCGGGCCATCAGGAAGCAGGAACAAAAAATAGATGATTTCACGCAGCCCTTCGGTACGGCCGACCTCGTCAACCTGGAAGGGCTGGTCGAACGCGCCGAAAGCCTGGATCGTCGCCTGGAGGAAGCCCGGAAATTCCTCGAAATGCTTCAGGAAGAAAAAGACCGGGATTGCTTGATGAAAGACCAGGTTGAACTTGGCGCCAGGATCTCGAACATTGAAAAAGAGTATCCGGCCTGGCAGGCTTTGCTGCCGGATTACAAAGCCCTCAAAGTTAAAGCCGGTGATGTCAAGGCTACCCATGCCATGGGATTAAATGACGCCGCCCTGTCCTGGGAGCAGGCCCACAGCGCTTTTGCGGCGGCCCGTGAACAGCTCCGGAGCATCGCCGAAAAAGCGGCAACCACCCGAATTGCCCTTCAAAAATCCGAACTCCAACTGGAAGATCTTTCCCGGGACGGCGAATCCTTGCAGGACCGCCAACGTGCCCTGGAAAAGAGCCTCATCGATCGGGACGCCGGGAAAACCCTGTTGAAACGGGTCGACGCCGAGCTGGCGCGGTTTCCCAACGATTGTGCTGTGGCCCTGGCGAACCTGGAAAAAAATCTGCAAGCCCTTCAGGACGCATCCCTTAAGGCCCGCGACGAAGAGCGCAAAGCCCTCGGAACTCTGGAGACGCTTGCCGACCAGGGTCACTATTCCGCCCTGTCCCAGGCCGAAGAGGAAATCGCTCAACTGGAGGAAACGATCCGGCGGGAAAACCTGAAGATGGAGGTGGTCAAGCTGCTCTTTACCACCGTTTCCCAGTGCAAGACCGAAGCGGTCATGTCAGTCTTGAAACCCGTCGAAGAGGCCGCCGGCCGCAACCTGATGCGCATCGCCGGCCGGGGACTCGGCCGCGTTTCCGTGGGGGAAGGCTTCGTGCCTTGCGCCGTGTGCCCGGAATTGTCCGAAACTCCGGTGGATCCTATCAACCTCTCCGGCGGGGAGCAGGAACAACTCTACATGGTCACACGCCTGGCGCTTGCCGAGGTCCTGGCCCGGGATGAGCGCCAGATGGCGGTCTTCGACGATGTGCTCACCGCCACCGACACCGGGCGGCTGGCCAGAGTGATGACTCTTCTGGAAGAGGCAGCCGAAAAATTGCAACTGTTGATTTTGACCTGCCATCCCGAGCGCTACCGGGCCTTGTCGGGCGCCGCATTTTTCGATCTGCAGCAA
>PCSF01000028.1:12374-14277 GCA_002771315.1 Desulfobacterales bacterium CG23_combo_of_CG06-09_8_20_14_all_52_9 | reverse complement strand
CTTCGTTGCCAAGGGCTCGCAGTAAAATACTACGGCTTCGCCCTTGGACGCCTTGGATCTGGGACATCCTCAGCTTTTGCAACAACAGGGTTAAGTTTTTAGGGGTAAATCGATAAAAGGGAGATCTGAGATGGAAAAGAGAAAAGTGTTTGCAGGCGGAGAATTCCTCATTGCGGACATCAAACCGGAGGATATCTTTGTGCCTGAAGAGATGTCCAAAGAGCACCAGATGATCTATCAGGCGGCCGTGGATTTCGTTAAAAAAGAGATCCAGCCGAACATGGATCGCATCGAGGAAAAGGATGTATCGTATATCCGCTCCCTCTTTAAATTGGCGGGGGAGTTAGGCCTCAACGGCACCGATATTCCGGAAGAATATGGCGGCGAGGGAATGGACAAGATCAGCACCTGTCTGGTAACTGAAGCCATTGCCAGCGCCACCGGAGCGTCTTTTGCGGTGGCACACGGAGCCCACACCGGCATCGGCACCCTTCCCATTGTCTATTTTGGCAACGAAGACCAGAAGAAACGGTATCTTAGGAAATTGGCCACCGGTGAGTGGATCGCCGCCTACTGCCTGACCGAGCCCAATGCCGGTTCCGATGCGTTGAATGCTCAGACAACGGCGGTGCTCTCCGAAGAGGGTGCCCACTACCTGATCAACGGCGAGAAGATTTACATCACCAACGGCCAATGGGCCGATCTGTTCATCGTGTATGCCAAGGTAGACGGTGAAAAGTTCACCGGATTCATCGTCGAACGGACTTTTCCAGGGGTTTCCCACGGACCGGAGGAAAAGAAGCTGGGGATCAAAGGATCCTCCACTACACCGGTTGTGTTCAAGGACTGCCGGGTCCCTGTGGAAAACGTCTTATTCGAGGTGGGTAAAGGGCACAAAATCGCCTTCAATGTTTTGAACATCGGCCGATACAAGCTCGGGGCAAGCGTGGTGGGTGGTTGCAAGATCGGGGTTGCGGAGGCGGCCAAGTACGCCACTCTGAGGGAACAGTTCGGGAAAAAAATATGCTCTTTCGGCATGATTAAGAACAAGCTGGCCGATATGAGTATTAAAACCTACATCGCAGAATCGATGGTTTATCGTATGGCTGCAGCCCTTGAAGATATATTGAGCGCCAGGACTCCCGAAGAGCGAATAAATCCCGACGTCAACGCTCGGACCATCGAGGAATATGCCATCGAGTGCTCCATTGCCAAGGTTTTCGGCAGCGAAACCCTTGATTTTTGCGTCGACGAGCTGTTGCAGATTCATGGAGGGAACGGATATACGGCCGAGTACCCGGCGGAGCGGATGTACCGGGATGCCCGGATCAACCGCATCTTCGAAGGGACCAACGAGATCAATCGACTGTTAATAGGCGCCACACTCTTCAGGCGGGCCATGAAAGGGAGGCTCGCTGTTTTAGAGGCCATTCAAAAGGTCCAGGAGATGTTAACGAAGGGATCCCCGGAGGCAGCCGCGGCACCGGATCCTTCACCCCTTGCCTTGCAGAAACGTTATGTGCGGGCGAGCAAGAAGATCTTCCTTCTGGCAGCAGGAATTGCGGCCAACCAGCTCATGATCAGGCTGGAGAAAGAGCAGGAGCTCGTCGCACTGTTGGCGGAGATCGTGATGGAAATCTATGCCATGGAAAGCGGCCTGCTGCGGGCACAAAAAGTTCAGCAGAAAAAGGGTGCTTCGGCAAGTGACTATCATGGCGCAGCGGTGAAGATCTATATCAACGACGCCATGGCCGGCATCGTATTCCGGGCCAAACAGGTGGTTGCCTTCGCGGAGAAAAAGGATCGACTGCCTCGATTGTTTGCCACCATCGATGCTCTGGCCGACTACCAGCCCATCGACACCATACCGTTGAGGCGATTCATCGCCGATAAGGTTATCAAG
>PCSF01000028.1:11767-12337 GCA_002771315.1 Desulfobacterales bacterium CG23_combo_of_CG06-09_8_20_14_all_52_9 | reverse complement strand
TGCTGCGTTGCGCTGCATCCCCTGCCCGGTTGAATGCCGCTTTGCGGCCCTGCTTCGCAGGATTCAACCGGGTAAATCATTGCGGCATACCTATAAGTACGCCTCATTTTTCAGGATTTGCGCGCCTTGCATCTGAAGTTTTTCCTTTGCCATCCCAATATTGATGAAATCGTAAAAAGTCGAAAATGCTCTCTTTCCGTCATTCCGGTGAAAGCCGGAATCCAGTATTTTCAAGCATTTATAAAACCCATGGACCCCGTTTTTCAACGGGGTGACGACTTTTTACGACGCCATCAATCTTGAGGTTTTAAGATTTCATCAAAGCTTATACAAACCAAACCCCCGGCGGCGATGCTTTCATGCACCTCCGGAGGTTTATCTTCCCATTCCTATCGTTTTGCCGTTTTCGGCGAGGTATCGTCGATTGACTAAGGAGCCTTACGCCTTTGGATCTCTTCGCCTCTTAATTCTTTTCTCAATACTTTCCCGACCGTGGATTTGGGGAGCTCTTTCCGAAACTCGATTTCGGTGGGAAGCTTGTATTTGGCCAGGCGCGCTTGACAATGGGCC
>PCSF01000028.1:0-11708 GCA_002771315.1 Desulfobacterales bacterium CG23_combo_of_CG06-09_8_20_14_all_52_9 | reverse complement strand
CCCCTTCTTTGAGCACCACGAAGACCTTGATTGCCTCTCCCCGGGTCGGGTGCGGGATCCCGATGGAGCAGGCTTCCAAGACTTTGGGATGGTCGTAAAATACTTCGTCGACTTCTCTCGGATAGACGTTGTATCCTCCGGAGATGACCATATCTTTTTTCCGGTCGACGATATAAAAGTACCCTTCTTCGTCCATTTTGGCGATGTCGCTGGTGTGCAACCAACCGTCCGTCAAGACAACTTTTGTCTCTTCAGTATTGTTCCAGTAGCCCTTCATAACCTGGGGACCCTTAATGAGCAATTCCCCGGATTCTCCCACCGGCATTTCTTTTTGCCAGTCCTCGAGGGCCGAGATGCGGCATTCCGTGTCGGAAATGGGCAAGCCCACACTTCCAACTTTACGCTGGCCCCCGCTGAAGGGGTTGATATGGGTGACCGGCGTAGTCTCGGTGAGGCCGAACCCCTCAACAATCACCGCTCCGGTTTTGGCTTCGAAATCATGGATGACTTCCACAGGCAACGGCGCACTTCCGGAAAAGCATCCCTTGATGGAGGTGAGATCGGTCTTGTGGATATCCGGGTGGTTGAGCATACCAATATACATAGTGGGGACCAAAGGAGCAAAGGTGGGCTTGAATTTCCGGATGGCTTCCAGCAGAGGCTCCGGCTGGGGCTTGGGAATCAAGATTTGCCCCCATCCCATGTAGACGGCAAAATTCATGGAGGCCGACATCCCGAAAACATGAAAATAGGGTAGCGCCCCCAGCATGATCTCTTTGCCTTTTTCAAACTGAGGAAACCATGCACAAGTCTGCTGGACCTGCTTGCTCAAGTTTTCGTGGGTCAGCACGACTCCTTTGGAGACGCCGGTGGTACCTCCGGTGTATTGCAGCATGGCAATCTCGTCAAAGGAAATCGTTACCCGGGGTGAATCCGGGGAATAGGTCGCCAATACCTTTTTCCAGCGGTAAAGCCTTTCGGCCGGCTTGACGGTTGCCGAAAGCTTCTTCTTTTTGGCCACCAGCGGAAACAGGAGGCTTTTCGGAAAAGGAAGGTAGTCGCCGATGGAAGTGTAAATGATCTTTTCAATATGAGTTTTGGGTCGAAGATCGATCATGCGGTTGGCCAAAAGATCCAGAGTGATCAAGATCTTGGCTTGGGAATCATTGAACTGATGCTCCAGTTCCCGATCCGAATAAAGGGGGTTGTTCATCACTACGACACCGCCGATCTTCAATGCCGCATAGTAACTGATGACGCATGGTATCAGGTTCGGTAGGAGAATAGCGACCCGGTCGCCCTTTCGGATACCGAAGTTGTTCAACGCCCGGGCGAACCGGTCGACCATCTCGTTCATCTTCCGGAAAGAAATGGTATAACCCTGAAAAAGGAGTGCCATATGATCCGGGAATTTCTGGGCAGAGGCCTCTAAAAAATCAGGTATGCACTTGGTTTCATAATCAATGTGTTCCGGAACGCCCGGCTCATAGTGAGAAAGCCACGGTTTATCTTCGTATCTGACTTTCTGGGTCATGTTTCCTCCTTCTGCCCCTGTTGAGGACAACGGGTCTTTTCGCCAAAGACAGACTCTGATATTTCGTTGAGATCTTTACTAGATAGATTCGAAAGATTTGTCAACGCCATAGCGAGTATTTGGCAGTGCCCTTAACTCAAGCGCATTTTTTTCTTGACAGGATCACCCGACGCTGTAAAAATGAATGAGCATTCATTCATTGCCCTCTGATTTGAAAGACGTCAACAGGAAAAGATACGAATGATAGTTGAGTTCATTTCCCCGGCAAAAGCCTCTTTTTTGGGTATTCCCGCAATTATTTTATGGTGGATCATTCCATTGGCTGGGATCGGTATCTTTTCTTATATCCTCTACAGGCGGACACGCCCATTGTGTTTGGCATCTTTTGACCCGCGTATTAACCGATTGGCAATGCGTATCGGGGCAACAGTCCGGTATGCTCTGGCCCAGTACCGGCAGCCTCGATACCCCTTAGCCGGAATTCTGCATATCTTTTTATTTGTCGGCTTTGTTATTCTTTCCTTGCGTTCCATTACGCTGGTTTTTTTGGGGATCATCGAAGGCTTTACGCTTCCGGGCCTGGGGGGGGCTCTAGGAAATGTCTATATGGTAGTCAAGGATATTGCTGCCACCATAGTCTTGATCACGTGCCTGATCGCGATGATCCGGCGGGGAGTGTTCAAGCCGAAGCGATACGATGTCCCGGCTCGGTACGGAAAAAATCATACAACCGAAGCGGTTTTCGTTTTGCTTCTGATCAGCGGCCTTATGGTTTCCGATGCGCTGTTTGAAGGCAGCCTCGTCGCTTATCAGTTCCAGTCTCATTTGGAAACGGAAATGGTCCTTCCCATGACTCTGAAGGGGATGGCCGCAGCGGTTTTGGCACCCAATGCCGCGTCGACCCTGCAGGCTGTTCACATGGCCGCTTACTTGTCGCATGAACTGATCTTTTTTTTCTTTTTATGCTTTCTGCCGTTGGGAAAGCATTTTCATGTCATCACCTCTTTTTTCAATGTTTTTTTCATGAAGTTGGATAAGGGGACTGTAAAACCGGTGAAATGGGACGTTTCTGAAGAGCAACTGGACGGCCTAGAATCCTTTGGTGTTAAAAAATTGGAGGATTTCACCTGGAAGCATATGCTCGACTTTTATTCATGTGCGGACTGCGGCCGTTGTTCCGACAACTGCCCGGCTAATGCGGTGGGACGTCCCCTTTCACCCCGTTTCATTTCCATCAAATGCCGGGATGCCCTGTTCGAAAGGTACCCGCTCTGGTCGGGGGCGGAAAACGAAAAGACCCTGATGGACGGCGTTTTGGAAGACGACGAAATCTGGTCTTGTACGACTTGCGGCGCTTGCGAGGAAGAGTGCCCCCTGCTCATCGAATATATCGACAAGATCGTCGACCTCAGACGGGGACTCGTCGACGAGGGCCGGGTTCCCCAGTCCCTTCAAAAGCCCTTTTCGGCCTTGGAAAAACGCGGCAACCCTTACGGAAAAATGGAAAAAAAACGATCCGAATGGGCTAAGGATCTGGGGTATGTCAAGGTGTTGGGGAAAAAGGCGTCCGCTCAGACGCTCTATTTTGTGGACAGCATCACCTCCTTCGACGATCGGATTCAGGAGATTGCCCGTGCGACGGCCCGAGTGCTTCAAGGCGCCGGTGTCGATTTCGGAATCTTGGGTTCCGCTGAAATGGACAGCGGCCACGAGGTCCGGCGCTTCGGGGAGGAGATGCTCTTCCTAGAACTGAGAAACCGGAATACAGAGGCCATCCTCGAAAGCGGTGTGAAAAAGATTGTAACGGCGGATCCCCACGCATTCAATGCGCTCAGACATGATTATAAAGGGATCCCGGAGGTCGAACACATATGCCAAGTCCTCGAACGAAAACTTGTTTCAGGGAGGCTTCGGTTGAAAAAGATCGAAGATCCCCATGTGGTATACACGTATCACGATCCATGCTATCTTGGACGGCACAACGGCATCTATGAAGCACCCCGGCGTGTATTGGATGCGATTCCGGGGATCCGCCGGGTAGAAATGGAACGGTCCAAAGACCGGAGTTTCTGTTGCGGCGGCGGCGGCCTGATGCTTTTTTACGAACCGATAGAAGAAACCCGAATGGGAAAATTGAGGGTGGAGATGGCAAAGAAGGCCGGGGCCACCGTCATCATTACGGCCTGCCCCTTTTGCATGGTCAATATCGAGGATGCCATCAAAACCAGCGGTCTGGAAGGAAAAATGAAGGCCATGGACCTGGTGGAACTGGTGCTTCAGCAAATGGATTGGGGTGCCTTACCGAATTCGAAGCCGACTGCGGAAACGCATTCGGAAGCGAAAAACGGACATTGACGGTTTGGGAGGAGATTCATGGAGATTTTAGTGTGTATCAAGCGAGTTCCGGATACATCGGAAAATGAAATCACGGTGAACAAGGAGGGTACCGATATCGAACGTGAGGATCTCGTCTATTCGGTGAACGAATGGGACAATTACGCCGTTGAAGAAGCCATTCGCATCCGTGACAAGGTGGGCGGCACCGTCACCGTGGTTTCCCTCGGATCTGAAGAGACTGAGGAAGTGATCCGGCGAGAAATGGCCATGGGTGCGGATAAGGGCATCCATCTCATGGATCCGGCTTTGGAAGGCTCTGATGGTCGGGGGATTGCCGTCGCCCTGAAGGCCGAAGTGAAAAAGGGAGGCTATGATCTGGTTCTCACCGGGGCCCAGGCCGACGATGGTGCCGGACAGGTTGGCGGGATGCTCGCCGCCATGCTGCAACGGCCTTTTGCCGCTCTGGTCAACCACATTGAGGTTACCGGCGCTGACACCCTCAGAATCGGACGGGAGATCGCCGGCGGAAACCAGGAGTTCAGCGAGATCCGACTTCCTTGCGTCCTTTCCATCCAGACAGGGATCAACGAGCCCCGATATGTCGGTATCCGTGGGATCCGCAAGGTGGCTTCCGTGGAAATCCCCATCCATGGAATCTCGGATATTGCTGTCCCGGCGGAAACTGTTGGAAAGACAGGCGCCCGGGTCAAGCGGATCGATTACTTTACCCCGCAGCTCGGAAAAGGCGCCGAGATCCTGGAGGGAAGTGATGAGGAAATCATCGACAAGCTCATTGAGATTTTGAAATCCAAAGGAAGGATCAAGTGATGGCCCCGATGATTGCTTATATTCTGCATAAAAACGGCGTAATCGACGACACGGCCCTGGAGCTGAAATCGGCGGCGGAAATGCTTGAACCGGAAGCTGTCCCCGTGGCCGTGGTCATGGGTTCAAAGAAAGATGTGGAAGGCGTTTGTCAAGAGGCAGCCCGGTCTTTTGCCACCGTATGGAAGATTGAGAATGAAGCGCTTTCCTATCCGAACGCCGAGGTGATTCGGCCCTTGCTGAGCCGCATTCTACCCAAGGGCAGCATCGTTCTGATGCCTCATGAACATTTCAGCATGGATTTGGCGCCCGGGCTTTCGATTTGTCAGGAAGCGGCCTATCTTCCTGATGCGGTGGGTTTTGAAGCAAGGGAAGGGCAGAGTTTAAGAGCTGTCCGTGAGGAGTTCAACGGAATGGTGAGGACCCACGTGGCATGCGACCTGACCCAGGGTGCGGTCATCACCCTTCGACCCGGCGCTTTCACCCCCAATGAACGAAAAGATAAAAGCGGGCAGATTATCGACAAGACGCCGGAAGCTTTTCAAGAGGGGGCTCCGACTCTTCAGAGACGCTTTATAGAACTGGTGGAGGCCGAGGCCGGCGATGTGGACATTACGAAATCGGAAGTGCTGGTCTCCGTGGGTCGCGGCATCGAAGAGCAGGAAAACCTTGAGATCATCCATGAACTGGGAAAGGTGATGGGTGCGGACGTGTCCTGTTCCCGTCCTATCGTGGATGCCAAATGGATGGAAAAATCACGGCAGGTGGGAACCTCGGGTAAGACCGTCAAGCCCAAGGTGTATCTGGCCTTAGGAATCAGCGGATCTTTTCAGCACCTAGGAGGGATCAAGGGCTCCCCCTTCATGGTGGCCGTCAACAAGAACCCGAAGGCCCCCATATTTCACGTGGCTGATGTGGGAGTCGTGGCTGATATCCTCGATTTTGTCCCGAAACTTAGCGAAAAAATCGGTGAGGCGGTGAAATAAGCCTCTCTTTGGCTTTAAAAGGAGGGAGGATGCCCCAAATGCTGTCTATTGTGGGGAACTCTGCGTCCGGGAAGACGACCATACTGGAAAAGCTGATCATCGAACTCAAGCGGCGGGGGTATCGAATCGGTGTCATCAAACATGCCCATCACGGATTCAATCTCGATCAGGAAGGAAAGGACAGCTGGAGACATAAAAACGCCGGTGCAGACACGGTCCTTGTCGCCTCTCCGGGCCGGATCGCCCTAATCAAGGATGACGAAAAAAGCGAAACCCTCAGCTATCTTAAACAATACTTTAATGACGTGGATCTGATCCTTATCGAGGGATTTAAAAGAAAGCGGTGGCCCAAGATCGAGGTATTCAGGGTCGCCGTTCATGAAGCGCCCTTGTTTGCGGGAAACTCCGACCTGGTGGCCTGGGTGACCGATTCGAATCTTGACTTAAACGTTCCCAAATTTGGCCTGGAGGAGATTCCGTCCCTTGCTGATTTCATAGAGATGCATTATATTAAAAAAGTTCAGGAATTGAATTGACTCCGAAAATTTAGCAAGACAATCCCGAAAGGGAAAACTTAATGAGCGAAATTGCCATACTTCTGATCGTCATCGGGGCGTGGATTGCGCTTCAGGCCTATATTTTACCAAAAATGGGCATTTCCACATGAGTCAAAGACGCCTGTCAGGTGACGGGCAAAAAAAAAGTGCCTTCCAAAGGGCCTTCAGAATAATGCTCCGTGGATAGACGGATTTTGCGGAAAGTCCGGGGCGACAAAAGTCCATATTTTATTCTTTTCGAATCAATCAAAAAATGAAAAAGGTCAGCTCTTGGTATGCCTTTCGGGTAGCTTTCTGAGCCCGTATAGACAGAGGGTTTTGTTTTGTATTTTTTCCGAATTCGGCTAAGATTTGAAAATCAATTATCCTGCCGTTGACAAAGAAAAAGCGATGCCCTAAAAGAATTTGTTTATGGTTTTATTTGGAAATGAAGAAAAGGAGTTTTTCGCCGCTTATTTTTTTAGGAGAAAAGCTTATTTTTTAGGGGGAAGACCGTGATCAAAATCGTAACGGACATCCGCGGCATGCAGGAGCAGTGTGACACCCTGCGAAAAAAAGGGAAGACACTTGTGCTCATTCCCACCATGGGTTATCTCCACGACGGGCATCTATCCCTGATCCGGGAAGGGCGGAAACGGGGCGATTTTTTGGTGGTCAGCATCTTCGTCAACCCCACCCAGTTCGGACCGCGGGAAGACTTCAAGGCGTATCCCCGGGACCTTAAACGGGATGTGGAGCTTATAAAGCCGGAAAAGGTGGATGCAGTGTTCTATCCGGACGCCCAGGAAATCTACGGGCACGGCTTTCAGACAAGCGTGCGGCTTTCCAAATTGCCCAAATACCTTTGCGGCCGCTCCCGGCCAATCCATTTTACAGGGGTGGCCACGATTGTGGCCAAACTTTTCAATATCGTTCGGCCTCATGTGGCCCTCTTCGGTCAGAAGGACTTCCAGCAGCTGTTGGTCATCCGGCAGATGGTCAAAGATCTCAATTTCGACATTGAGATCGTCGGAGTTCCCACGGTGAGGGAGCCGGAAGGCTTGGCCATGAGTTCCCGTAACGCCTATCTGACTGCCGAACAGAGACCTGCAGCCCAAAGCCTTTTCCAGTCTCTGGAAGAGGCAAAGAAGCAGGTTCTCAGCGGCGAAACCGACGCGGCCAAAATTATCCAAAGCGCCTCCGAGCGCATTCGTGCTTACATGGAAGCGGTCATCGATTATATCATCGTCTGCGATCCGGAAACCCTCGAGCCGATGGAACACATCACCAAGCCTGCCCTCATGGCACTTGCAGTTAAAATTGGAAATACGAGGCTTATCGATAACATGATGCTTTTGCCCGAAAGCGGGGCAGATCCGAATCCGGGACGATGAGGGTCTTTGTGATCAGGAAATCCTAAAAGGAGATCGTATATGGAAAAAGAAAGGTACTTATTCACCTCCGAATCGGTAACTGAGGGACATCCGGATAAAGTGGCAGATTGCATTTCCGATGCTATTTTAGACAGCATCATGGCCCAGGACAAGAAGTGCCGTGTGGCCTGCGAGACACTGGTTACTACCGGCTTGGCGTTCATTGCCGGGGAGATTACCACGGATTGTTATGTAGACATGCCCCAAGTCGTTCGGGAGACCATCCGGGATATCGGATACCATTCTTCCCAGATGGGTTTCGACTGGCAGACCTGCGCGGTAATCACCAGCATCGATCACCAGTCTCCGGATATCGCCATAGGGGTCAATGGAACGGGCTTGTTCAAGGAGCAGGGTGCCGGGGACCAGGGGCTTATGTTCGGATTTGCAACAGACGAAACTGCGGAGCTCATGCCCATGCCCATCACCTATGCCCATAAGATTTGCCGCCGGTTGGCATCGGTAAGAAAGAGCGGGGCGCTCGATTTTTTACGACCGGACGGGAAGTCGCAGGTCACCGTCGAGTATGAAAACGGGACCCCTAAACGCGTAGATACTGTGGTTATTGCCGCCCAGCACAAGCCGGATATCGGGTATGATGAGCTTCGGGAAGCCATCATCGAAGAGGTCATCAAAAAAGTGATCCCAAAAGAGATGCGGGACGGGGACACCAAGTACTTTATTAACTCTACGGGACGCTTCGTCATCGGAGGGCCCATGGGGGATTGCGGCCTGACGGGCCGAAAGATCATCGTGGACACCTACGGCGGTCAGGGAAGTCATGGGGGCGGAGGTTTCTCCGGAAAAGACCCCAGCAAAGTGGACCGCAGCGCGTCCTACATGGGACGCCATGTTGCAAAAAATATCGTGGCCGCCGGTCTTGCTAGAAAATGTGAAATTCAGGTTGCTTACGCCATCGGCGTGGCGCAACCGGTGTCGGTGATGGTGGATCCTATGGGAACCGGAAAGATCCCCAAGCGCCGGATTGAAGAAATCGTCAAAGAGGTTTTTGACTTCAGACCCGCGGCCATCATTGAATACCTGGACCTGCTGAGGCCCATCTACCGGAAAACCGCCACTTACGGCCATTTTGGAAGAAACGAACCCGAGTTTACCTGGGAAAGGACGAATATGGTGGATGTATTGCGGGAAAAGGCCGGTGTCTAGCGGCCCCCTGTATCCGGAAAATATCGGGAGGAACCTCATGAAATACGATGTCAAGGATATCCGGCTGGCCCGAGAAGGCCAATTACGGATCGAATGGGCCAACGAGAGCATGCCGGTCTTGAACCGGATCAGAAAACGGTTTGAAAAGAAAAAGCCTCTCCAAGGGATCCGGGTGGGGGCCTGCCTGCACGTGACCACAGAAACCGCCTCCCTCATGCAGACCCTCAAGGCAGGTGGTGCTCAGCCGTATCTTTGCGCCTCCAACCCCTTGAGCACACAGGACGATGTGGCCGCTTCCCTGGTGAAAAATGACAAAATTCCGGTTTTTGCCATCAAGGGAGAGGATAACAAGACCTACTATAGGCACATCCATGCGGTGCTGGACACTCTGCCCCATTTCACCATGGACGACGGCGCGGATCTCGTTTCCACCCTCCATTCCGATCGCCAGGATCTTATCGACGAGGTGCGGGGCGGAACCGAGGAGACCACTACCGGAATCATCCGTTTAAGAAGCATGGCTAAAGACGGGGTCTTGAAGTATCCCATCATTGCCGTGAACGATGCCCAGACCAAGCATTTGTTTGACAACCGTTATGGCACCGGCCAGAGTACCATGGACGGTATCATACGGTCTACGAACCGACTCATGGCGGGTGCCAACTTCGTGGTCTGCGGTTATGGATGGTGCGGAAGAGGGCTTGCCATGCGGGCGAGAGGGATGGGCGCCCATGTGATTGTGACCGAAGTGGATCCGGTGGCCGCCCTGGAGGCCGTTATGGATGGATTTGTGGTCATGCCTATCGCCAGAGCGGTTCGGATCGGCGATTTTTTCTGTACAGTCACAGGCAACATCAATGTGATCCGCAAGGAGCATTTTACCCTAATGAAGGATGGAGCCATTATCGCCAACAGTGGACATTTCAATGTGGAGCTGGACCTGGAAGGGCTCAAATCGCTAACCCGAACCGTTAAAAAAATGCGTCCCTTTGTGGAGCAGCATCTGCTCAAAAACGGCCGTAGGGTCAATTTGCTGGGAGACGGCAGGCTGATCAACCTGGCGGCCGCGGAGGGGCATCCCTCCAGCGTGATGGACATGAGTTTCGCCAACCAGGCATTGAGCATCGAATACATGGTCAAAGCCTACCGGAATCTGAAACAGGATGTCTATCCGGTTCCGGAAGCTATTGATCGGCAGATCGCAAAGGAAAAGCTTGCGGCAATGGGAATGACCATCGACCGGCTGACCCAGGAACAGAAGCGGTACCTGGTGTCGTGGTCCATGGGCACCTGATCCCTTAGGGGGAATGGCCCGGACTTACTGGGAAGCGGACTTTTTCAATTTTTGAACGGCCGTGTATTCCCTGTCGGCGTCCTCCACAAACCCCTTCCCGATTTCAAACACACGGATAAACTCGGTTTCAGCCGCATCGTATCGGCCGGCCTTCTTATATGCCATTCCCATGAAAAAGTGGGGACCCGGGGCCTCGCGGTCAAGCGTTTGGGTCTTTTCAAAAGCCTGCTCCACTTCTTGGAGCCAGTTGGATTTCATCCGTGTGTTTCCGATGGTGTAAAGGCGCATGAAGCCGGTGAGCGCTTCGATATGCTGGGCCGGAATGGTTGCTTTCAGGCGTGCGGTTTCCAAAGACCCCAAGCCCTTCTCATATTCTTCCCTGAATCCATAGGCTAATCCCATACCTATGTGGGCGGCTGCATACCCGGGGTCGAGTTCTTGTGCCATCTTGAATTCTTGGAAGGCTGCGTCGATTTTTTCCATCTCGAGCAATTTGAAACCGTTTTCCACGTGATGGGCAGGCGAGCCCAACCGGGGTTTGGGGGCAATCATCCGAGAGGTGCACGCCAGGGGCAGAAGTCCAGCCAGGATCACTGCCATAAAATTTCTTATCATCATAGGTTTCATGGAATCTCCTCAGGGCTTAGAAAGGTCGGCTGTGATGATCACAAGGCATTTGCGAAGCAATTGGAGATGCTCCGATGCGCTTTTCAGTTTGGCCGCATCCGCGGTGCTGATGACGATGGTGGTTTTTTCCCCGTCTTCGGTTTCCAGACCTTTAACCACCAGGGGGTGATTTCCTACACGTTCCTGCTTGCGGGCCATCTCCAGATCGGGAACGTATCGGACCATCCCCTGCTGGACCGCCGACTCCCGGCTGGCGAATGCGGATCCAAAGACTTCTTTGCGGCTTTCATCTACGATTTTTGGGACCAATGCCGGGTTCAACGCGATTCCCATGGCGTCGACGATCAGACCGGTGAACGGGGCTGGAATCTTTTCCGGAGGGACTATGGGTTTAACAGAATCGATTTGCTTGAGTTCCTGAGGCAGGACGAGTTGAGAAAATGCGCCCAGCAGGCTCAATTCCATAACGATTTTGGCTGTTCCGTCCGAGAGATATTCCTGCGTGACCATCCGTGCGTTTTGAATGAGCTTTAGGATTTCTTCTTCGATCCTATTGTTTTTCTCCGAAATTTGAGAAACGATTTGATCGCGGTCAACCCGAAGACGCCGGATTGTCCGGAGAATGTTTTTTTTGGCGTCTGCTTGGGCCGCGGCGAGGGTGATCCGGGGTGCGTTTTCGTCCCGTTTCTCGGTAATCTGTCCGACACCGGTAGCCCGAACCGTAAATTGGGACCAGTTGATGACGCCGAAATCGGTGCGTTCTATAAAATCGGATCCTTTCTGAGCGAAAGATGGAGAGAAATAACCAAGGAGGATCAACCCAAAACACACAATGCATCGGATCGATTTTTCCAATATAACCCCCTGGTGGAAATAATGCCCGGCAAAAGATCGGAATTCCAGCAGGCACTTATTGCCGGTTTTTCAATTTTTATGGCTTCGTAAAAAGTCCATCTGCTGCGTTGCGCT
>PCSF01000249.1:3766-3911 GCA_002771315.1 Desulfobacterales bacterium CG23_combo_of_CG06-09_8_20_14_all_52_9 | reverse complement strand
AAGATCTAGCGCAACACCGCCCATGTCGCTTTTATGGACGATGGACGGGGCATCCGCCTTCACCACCACCGGATATCCGATCGCCTCGGCGGCTTTGACCGCCTCATCGGCATCTTGGACCACTCGCCACCCCGGCACGGGAACT
>PCSF01000249.1:756-3743 GCA_002771315.1 Desulfobacterales bacterium CG23_combo_of_CG06-09_8_20_14_all_52_9 | reverse complement strand
AACATCGTCGGACGCCAAGAAACCACCGGCTTTCCCTGCCTTCTGCAGGATTTGGCCTGCGGCCTCGGCATCGACATCGCCAAAGGCCGGAATCGCTCCTCGGTCCCGATTCCGCAGGGTATTGTATCGCACCATGGCCGTCATGGCGCGCGCCGCGGCCCCTGGGAGGCTGAAACAGGGAACGCCTCCATCCTGCAGGATCTTGACTACTTCGGTCCATTTTCTGCGATCCGTCATCAGGTTGCAAACGATCGGCTTTCTCTGCTGCCGGCTGATAGCAACAATCTCTCTGGCAATGCTCTCGTTGTCCACGAAAAAGGGGGTGACGAAATTGATGAAGACGCAATCGAAGTGATCGTCTTCCATCATGGCATCCATGCAGGCCCGATAGTGCGCCGCGTTGGCCGTGGCGAGAACATCCACGGGATTACGCACCGATGCCTCGGGATAAAGTTTTTCCTTAAGAAATGCCTCGGTTTTTGCGGATAACGGTGGAAGTTGAAGGCCGGCCCCCACCAAAACATCTGTCGCGATGACGGCCGGCCCGCCGGTATTGGTGATGATCCCCACGCGGTTCCCTTTGGGAATCGGCTGCGAAGCGAAGGCAACGGCGGCCTGAATCAGTTCCCCTTCGTCCCTGAAATCCACGACCCCGGCCTTCTTGAAGATGAGATCGGTGGCGATGTCTTCCTTGGCCAACCCTCCGGTATGTGACGCGGCGGCCTTGGCCCCTTCCTTGGTCCGACCGGCTTTCATGGCCAAAATCGGTTTTTTAGCCGCAACCTCTTGAACCGTCTTCATGAAGTTGGCCGGATCCCTGAGCCCTTCGACATAGGTCACGATGACGCGGGTTCCCTCGTCATCGCCGAGGTATCGGATGATCTCAGGAATCGTGACATCGCAGGCGTTTCCGTTGGAAGCGTAGATCCGCGTCCCTACCCCCATCTCCGAGAATCCCTGGTGGATGACCTCGGCCACCCCGCCGCTGAGAGCCACAATTGAGATGAACCCCGGATCCGGCTTGGTGAAGGTGAAGTTGCAGTAAGCCCGGATGTTCGGATCCGAATTGATGATCCCCTGGCAGTTGGGGCCCAAGATTCGGATGCCGTACTTTTTGGCACGGGCCAAAAAATCCTTTTCAATGGCCTCTCCTTCGGGGCCGGTCTCGGAAAACCCGCCCGAGTTGATGATGATGTGCTTGACCCTCTTTTTACCGCAATCTTCCACGGCCTGGGGGACAAATTTGGCCGGGATGACCATGTGGACCACATCCACTTCTCCCGGACAATCGAGGATCGACGGGTATGCCTTTAGGCCTCGAATCTCATCGGCCTTGGGGTTGATGGGGTATATGGCACCCTTGAACCCGAAGTCGATCAGGTTCTTAATGACCCGGTTTCCAATGGAAAGCTCCTTGCCCGATGCGCCGATGACGGCGACCGCTTTGGGTCGAAACAATGCGTCTAACATGACTTTTTCCCCCTTTTTCAGATGGCCTTATTTTCGCTCTTCAAGCTGCTCGATGAAGGCTTCCACGTTTGTCTTGGTCTGTTCATCCGAAAGCAACCGGAGATCGTTAAGGTCACCGTTAATAATCAGGCTCGGAATCCCGGTTTTCTTCTCGAGCCGTTGCGGCATCCCGTACCGACAGTTGGTGTTGTTAGGACAAGTCTTGGCGTCGTGATAGATGATGCCGTCGCATTTGAAGAATTCCAGTTTGTCTTTAATGTATTCTTCCTTGTACTCATCCGATCTGACGATGAAAAGTTCGGTGTAGGCCTTGGCCATACTTTCAAAGGGTTCCTTGGGGTCGAGGGCGGTAAAAATCCAGCTGCTGCAGTAAGTGGAAGCAATGACGTTGGCGTTGAGTCCGGCAAAGAGCTTGGAATGCATACTGAGACGTCCCCAAACCGGCATCCCGTCCCAGTAGAGCCGGTATTGCTCATTCTCGATGGCCCCGCTCCCCTGAGCCATGCGTTCATTCAACTCTTCCAAAAGCAGATTATAAGCATCATTGGCCCTCTGAGTGCCGCGGCCCACGACGGCCGGTCCCATCAGAGTAGTTCCGTCAAAGAAGGTAAGGGGTGAAGGTTTGGCAGCGGCTGCAGCCAGACATTTTTCCCAAAGATTGGAGCATTCACGGGACAGAGCTACCGCATTTTTAAGCTCGCCCATGTCGAGTTTCCGACCGGCCACCTTTTCCAAAGGCTCCACGATGTTTTCCATCTGTCCGGCAATGGAAGTGATATGCGCCGGAGTTACTTCAGGAACGTTCCGATAGGTCTCGATCCCCACCAGCGGCACGTTATAATGTTTGGCATACCAGGCAAACCAGTCCTGGACATCTCGGCACTGATTGGTGTTATAGACCAAAACGTCCGGCTTCGGTACACTCTGGATGCCCGGAAAAGCCCGCGACAGGGGGGTGACTCCTGCGAGAAAGGCACCGATGTCTGCCGTAAGGTAGGAACAGATGTCCGGGGAATAGCCGATGGCGTTGGCCTTGGGAATCAGGTCGGCGGCCATCCTTGTGGTTCCCAGCATGGCGGAATGGGTCTCCGGAAAGTAGGTCAAAAACCCCATTCCCCTCAGGATTTCGGCCGGCCCGACGCTGGTGCACCAGGCAACCTTTTTCTTGCCGGACTTGGAGGCTTCATCCAGTTCATAATAGTAATCGGCCATGAACTTACCCAGGTCCTTGGCGGTTTTTAAACGCCGAATCACGATTTCTTTCTCTTGTGCCATGAGTCATCTCCTCCCTATGATATCGGATGATCCCCCGGTTGATAGAATCACCGTCTAATCGATACCGATCCCTAAAAAGCAGCAACGCCCGGAGCCTGAGGCCTCAGGCTCCGCGGTTTGACAGAGGCTACGGTCCTGCCGCCGCCAGTGCATAGAGGGCAGCGCCGACAGCCCCGGTCAACTGCGGGTGCGGGGGAACCAGAATGGATCTTCCGATCTGGACTTCGGTCATTTGAACCAGG
>PCSF01000249.1:0-726 GCA_002771315.1 Desulfobacterales bacterium CG23_combo_of_CG06-09_8_20_14_all_52_9 | reverse complement strand
CCAGAACCCTCTTGATCACCGAATAAAACAACCCCTTGACGATGTCTTCGATCTTTTTTCCGCCGCGAATATTTTCCAAAACTTCGGTGGCTGAGAAAACAGTGCAAAAACTCCCGAGTTTGACCATATCCGTAGACTTTCGGGCCAGTCCGTCCATCTCCTCCAACGGAATGTCGAGACGGGCGGACATCTCCTCCAAAAAGGCGCCGGTTCCGGCAGCGCACTTTCGGTTCATCTTGAAACTGAGTCTTCGACCCGCTGCATCCAGTTTGATGATCTTGTTGTCCTGACCGCCGATGTCGATGATGGTGATGGCTTCCGGAAAATAGTGGTAACATCCTTTTCCATGGCATCCGATTTCGGTTCGGGTATCCTCGGAAAAAACGACGTTCTTCCGACCGTATCCGGTAGAGACGGTATAGACCACATCTTCGGGGTCTCGTTCGGCCATTCGAAGAGAGGTGTTCAGGCATTCATCCGCGGTTCTGGCAAAATCGGTACCCGATTTCCGGACATCATAACCGACCAGATTCAATGCGGAGTCCAGTACAGCCGCTTTTGTCCTGGAAGATCCCACGTCGACTCCCACAAAAAGCGGGGAGATCTCCGGGTGTTCAGCCGTCTCGCTTTTCATGAAAGCCTCTGCCCTGTTTCCGAAATCTTCTCCGCGACCCAAACCGCGCCGATTAGAACTTAGACTGCAAACCCTTGACCAGCGATCGCAGC
>PCSF01000272.1:11553-11695 GCA_002771315.1 Desulfobacterales bacterium CG23_combo_of_CG06-09_8_20_14_all_52_9 | reverse complement strand
TAGATCTTGGAGCATTCATGAGGCCCATTATGGGTAACAATTCCTGTTTCGATCATTTTCTATGATCGGTTTAAACCGTTTTGCAATTGGCTCGTATTTTTATTATTAAAATGCTCAACAAAGATGACATCCGGAATTCAAC
>PCSF01000272.1:7956-11523 GCA_002771315.1 Desulfobacterales bacterium CG23_combo_of_CG06-09_8_20_14_all_52_9 | reverse complement strand
CCGTGAAAAAAACTCAATTTTCTTGACATGCAGGGCGGCGCTTTTTATGGTGAATGCTCAAAGGGCCTGATCATCTATGACGTCACCCAGGACATTGCTCAATACCCAAAATATCCGGGCGAAAAAAACGCTCGGACAACATTTCCTGACCGATCCGAAGACGGCGGAGCGGATTGTTTTGCTGTCTGAAATCGGACCCGGCGATACGGTTCTGGAAATCGGATCCGGCCTGGGAGCATTGACGGTTCCGGCTTCCGGGCGTGCTAAAAGGTTGATCGCCGTGGAAACGGATCGACGGCTGATCGACCTGCTTCAAGCCGAAATATCGTCTCATGGATTCACCAACGTCACAATTGTTGAAGAAAGCATCCTAAAGTTGGATATTTTAAAAATCGCCGATGCGGCCGGGGAGAAGCTGGTGGTTTTGGGAAACCTTCCCTACAATATCTCGAGTTTAATTCTTGTACGACTCGTTGGCGTTAGAAAGGGAATTTCAAGGGCCATCTTGATGCTCCAGAAGGAAGTCGTCGATCGGATCACGGCGTTGCCGGGTAAAAAGGCACGGGGGAGGCTTTCGATCCTGATCCAGTATTGCGCAAGGGTCAGGGGATTACTCGACGTTTCTTCCTCCCTTTTTTTCCCAAGGCCCAAGGTGGATTCACGGGTGGTGGAGATTGCTTTTCATGAAGAAACCCCGCTTGAACCCGAAGCAGAAAGGCATTTTTTTCAAATCGTCCAGGCGGCCTTTGGGAAGCGGCGCAAGACCCTGAAAAACGCCCTGTCCCAGGGCGGCCTGGGCCTGAACGCGGAAATGGCCGGACAGATCCTGGATTGTGCGGGAATCGATCCGAAACGCCGGGCGGAAACCATTGAACTATATGAATTTATTAATATTTATAATGAGATGGAGGCGATAACAACGGGGCGTTCATGACGGATAACCCATGTGTCTGATCTTGCTTGCATACGAAGCCCATCCTAAATACCGGCTGATTCTTGCAGCCAATCGGGATGAGTTTTACGAACGGCCCACGAAAGCAGCGGACTTCTGGGAAGAAGCCCCCTATATTCTGGCCGGGCGCGACTTGAAGTTGGGGGGGACTTGGCTTGGAATGACCCGTAAGGGACGCCTTGCCGCCGTGACCAATTACCGGGATCCAAAATCGTTTTGCATTAACGCGAAATCCCGGGGCATGCTGGTCAGCCGGTTTCTGCTGGAAAATGCGTCTGCCGAAACTTATCTTCGACGCGTGGCAAAGGATAAAGATGCCTACAATGCCTTCAATCTGATCGCGGGTGACAGCTCCGGTCTTTTCTGTTTTTCCAGCCGGAGTGATGGCATCCGACCGATCTCCCCCGGGATCCATGGTTTAAGTAATCGACTCCTTGACACTCCCTGGCCCAAAGTGAGCCGAGGCATCCGCCTGTTCGGCGAAGCGATCGGCGGCGGCAAGGAAAGGATGGAAGAAAGGCTGCTTTGGGTTCTTCAGGATCGTGAACAACCCCCGGATGCCGATCTTCCGGATACCGGGGCCGGTCTTGAATGGGAACGGATCCTTTCACCCATCTTCATCCAAAGCCCCACCTACGGGACTCGCTCCTCTACGGTCGTTCTGGTAGAGCGCGTCGGCCAGGTTGTTTTCGTTGAACAGACTTTTTACCCGGAAGGTCCATCCGTCCGGAAGGGGCCTTTGTGCAGATTTGTCTTTGATACGCATCACCCGGGTTGAAACGCTAGGTGTCTTCTTTGGGATCCTTTTGCCCGGTTTTCAAAAGGGCCTGCCACGTTTCCAGGCGTTTCCGTATGGTCGCCTCGTGTCCTCTCCCCGTAGGATAGTAGAAACGTCTTCCCTTCAAGGGCTCCGGAAGGTAGTTCTGGTCGACAACGGCGTTTTCAAAGTCATGGGCGTACCGATACCCTTTTCCATACCCTAAGGCCTCCATGAGGGGTGTGGGGGCGTTCCGGATGTGAAGGGGGACCGGCAGGGCGCCGGTCTCCTGAATAGCCTTCCGGGCTTTTGAGTAGGCGGTATAGAGGCTGTTGCTCTTGGGGGAAGTGGCCAAATAAACAACAGCTTCGACCAACGCCAGTTCTCCTTCCGGAGGTCCGATGAATTTGAACGCCTCCATGGCATTCACGGCAAGGGTCAGTGCCTGGGGATCGGCGCAGCCGATATCCTCTGCCGCAAACCGGATCATCCTCCGGGCGATGTAAAGCGGGTCTTCCCCTGCGGCCAGCATGCGGGCCAGCCAGTAGATTGCCGCATCCGGGTCGCTTCCTCTTAAACTTTTGTGCAAGGCCGATATCAGATTGTAATGTTCCTCCCCGGTTTTGTCGTACAACAGAGCCTTTTTCTGGAGGGACTGTTCCAGGTCTTTAATACGGATGATGATCCTATTTTCGGTCTTTGACCCCTGGGTTTGAGGAAGGACCACCGATGCGGCCAGCTCCAGGCCGTTGAGGGCTGAACGGGCATCCCCGTCGGCGATGCGTATCAGATGGTTGCGGGCTTCCGGTTCCAAAAGCATGCCCATTTTTGCAAGGACCGCCTGGTCATCGGAAAGGGCTCGGTCGATGATCCGGCCGATGGCTTTCTCGGAGAGGGCCTTGAGGGTAATGACCCGGCACCGGGAAAGCAGGGGAGGAATCACCTCGAAGGACGGATTTTCCGTGGTGGCGCCGATCAGGGTAATCAGCCCGCTTTCCACGTGATGTAAAAAGGCGTCCTGCTGAGCCTTGTTGAATCGGTGGATCTCATCGACGAAAAGGACGGTTTTTTTTCCTGAAAGTCGCTGGACCCGCGCCTCGTCAATGACCGCACGGATTTCCTTGACGCCCGAGAGGACGGCCGAAAACTGGAGGAAATGGGAGCGCGTCTGACGGGCGATGATTCTGGCCAGGGTGGTTTTGCCGCATCCGGGCGGCCCCCATAGGATCATGGAAAAGATCCGGTCCTTCTCGACGGCCTGCCGGATCAATCCTCCGGATCCTGTCACGTGATCCTGCCCCATGAGTTCATCGAGGCTTTTCGGCCGCATCCGTTCCGCTAAAGGGACGTGATCCGGGGCTTCCCGTTCCTTTTGGATGTCAAACAGATCCACGGCGTTTTCTTCCGGTGCGCTTCCTGAACAGAATGCGGATGGGGGTTTTATCGAGCCGGCTCCTGTCCCGGATCTGGTTGATGAGATATCGTTTATAGGAGAAGTGGACCGCCTCGGGGTAGTTTACAAAAACAACGAATGTGGGGGGTTTGGTAGACACCTGGGTGGCGTAATAAAACCGGATTCGTCTGCCCTGATGAAGCGGCGGTTCCTTTGCCTCCACCGCTTCGTGGAAAATCTGATTGACCGATCCGGTTCCGATGCGGAGGGTATATTGCCGATGGATTTCATCGACCATATCGAAGATCCTTTTGATTCGAAACCCGGTTTTAGCCGAAACCGTCAAAATCGGTGCAAAACCTATAAACTTGGTCTCTGAACGGAGGCGTTGGACCAATTTCCTGGCCGATCCGGTGTCTTTTTGAATCCGATCGATTTTATTGATAAGCAAGAGGATGGCGCATC
>PCSF01000272.1:2263-7925 GCA_002771315.1 Desulfobacterales bacterium CG23_combo_of_CG06-09_8_20_14_all_52_9 | reverse complement strand
GTCCTGATCGGTGACCCCTTCTTCGGCATCCAGCATCACCAGGGCTACGTCGCACCGGTCAAGGCTTCTGAGCGCCTTGATCACGGAAAACTTTTCCAGCTTGTCGTCGACTTTTGACTTGCGGCGGATTCCGGCCGTGTCGATGAACAAATACGCTTTTTCATTTATTCGAAGCAGGGAGTCGATGGCATCCCGCGTGGTTCCCGGCGTGTCCCTGACGAGCAAACGGTCTTCTCCGAGAAGCCGGTTGATGAGTGAGGATTTTCCAACGTTGGGTCTTCCCACTACGGCCAGCTTGATGGGTGCTTCCGGGAAATCCGGTTCGGGCTTGGTCTCGATCCGATCCAGCTCCAAGATGAGGCGGTCCATGAAATCGTGGAGGCCGTATCCATGTTCGGCCGAAAGAGAAAAAAGGGTATCGGCTCCAAGGCCGTGGAAATCGTGGAGCCGGTCTTCCTGGTCAGGGCCGTCGATCTTATTGACGGCAAAAAGGAGCGGTTTTTGTGCCGGCCGTAGAAAACGGACCACGTCTTGGTCAAAAGGGGATATGCCTCCTTTCCCATCCAGAACCAGGATGATCACGTCGGCTTCCTGCACCGCTGCCGCGATCTGTTCGACGATGTCGACGGCAAACCCCTCCGCATCCGCGTCCGTGAAACCGCCGGTGTCGACCAGAGTGAATTCCCGGTCGTCGTACGCCGCATCCGCGTAGTGCCGGTCCCGGGTGATACCGGGAACGCCGTCCACCAGGGCGTCCCGTTTATGGGTGATCCGGTTGAACAGCGTGGATTTTCCCACGTTGGGACGCCCGACGATGGCGACGATGGGTTTCATTGGGCCGTCCTTTCTATGGCTGAAGAGATTTTAGACATTTTTTTATTCTTTCTTCGGAAACTGGATGCTGATCATTTCTCCGCCTTTTTCCGATATCACCTTTATAGCAAGCTCGGGGCCGGATTCCCGAATTCCCGGCGCCAGGGGCATAATCCCTTTATCCTCTATCTATGTGCGTCATATGTTGCAAGACCTGAATGACCGCATTCCCCGCCGGTTTTTCCGGGAAATAGATCTTCTTCTTTTGGGACACGTCATTTTTTAAAATTAACTGCGGTGCTGTTCATTATAGATTGAATCTTTCGCCGTCGCAGATATCAGAACCAAACGTACCGAACAGAACGATTTTTCTTGACAATTCCGGCCGCTTGACTTATCTGGAAGAAAATGTTATTATCCGCTTCAGCTCAAAAATAAAATCGGAGCCCGCAAGTTTAATTTTTTACTTTAAAGCCGCAAACCGGCAAAATCTTACCCGAAAGGATGATTTCCCCATGGACAACACTTCCAGGAGAAGCCATTTGCTTTTTTTCTTGAGCCCTTTTCTTACAGGGCTTCTAACCTATTTTCTAATCCTTGGCGTGATGGCATCAACGGGGTGTTCCCAATCCCAAAAGGATGCAGGGACCCAATCGGGTCAGCCATCGGGTACGGTAACCCAGGGAGGAACCGGGTCGGGGGTATTGGCAGGCGAAAAAGACCAGAAACTACCCATCAATCCCCAGGATTATAAGCCTATGCCGATTCCAAACCCTACCACAAACCCTGTTTTAAAAGAAGGAGTGAATCCAAAAGAGCTATCCACCCCATCCGTTTCACCACAGGAAACATCGACGCAAGAGAAAAATGAGAAGGATCCCGGGTCAACCCAATAGGACATGTCAGCCTCGCATTCATTTAAGCACACTGAAAATAGCCAAGGAAGGATAAGGAGGACGGTATGATTAGGAATTCAGGTATTCGGGTTCTGTTGCCCTTATTGCTGGTGGGTATGATTCTTCCAAATACGCTGCCTGCCGCCGAGGTCCTTCGGGTCGTCCCGGTGGTGGCCTCGGTGGTGGATGAGACGGTGGTGGCCGGAATTAAATCCGGAAATGAAGGTGAGATCCGAAACGTTAATCCTCTACCGAAAGACCTTTCCGGTTACCTTCCCATGCCGATACCCTTTCCGACAAAACAACCTGCTACAGCCCAAGGGATCGATTCCAATCTATTGAAGCAGATCGTTTCCTACAATCCCAAGACCGGTAAAGAAACGGTTTTGAATCCTGCAACCGTTTCAGGACCGGTTGGCTCGCTGATGCAAACCATCGCCAGTAGCGGCCGTAATGGCGTGGGATCGCTTGGGATCGATGCCGAAAGTCGATTGCAGAATTCCCTGGAAACATTTACCAACATAACTGCAGTTGGAAATACTGAAGAATACCCCTGGCGTGTTCTGACCAAGGTGTTCATGACCTTCCCGAATGGAAACTATGTATGCTCCGGAACTCTGATTCAGCCATCTTATGCCATTACCGCAGGTCATTGCGTTAATAATGGAAGCGGGGGAGCGTGGGCCAGTCAGATCGTGGTGACCCCGGGCTACCGGGATAATTGGGCGCCTTATGGATCGGCGGCTTCTGGAACATTTCTGTCTTTCGCAGGCTGGACCACCTACGGGGATTTCAACTATGATATCGGCGTTGTCGCCCTTGATCGGCCGATCGGCTCCGCAACAGGATGGCATGCATTCGGATACACTACGGATCATAACTTCTATCTGGCCACCCTTTTTAATAATGGAGGGTACCCGGCTCAGTCTGAATATGGTTTTAATGGAAATACCCTCTTTTATCGGTATGGCTATAATGACGGGTATTACAGCGATTTACCCAAACAGGTATATTTCTTGAAGCCCAGCTGGGGTGGACAAAGCGGCAGCAGCGAATATGTTTATTACACCGACACTGGAGTAAGGGTTGTTTATGCCATCTTATCCATCAGCGATCGACAGACAATTACAGGCTTAGCGACGATGGATGAAGCTCAATTCAATGCAATCAGAAACTGGACCGGCGCTTCGGCTCCGGCAAGCGTGGATCTGACCCCGCTTTATGTTTCTGCCAAGGCGATCGGCGCTTCCGACAGCCGACAAATGGAGATGACCTATCTGGCCCACAACACGTCGTCGGCCGCCTGGAACGGGACCGTGAATGCCAATGTCTATATATCGGACAACGAAAACATCTCTCCCTCGGATACCCTGATCCAGAGACATACCTTTGATGCCTCATTTGTTCCCTGGTCTTCCGTGGAGGTGACGGTACCCCTGGTGAGCATTCCTGAGAGTGTTGCCCCTGGAACGTATTATCTGGGGGTAATCCTCGACTTTGATGATGCAAACAGGGTAAACAACGACTCGGACGGCCAGGACGCCGGAAAGATCGTGATTGAGAATTAACGATCTCTGCTTTAGAAAAGCTGAAAAGCTGGTCCCAACGACCGGCTTTTTTATGTAAATATGCTCTGAATCATCCTGGAATAACCGTGTAACCCCTTGCTTCAAGCAGGCGCAATAAGCTGTTTTCTCCGGAAAGGTGCAGGGCACCAACGGCCACAAAAACGTTTCCCTGTTCCAGGTAGGTCTGCAGCCGTTCCGCCATACGCAGATTCCGGTTATCATTGAGTCGCTCCATAAACCGGTTCACCAACCCCCGATCCTGGGTCTGTATGAAACGTTCCGAAAGCGCTGCAAGTCCGTCAAGGTCTCCGGCAAGATACATTTCGATCATAGTGGAAAACACCCGGGGAAAAAGCTCAAATTGATCGAGGGTTTCCCGCAGGATTTCGATCTGGTCTTTAAGAGGAAGAGATTCAAGGACCCCGACCTGCTCTTCCACGGTTTCAAGCCCGAAAACGCTTTTTCCGGATTGAACCGCCCGGCGATAGAGCAAAAGGTCCAGGAAGTTACCGGTTTTGGGTTTAGGCACCATGAGGGTGGACATCACCGCCCAGGGTTTCATCCGCCTCAGCGCAATTTCCGGCACCCCGTAAGTCTTCATGGCCGAAGCGGTTTTTGTAAAAAGATCTTCCCCGAGAACGGCTTTTAAGTCCGTACCGTCCATATAGATCATGGCTGCGGCAGCCTTGAAAACGGCGACTTCATCCAGGACCAGTTCCAGCACCAGGGCGTCGGTGGCGCTGAAGGCCAATTCGGCGGCCGGGGACAGTTGCAAGACCCGCTCATCTTCCACATGGATGGTTCCCATCAGGAAGCTGGGACGCAAACCGGATCTTTCGATCCTCCATAAAACGCCTTTTGCTCCAGGAGCAGCATCGAGCCTGGCAGGGATTTCAATTTTCGGGGAAGGGTGCCTTGAAGTAGGCTCAACAGCATTTTGTTCTGTTCCTAACAGGCTTGCCGGTAAATCCGGCGTTGGCCCGTCGGAAAAGTGACGCGCACCAGTCTCATCCTGCCATTGGTAGATCTGACCGATACAGGCAGGCGGGACCACAAACCCGCATGCAGAAAAGAACAGGACCAGTATCAAGGTCCAGGAAAGGGGCTTTTCGGTCTTTGTTGAAAAAGGGTGCTCGCTCAAGGAGATTCCTTAAAACTTATTGGATCTGTTCAGGTTGTTGGGCACCGAGGCGAAGGCAGACTAGGGAGAGATCGGGCGTCAACGTCTCGAGGCGCACCACCGTCCCAGCCCCAAGTTCCATGATATTGTTGGCACGGCTCTGGATTTTAGCGAAAAGGTCTGTTCCGACTCTGAGGGATCTATCTTGTTCGGTGATGAAAGCAATACCTCCGGAAGAGTAATCCACGAGCCAGCCGGTACCGCATTCTTTTTCAGGGATTGACCAGCAGACGACGTCTTTCCCAGGTATCCGGGACACTTTCCGACGATCCGGGTGAGGATAGGGTATGACCTTTGAATCACGAAAGAAAAGGGCTTTTTCCTCAGGCAATAGGGTATCTTCCGGCAAGTCTGCACTCGGTTCCGTCCAGGACAAGGCTTTAAGGTTTCCTTCGCTTGCCAGAGCAAAGACGATGCCCGCAGCAGAAGCCGCACCCAGAGTTTTCTTGCCCGGCAGATCAACCGTGGGTTCCTGAAACCAGCGTCGGTGCAATTCCTGGGTGATCTCTTTGAAGGACATATGGTCGGCAGGCCAGCCAAGCCGTTTCAGCATGTTTTTGAGCATTTGTTTTTCGTCCTTTTACCTGAAAAAACTTCGAAAACAAGACAATCCGACTCGGGTTTCATATCAATGGGAGATATGACCGTCAACACGGAAAGCCGGGGTCTGAAGAATGACTCTTCTTGAAATCAAGACAAGGAAAGGATACATTGCCTCCCATCCATAGGGGGTGCGCCTTGAAAAAACGCGTGATACTGGGAGCTTTCTTGGTTTTGCTGGTCGGCGTGGGAGCCCTGGTTTTTTGGGGGCAGTACCGACGGCGGTCCGCGGAACTGTATTATTCGGGCACACTCGATGCCGTTTCGTCGGACATCGGATTTCAGGTCAGCGGCCGCGTGTCCCGGGTTTTGGTGGATGAAGGCCAGGCGGTCCGTTCCCGGCAGACGATGGCGATCCTCGATCCGGACGATTTCCTGGCCCGGAAGGATCAGGCCGGCGCGGACTTGCGCCGGTTAGAATCGAATCGGGAACGGCTCGAAGTGGAACTTGCCGTTAATCGAAAGGTCCTGCCGGCGGAGGTGGAACGGGCCGAAGCTGGCGTCAATGCCCTTTCGGCGAATCTTAGGGCCCTCGAGAGCGGATATCGAACCCAGGATGTGGAAAAGGCCAGGCTGGCGGTTGAAGCCGCAGCGGCAAACCTGGA
>PCSF01000272.1:805-2236 GCA_002771315.1 Desulfobacterales bacterium CG23_combo_of_CG06-09_8_20_14_all_52_9 | reverse complement strand
CGATAGACTCTTTTCCGGCAAGGCGGTATCCGAGTCCGCTATGGACATCGCAACCCTTCGATTCGAAACGGCTTTGAAAGAACATCTGCGCGCCCGGGAATCGCTGAAACAGGCCGAGGAGGGTTTCCGGGTCGAGGAGATCGAAGCCGCCAGATCACGGCTTGCCGAGGGTCAGGCGATGTTGAAGCTTGCCCGAATCAATCTGGCAAAGATCGAAGCCCTTGGAAAAGAAGTGAAGGCGGCAGACGCCCAGGTCGAGGCAGCCCGAACGGTGCTAAGGCTTGCCGAAGTTCAACTGAAGTATGCGGAACTGACGGCTCCCTTTGACGGCATCGTGATCAGCCGGAACATCGAACCCGGAGAGGTGGTAACCCCCGGCCAGGAGGTATTTTCCGTGGCCGATCTATCCCGGGTGGACCTAAAGGTGTTCGTTGACGAGACGGAAATCGGCAAGATCCGGCCCGGGCAAAAGGCGGATGTAAAGGTGGATACCTTTCCGGACCGGGTATTTTCCGGGACGGTAACCTATATTTCCCCTCAGGCCGAGTTCACCCCCAAAATCATCCAGACACACAAAGAACGAGTCAAACTCGTCTTCATGGTAAAACTTTCCATCCCCAATCCCAACTTCGAACTCAAGCCCGGGACCCCTGCCGATGCCTGGTTTCGATGATCTTCCCGGTGACGGCCTTCAAACCGCTGAAACCATGATCATTGCAAAGAACGTCGGTAAAACCTTCGGTGCGGTCGTCGCTGTCTCCGACGCCTCCTTTTCGGTAGCCGAAGGAGCGGTCATCGGGCTGATCGGCTCTGACGGCGCCGGCAAAACCACCCTGCTTCGCATCATCGCAACCATGACCCCTCCCACCTCGGGAAGCGTCACCGTATCCGGCATGGACGTGGTGTCCCAGAGATCTTCCGTCAAGGCGATGATCGGTTATATGCCTCAGCGGTTCGGTCTCTACCCGGACCTTAGCGTAAACGAGAACCTCGATTTCTTCATGGACATCTATGGTATCACCGAAGCCGAGCGGATCCGACGAAGGGAGAAGTATCTCGGCTTTTCCAATTTAACCCCCTTTGTCCATCGAAAAGCCGGGGACCTGTCGGGCGGCATGAAACAGAAACTGGGCTTGGCCTGCGTGCTGATCCATGAACCGCGGATATTGATCCTGGACGAACCGACCAACGGGGTAGACCCGGTATCCCGGCAGGAGTTCTGGGAGATTTTGACTGAGATGAAAACCGCAGGGATGACCCTCCTGGTATCTACGGCCTACCTGGATGAGGGGGAAAGATGCGACCGTCTGCTGGTTTTGCACGAAGCCCGAATTATTGCCGATGCCCCGCCCGTTGAGATTCGGAGCGGCTTTTCCAGCCTGGAAGAAGCGATGGTCCACCGCATCCAAAGTGCGGACCCGCGCCTGAAGG
>PCSF01000272.1:604-783 GCA_002771315.1 Desulfobacterales bacterium CG23_combo_of_CG06-09_8_20_14_all_52_9 | reverse complement strand
CTGTATCCGTTACGGACCTGGTCAAGCGGTTCGGCAGTTTTACGGCTGTGGATCATGTCTCCTTTTCCGTTCAATCCAGTGAGATCTTTGGTTTTTTGGGCCCCAACGGTGCAGGAAAATCGACGACGATCCGCATGCTGTGCGGCATCATCACTCCCACCAGCGGCAGCGGACATGTT
>PCSF01000272.1:180-307 GCA_002771315.1 Desulfobacterales bacterium CG23_combo_of_CG06-09_8_20_14_all_52_9 | reverse complement strand
ACCTCCGGGGTCGATCCGATCACCCGCCGGCACTTCTGGGAATTCATTCGACGGCTGACCGGAGAGGGGGTCACCGTCTTCGTCACCACCCATTACATGGATGAGGCCCGACACTGCGACCGCGTCG
>PCSF01000272.1:0-64 GCA_002771315.1 Desulfobacterales bacterium CG23_combo_of_CG06-09_8_20_14_all_52_9 | reverse complement strand
CGGAGCACACCTTGAGCTTCCGGAAGGTTGCGGCCATTGCCCGCAAGGAATATTTTCACCTGAT
>PCSF01000121.1 GCA_002771315.1 Desulfobacterales bacterium CG23_combo_of_CG06-09_8_20_14_all_52_9 | reverse complement strand
TCCCTCCGGTGGAAAAGAAATACCTGGAACTGACACCTCCTTCGGCCCAGGACAACCTTCCGGATACGACGCGCCTGCTCGGTTTTTTAAAACTGGCCCACGATGAACATCGTCTGGAGGTGGATCTGTCGGTGCTGAGAAAGATACCGGATGTGCTGAGAGACGGGAATTTCAAGGTCACCGCCACCCTGGCCCGTCCGGTTCGTGAAAAGGACGGGCGGACCCGAATCACCAACGTCCAGGCCGGGGATACTACCGCCCACAACTATGCCATCGCCATGGATATCGGCACCACGACGATTTACGGACAGCTCCTCGACCTGAGAACCGGCGAGGTTCTCGAACAGCATGGGGATTTCAACGGGCAAATCAGTTACGGGGAAGACGTGATCAGCCGGATTGTCTATGCGGAAAAACCCGGAGGGCTTGAAAAGCTGCATCAGGTGGTCATCGATACCATCAACAAAATCATCCAAAGGCTTTTTCGAAACGCCCGCATCGATCCTGATGAGGTTTCCACCATCACCCTGGCCGGAAACACGACCATGACCCAGCTCTTATTGAAGATCAACCCCAAATATATCCGGCGCTCTCCCTACGTTCCGGCTTCCACCTTGTTCCCCCCCATCCGGGCCGTAGACCTGGGGATGGCCGTCAACAACCACGTGACCGCCCTTTTCTATCCCGCAGTCTCCAGTTATGTCGGGGGGGACATCGTATCCGGCATCATGGGTTCCGGAGTGTATCGTTCGGAAGAGCTGTGTCTCTTCATTGACATCGGTACCAATGCTGAAATCGTCATCGGAAACAAAGACTGGCTCGCGTGTGCCGCCTGTTCCGCGGGACCGGCCTTCGAAGGGGGAGGCATCCAGTTCGGCATGAGAGCCACCAAGGGGGCCATTGAAGACTTCTCCATCGACCCCGTCACCCTGGAACCCATGGTTATCACCATCGGCAACGTCAGACCCAAGGGAATCTGCGGATCCGGGTTGATTTCGTTGGTGGCAACCCTTTTCGAAACAGGAATCATCAGCAATAATGGAAAGTTCAACAGGAACTTGAAAACCTCACGGATTCGGAAGACCAACGGAATTTGGGAGTATGTACTGGCTTTTAAAGACGAAACCCAGATCGACCGGGATTTGACCATTTCCGAACCGGACATCGACAATCTCATCCGGGCCAAGGGCGCCATGTTCAGCGGATGCATGACCCTTTTAGAAGAAGTGGGCCTGAATATCAGCGATATTCAACGAATTTATCTTGCAGGTGCGTTTGGCAGCTATGTGGATCTGGAAAGGGCAATGACCATCGGCCTGTTGCCTGAAACGGAAACGGATAGGGTGGTGTACGTGGGAAACGGATCACTCATGGGGGCCAAGATGAGTTCATTGACCAATCGCATCCGGCGCGATGTTGCGGAGGTGACCCAGAAAATGACCAACTTCGAACTCAGCGAAACTGCATCATACATGGATCACTACATTGCCGCGCTTTTTTTACCCCATACCAATTTGGAACGCTTCCCCAAACTGCAGGCAAGGTTGCAGGCACGGAAGGCATTGAAAAATAGATGAATTTACCAAAAAAATAAATTCCATTCAGACGGTTTAACCTGTTGACAAGTCAGGTGGAGACATATAGTAGGTATCTTTTGAAATAACACTCTGGTTAGACCGCTAGAAAATCAATCTAAACCGGATTTTCGAAATGCTCCGCATCTTGACTGCTATTAAATGTGCAAACGCCCGCATCAGGGCTTATGAATACAGAAATCGATTTAAGGAAGGAGGCGAGTAACCGCGAAACGCATTCGATTTGTGGCATTGTGACATACCATCAACAAAAACTTTTAACACTGTGATGAGGAGGGAACATTGGGCTTTGAATTTTATAAAGAAAGTTACACCGGCAAGATCAGGGAGATCACCATCGGCAAAGGCGATGCGTCGGTGAAAGTGGGAGGGCAGAACTGTTATCCCTTCTACCTATTCGAAGGAGAGATGCCCAATAAGCCCAGGGTCGCCATGGAAGTATGGGATATGAAGCCTGAAGATTGGCCGGAATCCGTTCTCTGTCACTTTAAGGACGTGGTTTCGGACCCGGCGGCATGGGCAAAAAAATGCGTGAAGACCTTCGGCGCCGAGATGATCGTTCTCCAACTTAAAAGCACCGACCCCAACGGGAACAATGCCGGAGCTGCCGAGGCGTCCAAGACGGTAAAAAAAGTAAGTGAAGCTGTTAAGGTTCCACTGATCGTCTGGGGCTCCGGCAATCCGCAAAAAGATGAGGAGGTCTTCAAGAAAGTGGCTGAAGACTGTCAGGGGAAAAACATCACCATCGGTCCCGTGGAAGATAAAAACCACAAGGGGATCGGTGCAGCAGCCCTGGGATATGGGCAAACCGTGATCGCCTCATCCCCCATCGATGTGAACCTAGCCAAGCAGGTCAACATCCTGCTCGAAAACCTAGGTGTGCCGACCAGCAAGATGATCATCGATCCCACCACCGGGGGACTGGGCTACGGGTTGGAATATTCCTATTCGGTGATGGAACGGATCCGCATGGCGGCCCTGACCCAGAGTGACGACAAGCTTCAGCTTCCCATCATCAACAACCTCGGCAACGAGGTATGGAAATGCAAAGAAGCCAAAGAGTCGGCGGAGAGCGCTCCCATACTCGGAGATCCGGAAAAGCGGGGAATCCTCATGGAAGCCGTGGGGGCTGTGAGCTATCTTCTGGCCGGATCCGATATTCTCATCATGCGTCACCCCGAGGCCATCCGAATGGTTAAGGCATTCATCAACTTGGCCATGGACGGCGGAGCCGCCCAGGACGTCGCTGCCATCCAAAAGGCGCTTCCGGCTGCCGACATCGATTACGCAGCGTTGGCGCCGGCACCGGACCTGAGCATCGAAACGGCCAAAGATAAAAAGGCCGCACCGGCAGAAAAGAAGGCTGCACCAAAGGCCGCAGAAGCTCCAAAGGCTGCTCCTAAAAAAGCCGAACCGGCTCCGCCGAAGGCCGCTGCAAAGGAAGCGGTAAAACCCATGGCAGAAGCCAAAGCAGCAGCGCCGGAGGATAAAGAAGCCAAAGCCAAGGCGGAAGCCGAAGCCAAAGCCAAGGCAGCGGCAGAAGCCAAAGCCAAGGCAGAAGCCGAGGCCAAGGGTAAAGCAGCAGCCGAGGCTAAAGCCGAAGCGG
>PCSF01000299.1:5324-35441 GCA_002771315.1 Desulfobacterales bacterium CG23_combo_of_CG06-09_8_20_14_all_52_9 | reverse complement strand
GGAAGGACCCGGTAAACCGTTTCTCCGTTAAGCCAGGCGTTTCCCTGGATCAACCCGGCAATGGTGAGTATGATCCCAAAGCCCGACACGCCGATAAGAATCAGCCAATACTGGAGATCGGCTAAAAAGCGGCTGTAAAGCGGCCTTCCGCTGATCCTGGGAAGGATGGTGTACAGCCCCCCGAGGGCGATCATTCCCGCGAATCCCAGAACTCCCACATGGGCATGCCCCACCACATAGTTATTGAAGTGAGTCACCCGCTGGACCTGGGGCAGCGACATCATCAATCCCTGGATGCTCACGAAAAAAAACATAATGGTGCCGGTGAAGACGAATTTGGCGCCGATATCCGCGTGAATCTCACCGAGCCGCCCTTTGGCCGTGTACCAGATATTGATGAGAAAGGCCATGACCGGGATGACCATGGCCACACTGTCGGTGATGGCAATAACCTTGAGCCATGTGGGGACCGGAACCTGGAGCAGATGATGGGTGCCGATATGCGTAAAGATCACGATGAGGGACCAGAATCCCAGAAGGGAAAGCGTATGGCTGTAAAGGGGCGCCCGGCAGGCCCTGGGGATGACATAATAGGCCACACCGGCGGAAAGCGGCGTCAATAGCAACCCAAAGATGTTGTGTCCGTAAAACCAGAGCAGAATCGCATCCGGAATGCCGGTTAAAGCGCCGGTGTGCGGGCGCCAGATGACGTTTCCCAGGCAGTAGGTGATGGCCGTCAGGATCACGGCGGCGAGCACATACCAGATGGATACATAGAGAAACGGCTCTTCCCTGCGCTTCACCGTGGCCGTGAAATTATAAAAAATAAGAACCAACACCCCGACGACGAGAACATCGATGACCCATATGGGCTCTGCATACTCCCGGCCCTGGGTATACCCCAAGCAAAGAGAAACCAGGATGGCTAAAAGCACGATGTTCCAGGCGACAACCGTGACTTTTCCCAGGGTCTCGCTATACAGTTCCGTCCTCAGGAGTCGGGGGACATAGTAAAAGGCTGCCGCTAAAAGCCCCGGCGTTACGAAACCAAAAAGAACCAGGTTGACATGAACCGGCCGGATCCGGCCGAAGGTGAGCCACCCCAATCTCCCGGACAAATCCGGAGCAATCAATTCCGTTGCACCCCAGAGCCCCATGAATGTGGCGATCACCATCCAGAAGGCCGATGTCAGGCAAAACCCCCTGGCGGTGGCGTAAAATTTAAATTCTTTCGGTTTTGCCAAATCCCGCGTTTCCTCTTCCTTCATTAAACGTACAGCAGCCTATCAGTTGTGGCATGCCAGCCAGCACCCCAGGTTGGCCTTTTTTTCCTGGTGACACGTGATGCAGAACCCCATCTTGAAGCGTTTCCTGGAAATACGGTCCATGGTTTCGATGGCGCCGTGACACTCCCGACATTGCACCTCCATTTTTAAGTGGCGTTCGTGGTTAAATAAGACATGCTCCGGAAGGTAGAAAACCTTTTTCCATGGCGTCGGCGTTTTCGTGTCGAAATACTCTCGTTCCTTTTGGATCCATGGATAACGGGGAATGATATCATTATGGCAATAGAAGCACTTTTCCACCGGCGGAATCCCGGGATGGGTGGAACGTCGCACGTAAGAATGGCAGAATTCGCAGGGAATAGCCTTCACCCCGGCATGCACCCGGTGGCTGAAGGGTATCGGTTGTTCGGGACCGATCCCGGCTCCCGAGGCGCCGTAAAATGCGAACAAAAAGGCGGCAACCAGGAAAACGGAGGCAAAAAGAGCGGCAAGGGCTCCTTTGTTTCTTAGGAAAACGGCTTTCGTTTGCGCAAAGAAAGTGAACACAGTCAGGGGTTTTCCGCCGGTGCCGATCAAAATCGTCGTGATGAAAATGGCGGCCAAGGCCGCGGCAATCACCGGCAGCGCCGTCATGAGCCCTCCGAAATGCGGCTTTCGGCTAACTCGGGCAAAACGTGTAAAACCGACGCCACCACTAAGGTCATCAGCCCGATAAAACCGACAAAGATCAGGCCGTCAAAAATCCCCAACTGCAGAGTGTGGACATGGGGATTCAGGGATGGCCCGATAAGGAGGGTGTGCTCCAGCCACAATCCCAGAAGAACCAGCGCGCTCAACAGACTCATCCATTTCGGGTTGGATTTGATCTTCCGATTGAGCAGAATCAGGAAAGGAATCCCGAAAGAAACGATGAAGACCAACCAGGCCATGGGCCTCCACGGCGACGCCATGGTTCTTGCGATCACGTAGGCCGTTTCTTCGGAGATGTTGCCGTACCAGATCACCATGAACTGACAATAAAAAAAATCGGCCCAGACCAGGCAAAAGGCGAAAAAGAGCTTTCCCAGGTCATGGAACTGGGATGGGCGCAGGGCAAAGGGGATCTGCGGGTTCATGTGAAGGATGGAAGCCAGAATGATCAGGACCCCCAAGGCCATGTAAAACGCCTTGACGAAGTGGTAAGCGCCGAAAAGGGCGGAATACCAATGGGGATCCAGGGCCATGATCAGGTCGTAGGCGATCAGGGAAAGGATGACGGCATAGGCAATGATATACAAGACCGCAAAAAGGGTCATGCGCGCCCTGAATCGATCCGGATCGACGGATCGACTGTTCCATAGCCGGTTTAAATATTCTCTTGTTTTTCCGGCGTCGGTTTTCCGGTTCAGCCGAAACGCCCACGAATGATAGAGGTAGATAAATCCCAAACCATAGAGGATCAGAAACCCTGCCGTATCCCGGGCGAAGAGGCCTGGAAGATTCAGCCACGCCGCTTTTTCACCCAATTCCATGTATCGCCAGGGAAATACCTGTTTGTATCCTAAAAAAAGAATCAGATAGAGGAGAAAAGAGACCGGGAAAAAACCTGCCAGCGCCTCGGCCGGGCCGGTCAGGGACCGGCCCCAACGGCCGCGGGCAACTTGCATGACGGCCGAGAACAAAAGACCTCCCTGGGCCACGGAGGACCAGAAGAGAAAATTGGTGAGATAGGCCTGCCACGCCCGCTCCGGATGCTTTCCCGAAAGGAGAATGATAAAGGAAACCAGGCCGATGACGATCGATACGCCGGTCATCCGGAGAAGGGATCTGTTGAAGAAAACCGATTCCGTGATCTTTGCGGCGGTCTTGTTCATGACAAAATCCGCGTGTCGGCCCCGCTATTCTTTAAAAAGTTCAAAAGCTTTTGCTCATCCGAAACCGGGCAGACCGCCACCACGCAGAAGCATGCGCCCGTGCACCGAGAGTCATGATCCGCCAACCCCCTGTAGTCGGGAAGCTTCATCTTAAGGATCAGTCCCACCACGTTTCCGAAAACGGCGAACAGGATGGTAAATTCAAACCCCACGATGAAAAACGGAACCAGGGCTACGATCGGTTTGCCGCTCACCACCAGTTGCCATTGTAAGGCCGTGTATGCCGAAAGCGCAAACCCTGTGAAGAAACCGATGATTCCACCCGCCAGGGTGAAATACCCGACCCGGCTGGGTTTGGTGGAAAGCTCATCGGCGATCTCGCGGCTGGGGATGGGGCTCATGACATTTTCGATGGACCATGGTGTCTCTTTTAGGGCACGGACGGCGGACAAAGTCGTTTCTTCATCGGAAAATATCCCCATAATGGTGCGATCATCCGCCATGGCCGCCCCTTTTCCCCAGCATTTCTTTCATCTCCGTCATGGATACCGACGGCAGATGCTTCACAAACAACACGAAGAGAAAGAAAAAAAGGGAAAAACTCCCGATCATGATCCCAAATTCGACCCATGTGGGCGCATACAGACCCCAGGCATGGGGGATGAAGTCCCGGCTGACGCTGGTAACGATGATCACAAACCGCTCGAACCACATCCCGATGTTGACCAGGATGGAGACCATAAAAAGAATCGACAAAGACCGCCTGGCGAACCTGAAAAAAAAGACCACGGGCAAGATAGTGTTGCAGACCGCCATGATCCAGAACCCTGCTGCATAGTCGCCGAAGGGTCGGTTGCGGAACACTTCCAGTTCAACGGGATTTTGACTGTACCAGGCCATGAAAAATTCGGTACCGTAGGCAAAGGCCACGATGAACCCGGTAAAGATGATGGCCTTGGCCACATTCTCCAGGACATCGATGGTGATGATCTTTTCATAATTGAAGATCCGGCGCATCGGTATCATGAGGGTCAGCACCATGGAAAGCCCGCTGTGGATGGCGCCGGCCACGAAATAGGGAGCGAAAATGGTGGAATGCCAGCCGGGGACCACGCCCAGGGTGAAATCCCAGGAGGCCACGCTATGCACGGAGATCACCAGGGGAGTGGCCAGGGCCGCGAAGAAAAGATAGGCCCGGGTATAGTGCCGCCACTGTTCCTGGGCACCCGTCCAACCCAGCGAGATTATGGTAAAGATCTTTTTCTTCTTCCCTGTAGAACGGTCGCGGACAACGGCCAAATCCGGAAGCATGCCGGTGTACCAGAAAAGCGTGCTCACGGTCAGGTAGGTGCTGATGGCTAACACATCGAACATGAGGGGAGACTGAAAGTTCTGCCACAAATTTCTCTGATTCGGGATGGGGAGCATATAATAGACCATCCAAACCCGGCCCAGATGAATGAAGGGAAACAGACCGGCGACGCACACGGCAAAGACTGTCATGGTTTCCGCCGCCCGGACGATGGGATTACGCCAGGAAGCCCGCATGAGATGCAAGATTGCAGAAATCAGCGTTCCGGAATGGGCGATCCCCACCCAGAAAACGAAATTGATCAGATAAGTCCCCCATGCCACCGGATTGTTCATTCCGGCGACACCCACTCCGGCGGCGATCTGATAGGCCCAACATCCCGCACCGATGAGGACGCCAAAAGCCAAAAGCCCCACAGCCGCCCAGTACCCCCTGGATGCCGGTGCCAGGGTGGCGAGAACGCGGCGATCGATATCCCCGAAGGTGAGCGGATTCGCGTTTTCAGACATCCCGGATCACCTTTTTGAGATAAATCACCGCGGGTTTGGTGTTCAGGTACCCCATGACCTGGTAGGCCCGGGGATCGGCCATAAGCTTCCGGATCCGGCTGGTTTTGTCCATGAGATTTCCAAAAACAAAGGCATCGGTGGGGCAGGTCTGTGCGCAGGCGGGAATCACTTCACCGTCTTGAATCATTCGGCCCTCGTCCTTGGCCTTTCCGTGAGCAGCCTTGATCCGCTGAATGCAAAATGAGCATTTCTCCGTGACCCCCTTGCTGCGGACCGTGACATCGGGGTTAAGCTGGAAGTTCAGCGGTGCCGGCCACTCCCAGTCGAACCAGTTGAACCGACGCACCTTGTACGGGCACATCTGAGAGCAAAACCGGGTGCCGATGCACCGGTTGTAGATCTGATTATTCAAACCTTCCCTGGAGTGATGGGATGCGTAAACCGGGCAGACCGATTCGCACGGAGCGTTGTCGCAGTGTTGACAGAGCATGGGCAAAAAAATCACCCGCGTCGGATCGGCCTCGTCAAGGTACCTCTCAATCCTGAGCCAGGCCATTTCCCGACCCTGCAAAATCCGTTTTTCCCCCACCACACCGATGTTGTTTTCGGCATAACAGGCCACGGCGCAGGCGCCGCACCCGATGCACCGGTCCAGGTCGATGACCATGGCCCAGCGGTATCCATCGTGATCATGGGGCGGGTAGAAATCGCGTTGGGGATCGTAACCTTCCGGCAGGGGGAGGGTGAGGGGGAAATCCCACATTCCCAGGCCAGGATGTCCTTTCTCCTGGTGCTCATAAAGAGCTTTCAAAGGCACGGTCAGGGCGATCTTTCGGTGATGCTGGACCCGGCTCCCGTCGGTGTTCGCCGGCTTCAACCACTTTCCGGTAGGGGTTAAGGATATCGGGGCCACTCGATACAAAGGTCCTCCGCAAACCGGATGGGTATCCGGAGGAAAGATACCGGCCGCATTGGTGCCGAACCCCTTTGCATAGCGGCCATAAGCGGTATGTCCCTGCCCCACAGCCATGACCAAAAGGTCCGGATGCAGGAATTCGCTCAAATAAACCGGTGCCTCCAGTTCCCCCCAGGTCGAAGCGATCTTGAGGACATCTCCCTGTCGGATGTTGTTTTTAGCGGCAGTATGGGAATCCATGAGGACCGGTGTCTGCCAGGCCACCTGGGTCATCGGCTCCGGCGCTTCATTGAGCCACGGCTTGTTGGCGCCGCGACCGTCGAAAAGCCGGATGGAAGGCACTGCGGCAAAAATCGTTCCGGATGCACCCGGATCGATAGCCGAAGACAGGGTCCCTGCCCATGACCAGGAGGGCTGAACCTTCGAGGAGAGACCCCCTTCCGAAGAAAGGCCGTCAAATGCCCCCCCTTGTTGAACGGTCTTGATCCAGTCCCTTTCATCCTTAATCATGCCTCGGCGGATCAGGTCGTTAGCCAAATAACCCCGATATCCTTGTTGTGCGGTTTCACCCTTGAAAGCAAGCCGGACAAGAAGATCCCCCAGGGTGTAGGTCCCGACCAGGTTCCCCATCACCGGCTGCAAGATGGACCAAACACCGGTCTTGCCTTCATAGGCATCCCAGCTTTCCAGGGGATGGGCGATCGGAACGATCAGATCCGAAAGTGCGGCGGTTTCGCTCATAAAAGAAGAAAAACACACCACAAAAGGGGAATCTTGCCCAAGGGTTTTCCGGAAACCGGCATTGTAAGGAACCGAAAAGACCGGATCGATGTTGTTGAGCAAAAGCAAATCGACCTTTCCGTCCGTTACGCTTTTGAAGCGGTTCAGAACGTCGGATCTTTTAGCCGTTCGTTCCACGGTGTGTCGGTTTGAAAAATCGATCAATGTCAAATCCGGGTCCAATAGCGCATTGAGAAGGCAGGAAGCCACATCCGTTGCCGGGGTGTTTTCCCCGGCGCCGGCCCCCTGGGTGCCGAGAATCAAGGGCCTCCGGGCGGACAAAACACGCTCGATCAGAAGATCGTAGTGGGATTGGCGGATTCCGGACAATTTTAAAACCTCTTCCCGATCAAAGGGGTCCAGAATACGTTTCAGCGGTTCCACCAAATCCCCTGACACCGAAGAGTCGGATATTTTTTCAAGCACTTCGCGAATCAGTCCGAACGCCACAAAGGCCTCTCCTCCGCAACGACAGACCATGAAACGGTCTGCATTGGCGGCGGTCAATCCGGCATAAGGGCCCACATGGAGGTAAACCCCTTTTCCCCCCGATCCGAAAGCGCGCATCTGCTGGAACCGACGGGCATACTCCACCGGCGAAAGCCATGTCTCTAAAAAATCCGCGCCGAAAGAGACCAGGAGGTCGGCCTGTTCCATGCGGTATGAAGCAAGCCCGTCGATTCCGAAAACCTGGGAATTGGCCAGTTTCAGAGATTCATAGGCAAAGGGTTCAAATAGGGTGGGGGTTTCGGAGTGCCACTGCGCAAGGAGCGCCTTGAAAAGGGATAAAAGAGTCGGACCGACCATTTCCGTAAACACCGCCACCCGCCCCTGTCCTTTTTTGGCCGCATCAGACCCCTTGTCCTGGATGATGGAAAGGGCTTTTTCATAGGAGATCGGCGTCAAACGGCCGTTTTCCCTGATCAGGGGTTTGGAGAGCCGATCCGGATTGTACACTCCCTGGAGGGCGGCTTGCCCCCGCATACAAAGCCTTCCCCGGTTGATGGGATGCAGGGGATTCCCCTCGAGCTTGATGGCCCGTCCTTCCCGGTTCTTGGCTACAATCCCGCAGCCGGCCGGGCACTCCCGGCATGTGGAGGCAAACCAGGTGCCCCGACCGGTCACCATATCGTCGGGGGCTTGCACCAGCGAAAAGAGGGTCTTGTCGGGTTGCGAAGAACAGCCGGAGGCAAAGGAGAGACTCCCCATGGCGGCAATCTTGAGAAAGGTGCGGCGATCCATTCGTAAAAATGCTCTCTTTCCGGTAACTTTGGATAGGATCGGAGAATGTCCCATAATAAAGAACCGTCAATGAGGTGTCAATCATCCGATGCCTTTCAGTTGGGGCGGATTATACCATTTCGGCTTTATGGGATTTAAATGGATAAAAAAATCCCCCCACCCCAAAAGAGGTGAGGGGATCGTGCACTTTAATGCGTCTACGGGTGCGCTTTATTTTTTAGGCGGGCGCAGGTGCCGGCGCAGGAGCTTGCCGGTGGGTGTGCGCGGCAGAGATTCCTTGAACTCAATTTCTCTGGGCAGTTTATAGATGGCAATATGCTCCTTCAAAAACTCCTTGAGTTTTTCAAAGAACGCATCATCGCCCTTAACACCCGGTTTCAGCACCACAAAGGCCTTGGTGATCTGGCCCTTATCCGGATCGGGGACACCGATAACGGCGGCCTCTGCAACACCCGGATGCTTTTCGATGGCTTCTTCCACCTCGGCAGGCCCGATTCGGTATCCGGAACTCTTAATCATGTCATCCTCGCGGGAGACAAAGAAGATGTTGCCGTCTTCTTTCATGTAAACCGCATCACCCATCTGGTTCCATCCCTTGACCACGCCCTTTTTCTGGGACTTGATGAGGCGTTCGTTGTCAACATACGGCTTCCAGTAAAGGCTTCCCGAGGGGCCCTTGAGGATCATGCTGCCGACGTCACCCGGCTTGACCTCATTCCAGTCCGTATCCACGACCTTGCACTCCACGCCGGGAAGTGCCCTGCCGATGGAATTGGGCACGGGTTTGGGATTCATGGTATTGGATGTGACCAGGTGGAGCATCTCCGTGCCGCCCAGACCTTCCCAGATGGGCTTTCCGGTCAATTTTTGCCAGGCTTCCAGAGTTTCGGCGCCCAGGGCATCACCGCCGGAAGTATACATGCGGATGGAGCTGACGTTATAATCCTTGAATTTGGGGAATTTCATCAATGCTCTGTAGGCGGTGGGAAGTCCGGTGAGTATGGTAATTTTATGCTTCTGAATCAGTTCCAGCATGTCCGGCGGGGTGAACTTAGGAATCAGGGAAATAGCGGCACCACCTTCAAAAGGCATCAGGGTAAAGGTGCCGAACCCTGCGGCAAAAGAAACAGGAGCAGCTCCGCCTAGTACATCTCCGGGTTTCATTTTGTAAACATGCTTGTTGACCAGCTTGCTTTCGATAATCACCGGTTTTACAAAATGCACGCAGCCCTTGGGCATGCCGGTGGTGCCAGAGGTGTACAGCATGATGCCGATGTCGGTTCCCTTGAGCATGGTAGCTTCCAGCTTGTCGGAACCGGCCGCGAGCATCTCTTCATAGACCATGTTGCCGGCGGCCTTAACCTCGTCGGCCTTGCCGCCGATGGTGATAACTTTGGTCCCAAATTGAAATTTGGGTTTGGCCTGCTCCACCGGAGGCATCAGCGGAGCATTGACAATAAAAAATTTCATTTCGGCATTGTTGGCCACAAACGCCACTTCTTCACCGGACCACAGCGGAGAAGTGGGCACCGGAATGGCACCGATTTTCTCGATGGCGAAAACGGCGACCACAGCCGGGATGGAGTTTACGAGGCGAATGCCGACACGATCCTGGGCTTCAACGCCGGCTTTCTTGAGGCTGTTGCCGAACTTGTTCACCATCTCCTGGAGCTTGGCATAGGAGACGGTCTGATCCATAAACTTGATGGCGGGGTTGTTCCCCCGGCCTTCGCGAACATGGCGGTCGAGCAGAAAGTCGGCCAGATTCAACTTGTCGGGAAGATCCTTAAACTCAGCCGGTACTTTGTATTCGGGCCATAATTCTTTTGGTGGCAGATAATTTTCCGCTATTTTTCCCATAGCAAAAACCTCCCCTAATTTTGATTGTTAGCTGATTCATGCAACATGTCTATCTCTCAAAAGCCGGGGATATATCCCTTTTACCGTCTGCAGGTTTAAGTTTAAAATACCTGACATCGATTGTTGCCAAATTCAAGCCGGCAGACGTGAGAGCTTTGGCTCCGGCCAATTTTTAAAGCTCACCTCCTTTCCAAAAAAAATGTCGGGACCGATTGAAAATTTTTCATGGGCCTTACAGCCGGTTGAAAACAGATTGAGTATCATTTTAAAAAGCAATTAAACATTTCTGAATAAATTATCCATGAATAAATTGCAAGGTAAAAAAACAGAAACAGATTCATCAGGTTTTAGCGTTCTTTTTCGTTTGAAAAAAATGGACAAGCCGGTTTCCTTTTGGGTGAACGCAAATTCAATCAAGAAGGGAAACTGAGATGAACCGAAAAAAGGGTGCGCTTAAAGAATCTCTTAGAATTTTTTGAATAAAATTCATTTTTTGCTCTTGACAAAATTTTAAAACAATTTTAGATAAATTCTATACTGAATCAGATTCAATTATTAATTTTATGGATAACCCAATCCAAATGTTTTATTCAATGAATATAATTCAATCACGATACAATAATTCGTTCAATATTTCATTTTTTCATTGAACTACGCAAAGGAGGTGATGTGTGATTTTGTTGCTTTCTGCGCTCAGCGGAAGGAAAAACTACCGAACAAGACGTTTAAAAAACATCGGCTCGGCTACAGACGCGACCCTAATCCGTTGCCACACAAAGGTCGTTTTATTCAGTGCTGTCGTACGCCGAATTTCAACGGGAAGGGAGGTGATCAGTGCCGGTTAGGGGGAATTATTGCCGTTCCTCTGATACTGAGAATGACTCTGGATTAGTTCTTGAGTGGAATTCCAACCATTTTTGGAGGTAAGACATGGCAGAAAAACGAGATATTGAAATAAAAAGCCGGGCCGACACCATAGGTCTCATGGATCTAAAGGATGTCAGACCTTACCCGGTCACGCCGCCGCCGACCTACGAACAGGTCAAACCGGTGTACGAAAAACGGAAGGCGCTGGACTTCTGTAACTGGTCCGAAGAAAACCTCAAATTCGAAAAAAGATACGGCAAAGATGAGGCGCTTACAGGAGTCAGGGTAATGGATATCGGTCTCTGGCGGCTGGGGCACAAGTTTTGTTCCTCTTTGTTCGGCGAATCCGGGGCCGAGGTGGTTTCCATCGAACCGCCCAGCGGCGATCCTTTGAGGAAGCTGACGCCCTTTGGCCGCGAAGAGTACCTGCTGCAAAATACCGAGACCGGTGAAAAGTGCGGCATGGAGTTCGTCAACGAGACGGTGAACACGCACTGCGTGACCCTGGATGTCGAGACCGAGGACGGCCAGGAGATTTTCAAGAAAATGGCGTCCAATGTCGATGTGCTAATCGACGGCATGCCCCCCGGCTACATGGATAACCTGGGCATCGGCTACCGGCAGCTCAAGGAAGCCAACCCTGGGATGGTCTATGTCTGGATCGGCATGCTCGGGCAGTGGGGCCCCTGGAAGGACAAGCAGTCCAAGTTCGGTCAGTGGATGCTGGAGCCGTTTTCCAGTTGTGCCTGCTCCTGGGTCCACAACACCGGTTTGGCCCAGGACCTGCTTCCCCGTGGCAGGGGCGGCGACCCGACCCGCTCCGGGATCTGGGTAGCCGACTATGTGGCCGCTACTCAGGGATACATTAGTGCCCTTGCGGCCCTGTACTGGCGGGATGAACTGGGCGGCACCGGCCAGATGGTCGAGGTCACCGGCGCAGAAGCGCTGATGGATATCATTGACTTCGATATTACCTGGTACGGGTTCAATGCGAGCATCAAGGGCCGCTCCGGCGGTTGGGACCCCAACCTGAACCAGTATGCCTGGAACCCCTGCAAGGACGGCTACATGATGATCGGCGGCCAGACAGACAAGCTGTGGTACAACATCGGCTTTTGCTTTGAGCGCGATGACATCCAATTCGGCCGGCTGATCCACGAAGATCCCTTCCTCAAGGAGGTGGGAGCCAGGAATGCCCTGCACGCCCTGATCAAGACCTATTCCTTGACCACCCGGTGGCTCAGAGACCAAAACAGGGTTGAAGCCGAAACCAAGTTGCTCCAGTATCAGCTTGCGGCAGGTCCTGTACTGTACATCGACGAGGTCTGTGAGTTCCCCCACTTCAAGTATCGTCCCTGGGTCTACGTCCATGAGACCGATTACGGTCCGCTGTTGATCGCGTCGGCCGGGCTGTCCTATCAGGTCCGCACGCCGTTTAGGTGCAAGTGGATGGGAAGAGATTTGGGGTATGACAACTATGAAATCTACATGAAATGGCTTGGAATGGGCCAGAACAAGGTGAATGAGTTTAAACAAAAGGGGGTGATATAATGGCAAAAGACCCAAGAGTAACACGTATAGAAGACCTGCCAGGCCCCAAGAGCAAAGGTGAACTCGAAGAGATGAAGATGCCCTATGAAGAGTACTGCAAGAAAATCTTCGATGTGGGCAATGAACACATCAAACCCAATGCACTCAAGGGGATCAAATGGCTGAGCTGCACCATGTATATCTTCACGCCCAACTCCGTGGTCAACCTGGCCGAACTAGGAGCCGAGGTCATCAAGATCGAGATGCCGAGGATGGGGGATGCCATGCGGCATACCTCCCCGTTCAATGAGTGCTACCTGTATCCGCTTCACGACACCCGCCCCATGACCGGGACCGGCCTGGGTTTCACCAACGCCAACAACAACAAGTACTTTCTGACCATGGACTACCACATCCCAGAGATGCGGGAACATTTTTATGCCCTGGTGAAAAAGTTCGACGGGCTGACCGAGCTTTACCGGCCGGGCACTATGGACAAGTGGAAAATTGGCTACCGGCAGCTTTCTGAAATCAACCCCCGGTTCATCTATGTCTGGGGCGGCGGTTTCGGCTATGGTCCCAAAATGTTCGGCGGTTCCTACGACATCCTGGGCCAGGCCCATGCGGGACTCGCCTCCGTAACCGGTATGCACGAGTACATGGGCGGGCATGCCACCAAGCACACCAACTGGATCATTGACTGGGAATCCGGAAATATTATCACCTCCGGCATCATGGCGGCCATCCACTGGCGCCGAAAGACCGGGCTGGGCACCATGCTGGAAATGTCCCAGGTACAGACTCCGACCCGGCTGCTCGGATATACCACCACCATGTACGGCAAGTTCGGTATTGTCCGGCAGCGCTGGGGCAACTGGGACACCCAACTGGCAGTGCACGGCATCATCCTGTGCGGCAAATCCGATTTTCCGGATGCCGACAATCCGCAGGACAAGTTTGATGCCCGCTATGTCATGGTCAGCGCCTTCCAGGACGCGGACTTCAAGGAACTGTGCGCCATTACCGGCCTGAAGAATCTTTATGAAAAGTATAAATCCCGCAATCAACGCTGCGAAGGCGAAGCCCAGGTGGAAATTTACGCCGCCCTGGAAAAATGGGCCGCGGACAAATCGCGCTCCCAGGTCGCCAAGATCCTGCAAGATGCCGGCATTCTGGCCGAACCGGTTCGAAACGACCGCGAGGTTTACGAAAGCCCGCATTACCGCGAAAGAGGCACGGTCCGCTGGCTGGACGATCCCCTTTTCGGAGACATGTTGCTCCACTCCGGCTACAGCGCCGGATTGATGGAAAAAACTCCGAGAAGGGTCAACTGGCATTGGCGTCCGGTAGGTGCGGACAATAAAAGAATCTACCGCGACAAGCTCGGCATCCCGCTCTCCAAGATCCAAGAGTGGTATGACAAGGCCTGGATATAAAAAAGGAGGTGGTACAAGTGTGTGATATCATTTGGTGCAAAAAGAAAAAGGATGGAAAAGATTGTGACACCATCAACTACCTCGACCCATACTATTTCTGGAACTGGGAAGGCACGATCGCTTGTGCCGAGTGCGGTACGGTGTACTACATCCATATGATTAACGGGTTTATGTACAAGGGGCCCGAGGAAAGACCCGGTGAAAAACCGGATACCCGGCCGCTGTATGCCGACAAGCCGTATGACGGCTACTCCAACTACAGACCCGGAGTCGAGGGCCGAACCCGGCCGTATCAATGCATGCCGAGGTCCTGGTTGACGGGTACCGCCGACATGGTCAAGTTCAGCATTCGGGGACGACCGGTGCGCGGATGGCGTCCGCAACCGAAGTCTGCCGGTTTGGCCGGGACCTTCGGTTTTAACTGGGATATTCAGAAACTCTCGCCCGAGGTCTGGGAAGAGTATCAAAAGAAACTTGCCAAGGGTGAAGTCAAGGACTGGTAACTAGAGAAAGGAGTGTCATATGGCCGAATTAACACCTGAAGAATTTCTGGATACCATATTGATTCCGGAAAAAAAGAGTGACCATATATGCTGGAATTGCACCGGCTTGAAGCCGGTTCTCAAGGGCTCCAAGTTTCCGCCCGCAGACATTATCGGCTGGTGCAAGAAGATCCACTGGCCCCATTACTGGTGCGTCGCAGACTTCAACGTGGTCAAGAAATGCTATGCCTTCGAAGACCGGAAGAAGAAATAGCATGGAAGAAAACGTAATCAAGGAACTCGACACCCTCAAGGGGATGCTGAACAACTGGAAAAGAGGTTTCTTAAGTTGGGTAGCCCCGGACGGGGGTAATGATTATGTGCTTCAGGAATTTTCTGAAGATATTCAGATGCATGTTTACCCCTACGTCACCAGACTGTTAGAGGCGAAACATCTCAGTCATCCCGAAGCCACAGAGTTCATGGATTATTGCTATAGCCAGGTTGAAGATCTTCGCGACCAGTTGAGCAAAGTGGAGACCAACGAAAGTAAAAAGGAGGTTTGATATGCCTGAAAAATGTCGCGTGGGTATCTGCGGCTTTGACCCCATGCTCGTCAAAGGATATATCAATTTGAACATGAGAGCCATTTGGTGGCATATATCCGATGCGCTGTATGAGGAGTTTAAGATGAAGCCGGGGATGAAGGTTAAAGGCAAGCTGCTCAAGCTTTACAACGGCAAAACCGGCAAGGAATTCGCAGCCCCCAATGAAGCCTTTGAATGGGAATGCTCCAAGGAGAGCGGCCTTGCTGTTCTGATTCCGCCTGATGTAATAAGAAAACACAAGCTTACAGCATTTATGTTTGCCGATCTGCTTATTGAGAAGATTGACGGTAAAGACGTCTACCCCGGAAAAGAAGTCAAGAGCAAGAAGTGGTGGCCGGATAGCAAGATGAAACTGGATTTTAATCTGGATTATATAGGGTAGCCATCATAAATTCATAACAATAAACCCTAATCCCCCTTTTCGGGTTGCCCGGAGAGGGGGATTTTGTTTTGGCCGTTTGCGAAAAAATTAGACTTGTCATTTCGGCCTTTATGTAGTAATCAGGGGTCCGGTGTTAGGAGCTGGTGTTAGGGATAACCGCCGCTTTGGGAGAAGATTCTTAATTGCCAATGCCTTTTTAAATCAATCATAGAAACGTTCTTAAAGGGAATAAAATGACCGAAGAAGCCAAAAAACAAGACCAGCACAAACCGGAGGAAGAACCCAAAGCGCTGATTGAAGATGAAGTCTTACCCGAGGAAGAACCGGATCACCCGGGGTGGCTCTCCATTGCCGAGATTATGAAGATATCACACCCTGTCTTTGAAAAGAGCAAGTTTCTCATCGGGTATCACCATTCCAGCAATGTCTATGTGCTGGCCGGGGATTACCTGACCATCGTGGATACCGGAAATGATTACACCATTTTTGGTGAGCTTGAAAAATTGGGGTTGAGTATTCTCGACATTAAAAAGGTCGTCCTCACCCACGGACATCGAGACCACTGCATGGGCGTATTCGAACTATTGAGATATCCACCGATCATGGAAAATAAAGATATCGAAATTATCATTCACGCCGCCGGTCCTGCCGAGTTTAAAAAAATGCTCACAGAGACCGGATTCAAACTGACCGAGTTGAAAGGCGGTGAAACCCTTGAATTGAGCGGCTTTGAATGGGAAGCGATCCACACCCCCGGACATACCATCGACGGCATATGCCTGTATCATGCGCCGACCAGAACCGCCATTACCGGCGATACCGTGCTTCCTGAAGCCATTGCGGATGTCGACAAAGCCGGCGGTGGAAGACTGGACCATTACCTGTACGGCCTCAAGCAGCTCATGAAAAAAAAGATTGAAAATATACTCCCCGGCCATGACGTACCCGTGGCACGCACCGGCTATCGAACCATCGAGCAAACCTATGAGGGCGTGATGATGAAAGTCATCGACATCAATGCGGAATCCAAAACCACCTGGATGGAGGGCGCCGCCAAGCTGGCTGAAAAGGGACTGTTGGAGGAGGTCGTGTTTTGCTGTGACAAAGAGCTGGCTCTCAGACCGGGAAATGTATACGCCATGCAGTTAAAGGCCTTTGCATTGAACGATATGGGACGGTGCGAAGAGGCTATTGCGCTTTTGGATCAGATCCTTGAAAAGCAGAGTGACAATGCCCATGCCCTGACGGCCAAGGGCCACGCCTTGCTGGGGCTTCAGAAATACGCTGAAGGCCTGCAATGCTTTGATGATGCCCTGGCCATTAACCCGGATATCAAGGAGGCCCAGGTGTTCAAGGGGATGGCCCTCACCTTTCTGGGCAGACATGACGAAGCCATGAAAATAGAAGCCTTTAAGACGGAGTTTGCCGCACGGTTCAAGAATGAAGTTGATAAACTTATGCACCAAAAAAAACCGGACGGGACTGATTAAAACTCTCAAGGCTGATTCATATATAAAAGGAGAAGATACGAATGAAGGATGGGTTTTCGCCATTATTTGAGGCTGTAAAAGCTCTGATCACCTACATTGATGAGTCTGTTTTTGATAAAGCCGCTGCGGGAGGGTGCGCTGGTATAGACTGCCACTTATCGGATACTTTTTATAATTTGATCGTAAATACTCGAGAGACAATAAAAGAAGTTGAAAACGGGTTGGAAGTTTCGACAACGGACGGCAAGAAGAAGATATTTAGACTCATTGAAGCTGCAAAAGCTCTGGCAACCCACGTGGATAAAGAGCATGCTTTTGATAAAGTGAAAAATATGGGGTCTGTTGGTATCGAAACTTATCAATCGGAGGCTTTTATCGAAGTCATTCAAAAGACGAACAACGCCATACAGGAAGCTGAAAGACGATTGTTATAAAGGTTGATGGCTTCGTAAAAAGTCGTCACCCCGTTGAAAAACGGGGTCCAGGGGTTTCATAAGTGCTTGAAAACACTGGATTCCGGCTTTCGCTGGAATGACGGAAAGAAAGCATTTTCGACTTTTTACGAAGCCATCAAACTTAACGGTATGATGAAAACCGAGATGGGGGTGCACATATGGCCATTGAGAAAATCACTTACGAAGAGTATATGAAAAAGCTCGACGAGCTTGAGAAGCGATATCGGTCCGATGAAAAAGGGTTTCCGGAAGGCGCCAAAGAAAAAGGGTTGGAAATCTGCGCAAAATTCCGGCGCGAGGTGGCAGAGATCGGCTCTGACAACTGTGAGTATTACATTGATACGATTTATGGCCTGCCGATGCACAAACCCATCAAACCCGAAGATTATGTTGAATGTGCACACTGTGGAGCCCGGGTGCGTAGAGAAGAGGCCGTTGACTACAAACATCACCTTGTTTACGGTGAGCACTACCACTGCCGGGACTGTGATCCCAAGGGGGTTTGGGATTGCGTGAGTCATGATGTGGATATGGATGTCCACTGAGCTGTAACAGGGTCTAAAGCACCTTGTCGGCCTTCATTTTGTTTGCCAAAAAGCGCCGCAGCCATTATTATCTGAATGACGATGCGCACAAAAATACCCAAGATGAAGGAAGGTACCCCACGAAACGTCTGAAGAGGCTTGTACCCGTTTGGGTCATTTTATTGGCCTTCGCAATGACGGCATCCTGTTCGGTGATGTCAAAAGACGTTCAAAAGTCGGCCCGGAAGGATCTTGAATTCAATACGCTGCTGAAAAATCCGGAGAGCTATACCGGAAGCACCGTCCTTTGGGGCGGATACATCCTTGAGATAAGGAACCACCCCGAAACAACCGAGATATTGGTGTTGCAGTCTCCTCTTTCCTTTCAGGATGAACCCGGACCCAAGGACGCATCCCAAGGCAGATTTATTGTGCACCATAAAGCATTTTTAGACCCTGAAATCTTTTCCAAGAACCGAAAACTCACCGTGGCGGGAACTTTCGTCGAAACCCGGACAGATGCTGTGGACAACCATCCATATCCATACCCCATCGTTGAAACCAAGGAGATCTATCTCTGGCCCAAGTTCGAGGGATACCGGTACGATCCATACCCTTATCATGATCCATGTTATCCATACCCTTTTTACCGGGACCGGTTTCATCACTCACCCTTCTGCTGGTGAGCTCAGAATGGTCCGGTGCATACCGTGCGGTTACCAATTGATTTGGAAAAGGGAAAAACAATGGCGAAAAAAGGAATGAATCTTCGGAAAGGTGCGGGCCTTCTGCTCCTTTTGGTTTTTGGTTGCGCCGCGCCCCTGTCCCAGCAAGCCCGCTCTCAAGTCACGTATACCGGATCTTTTTCGGCCCTTGCCAAAGAGGCCCAAAAATTCATCGGGGAGACCACAATCTTAGGGGGAAAAATCATCGATGTAACCGCCGTAACCGAGGGGTCCGAATTGACTATCCTGCAGTTGCCTCTAGACCAAAACCAGCGTCCTGTGGATGAGGATCGATCGGAAGGACGTTATTTGATTCGGTTCCAGCGATTCCTGGAACCGGAGATCTACAAAAAAGGTTCACTTATCACCGCCGTGGCCAAACTGACTGCTGTGGAAATCCGGGCCATCGGACAATTCGACTTTGCTTATCCGGTATTTCAGGAAGTGGAACTCAAGGTATGGCCCAAATCACAACCTTCTGGGCCCTTATTCCATTTCGGCGTCGGCGTGGGAGCGGCCTTTTAATCCTAACCGCTTAAACGATTGATTGCCTTGGATCTATCGGCGGATTCTGATTTACCCTAAGTTTCTTTTTCACTGTAAGTCTGTTTTTTGACGATTATGCTCGAGTTTGCTATTGAAGGGGCATTAGCACTTTGAATTCGAACGTTGCGTTTGTCTTGTCATGACTTCGGCCCTCTAATCCTGAACCGAAAGGGACCAACGATGAAAAAAGCCCGGTTTATCTACGGATCTATCTGGATTATTTTTTTCCTTCTTTTCTTGTTTGTTGCAGGCTGCTCCAAAAAAGTGCCGCCCAAGACCGCCGATCAGGTCGTCAAGGATGTAGCTCAAGGCCTGGCCGCCCATCAACCCCAGGTCCTGTGGGGGGCATTACCGGCAAGCTATCAAAAAGACATCCACGGACTCGTCCATGATTTTGCCGCCAAAACGGATAAAGAGCTCTGGAACAAAAGCTTCGCACTCTTCAACAAGGTGCTTTTGGTTTTGAAAACCAAAAAAAACCTGTTGATGGCAGGGAAAATGCTCAATGACGCACCCATCGATGCAAAGAAATTATCCGACAACTGGGATGGCGTCCTAGGCATGGCTGAGGTCATCACGAAGAGCGAGCTCGCGGACCTTGAAAAGCTGAAGCATCTGGACGTTGGGAAGTTTCTGTCCGGCACAGGCGCTGATTTAATTAAAAGACTTGATGCCCTTTCCAAACTGGAAAAGGATGAAAAATTCGCCACCGCATTTACGCAATTGAAGACAGTCAACACCACCGTCATTCAATCTCAAAAGGACGCGGCAACGGTCAAAATCGAGGTCCCGAAAGAGGTTTCATGGGAAATCGCCTTTGTCAAAGTGGAAGAAAAATGGGTACCCAAGTCTTTGGCGGATCAGTGGAAGACCGAAATCGAGAAGGCCAAAAAGGAGCTTGCCGAATTTTCCACAACTTTTACGGCCGAAGAAAAGCAACGGGTACTCGGAGTTATGACGTCCATCGATGGAATCCTGGACCAGATGCTTGCCGCCAAAACCGTTAAGGAGTTGGAGTCGACGCTTGGGCAGGCCTTGGGTATGGTTTTGGGAATGGCCTTGGGGAAAGGATAACTGAAACGACCCGGCTCAGGTCGGATACCTGGCTCTGCGTTTTGATTTTTCCGGAAACGGCCAGAGCGAAGGACGATTCGAAGATACCACCTTTACCAAGCAGATCGCTTGAATGAAGTGTGCCATGAACATCATCGCCCGTGAGGGCGCTTCATGGATCGGACTGGCAGGTCCAAATCGAAACAGATAGGACCAATCTCGATTTTTACGCTGCGGCAAAGGGGAATCATGCTCCCTTCGGCCGCCTTGCAAAGGAGGAGAAGACATGAGCTTTCTGCAGCGACCTTCCATTATCCCCGACAACACCGTGGTGATGGCAAGACAATATCACCTGAATGCTTTTTATGGAAGACTCAGAGAAGTTGTGACCCGATACTGCCGGTTTGATCCGGCTCAAACTATCCCCGTCAAAGTGGAGTGTCCGGACGAGAGCCAGGGTCTGAAGACGCTCTATTTCATTTCCGCTTTTGGAACCGCCCCTTTTGTAGGGCGCAGTGTTGGGGCCGAACTGGACACGAGTTCGATTTTGCCCGCATGCCATCACGGTCGGAACGTAGTTTTTGTCATGGGAAGCCATACAGGGTTCGACCATCGGGAGAGAATATTCGGCCGGCTGTACCGCTAAAAAATTGGAGGATTCAGTTCCTGCTGCGGGAAACTGAGCGGAGTCATTGCGCCTTATTTGGCAGAGTACGCGTATGCCAAAAGCCGCGTGCTGGTTTTCCGACATAACGGAAAAGTCTTCCTCGAAATTCCGAACCGTCTGATCGGGATACACAGTTCCATCGAACCATATCCCGTAAAGGTGCGACTGAAACCTTCACTGGTTCAAGGCGGAACCGAGTGCCCGGGTTTGATGACCGAAGAAAAACCTCGATCCGTCATGTTTGAAATCCATCCGGAGATTCTCCAAACCCTTGAGACGAAAGGGCGGAAGATCACCGAGGAGCCTGCTCCGCTGGGTGACGATCTGAGGCCACAGGATTTTGATTTTCTCTGGGTTTCGTCGATCCCCTATCCGGATGACCTGACCCGGCGCTTGCATCCTTTGATGCATGAGATCGTCTCCAGGCTGGATTATCCCCCCATGGTCACCATTGCGAATGTGAACACCTGGATAGAGTTCAATCGTTTCATCGACGCAATCCACGCCATCCCGGAAGTAGTCTCAAAAGGGATCTTCGGCGTATCGGGTTTGACGGTGGACTTGTATTTCGAAGATCGGGCCTATCACTACTCCAACGTTTACTATCCCCAATATGCGTTCTTCAAACCGGCCGGTGAAAAACATGGGGTGGTGATGGGACCTGCCGAAATCATCAGACTGCTGGAATCCCACCCCACGTCGGCAGATAGGCTTTCCATAGATCGAGTCATGGAAAGCAACGACGAGTTCGACCAAGAGATCCTGTTCGGCTGACCCATCGAAAAAGCCGTCGCAATCCTTTTGAATACGGGTTTGTTCGTCTTGCTTATTAGGATGGTAACCGGAAAAAAGATGACGCAAATAGACCCCCTGTCGTCATGAGACGGCAGGGGGCTTTATCCTTTTACAACAATAATAGTGAAAGCGTTATCGTTTCACTTTTGCCGGTCGAAGGCATCGGAAAACCGAAAGCAGACATCTTATCCAGAAGGCAGGTTTCAATCCGTCCGCCGGCCTTTGTCGGCCCTGGCATTTTGACGTTAAGGACTTTGCCGTCTACCCCGATCTCGATTTCAAGGGCAACCTTCATGCCGCCGGATCCGGATTTCTCACGAAGCCTTTTCAGGCAGGATTCGATTTGGGAAAGATGTGCTTCCAGTATTTGGCGGATTGTTGGGAATGATAATCCGTCTGTGACCTTAAGCCGATCGATGGTTGTGCCTGGTTTTTCCCTTTCGCTTTTATCGGCGCCGGACTTGATTGTCGTATCCGCGCTTTTTGACTCTTCACGGGCGATGGGATATGGGCCCGCCTGCATCATGGAAGGCCCAAGGCTTTTGCGTGCCGCCTGGGCCATAGGCTCTCCGCCCACGGCCAAGTCGGATACTCCCTGGGGCAATGGGAGGGGCTGCCTAACCGTGACGACCTTGCCGTCCTCCGTCCGGACTCGGCTATCCACTGCCACAAAGGAAGTGTATGCGGTCAGGAGGCTGTAAGAAAGCCCCAGTTGTGTGATCTTTCGGGTTCGAGCATCATCGGGCCGAAGCTGATGATCATCGGACAATAAGGCGATGCGATGACGCGCCCATAAGTATTTCAAGGCCTCATTTTGCTTATCGGGTAAAACAGGTTCAACCGGGATCTTTTGGGTATAAGGGCGGCTACCCAGCGTACCGGTAAGCGTGATGCTGCCTTTTGGCTTTCCGCGCCACTTTCCGAAGATCACCACGGGCCGCTCGGCCATGATATCCGGAATGGTTTGTGGTTGAATGTCATAAACTCCGAAATCACCATAGTCGATGCGGATGCCGGTGAGAACCGGCCTTTCGATCATTTCCTGGAAGGTTCTGGCCTGACTTTTTGCTGTCTCGGGGTTTGTGATGACAAAGGGCTCTCCCATGCCTGCTCTAGCGATTCCCTCGATAAGAAACCGATTCACGCTCGATCCGATGCCGAAGGCAAATACGTTGGCACGGTTCAGGTTTTGACGAATAAGGTCGAAAGCCTCCGTCTCCACGGCGACATAACCGTCCGTGGCGATCACCACGATGCGGGAATACCCTTCAGCCTTCGGGGAGTCCATCGCTTTTTTCAGAGCCGGGAGAAGTTGTGTGCCGCCGCTGCCCCTCTGGTGATCGATCGTATCAACGGCCATGCGCACATTTTCGGGAGTGGCGGGCAGGGAACGCTCCGCCAGCATCGAAGAGCCCGCGGCAAAAAGAAGGACGTTAAATCGGTCTGCCGGGCGAAGCCCGGAAATCAGTGTCTTGAACAACTGTTTGGAAATGTCCAAAGGGTAGCCGTGCATGGATCCGGAAACATCCACGATGAAGATGTACTCCCGGGGCGGGACCTGTTCCATGGCCACCCGCTCCGGAGGCTGTGCCATCAGCAGAAAAAAATTTTCCTTTTCGCCTTCCAACAGCATGAGACCGGTTTGCACCTTTGAGCCGCTGAGCCGGTATCTCAAAATAAGATCTCGATTCCCCCCGGATTGTTCAGAAGGATCGAGGGCGGCCTGGGCCATGTCCGGTCCTGAGTACTGGATGTGCAATTTATGGGAAGGGCATGATACATCCTGAATAGGCATCCCGGCCGCAATCCGCACCGAAGCATCGAACCGGTAGGGGGGAGCCCCTCCCTGCCTCATATACGGATTTTCGATCCATCTTTCATTGGGAAAATTGCCGTCTCCCTGATCCCCGGCATACCGGGGCCCCACCACCGTTGGATAAACAAATTCATAGACCGATCGGATAGGAACCAGCAGTTCGGTATAGCGCATCTCCACACGGATCACATCCTTAGGCAGGATGTTCCCCACGTTCATCTGGAATACGTTGGGTCGGTGCTGTTCCAAAAGCGATGCGCTTTTACCTTCGGCCTTGGCCTGTTCATATCGGCGCCGGGCCTCTTCACGCTTCTCGATCACCGCCGTGACCGTTCGCTCCCCCACGGTCATTTTCATGGCGTATACCGCCGCCCGGGTGGATGCCGGAAAGACATAAATCGCCTCGATGGGGCGCATCCCCTGGTTTTCATAAACCTGGGAAACGGTGACGTCGGCGATGACACCTACAATATTCACCTTCACAGAGGTGGACTTGAGGGGGAGACGATCCACATTCGGATCATCGCTTTGAATGAAAAAATAAGGGGAATGAGTCCGATCCTGCCCGTTTGGCTCCGGTTGAGCCCAGGAAGAGCCCGCGGTGAAAATTAGGATCCAAATAATCATATAACCCGTCCATCGTCTGATTCGTGTCGCCATGTTGCCTCCTTTTGATTTTCATTTTTCATTCGGCTTCTATCCCCATCAGACCATTCAACGGCAAAAAAGTTCCCAAAAAAGCCCCTGCTATCAAATATTCAAATACCTTTTGACAGCGGATCCATTTTTCGATACCTCGACGGCGTAAATGGGGAATTAGACGGTCAAGGTGCCAATGCATAGACTGCCCATAATGGAATTTTTTCCAAAGGCGATGGACAAAAAGCCGAAAGTCACGCTTTTCATTCAATGCCTGGTGGATGCGGTATGGCCTCAAGTGGCCGAAGCCATGGTCCGGGTTTTACAAAAATTGGGGCTTTCTCTGGAATGTCCAACGGATCAGACCTGCTGCGGTCAGCCGGCCTATAATTCTGGGTATCGCCGCGAGGCGTGCATCGCCGCAAAGCGCTTCATTGAGATCTTCGAGGGCTCCGAAATCATCGTTTCACCATCGGGATCCTGCGTGCACATGGTGCGTCACCATTACCCCGAACTTTTTTGTGACAATCCGGCCTGGCGGCAACGCGCCCAAAGGATCGCCGCCCGAATTTATGAGTTCACCGAGTTTCTGGTGGATGTTCTGGGAGTGGAGGACGTGGGTGCTCATTTCAACGGCCGCATCACCTATCACGACTCCTGCCAGCTTTTGCGCGGCATCGGGGTCAAAGACCAACCCAGGAGGCTGTTGCGGCATGTAGCGGGCGCCGAATTTGTTGAAATGAAGAATTCCGATTATTGCTGCGGTTTCGGCGGATCGTTTGCGGTCAAGTACCCGGACATCTCCGCTGCCATGGTAAATGACAAGGTCGATCACATCATCCATTCCGGCGCCCGGGCGGTAATCGGCTGCGATACCGGATGCCTGCTCAACATCGCCGGAGCCGTCAGCCGAAGGAGCCTTTCGATTCAAACCCTGCATATCGCCCAACTTTTGGCGAAAGACTACCTATAACCCCAAAGCAGCAAACCATGCCTGATATCAGTCCGGAAACTTATGTGAAAGTGGCCAAAAAAGGCATTGCCAACCCGGTGCTGCAGAAGGCCTTGGCCGGGCTCCAGGACCGCTTTGGCCGAGGGACCGCGGAGGCCTACCGTCGCCTTCCCGAAGGACCGGAATTACGCTTCAAGGCGCATGACATCCGGGAAAAGGCCATCGCCCATCTCGATGCTCTCCTGGAAATCCTTGCGGCAAAAATCCGCGCCAACGGCGGCGTGGTATATTTTGCCCAAACCGCAAAAGAGGCTGTCAACTACTGTATTACAGTGGCCCGGCAAAATAATGTGCACCGAGTGGTGAAGGGCAAGTCCATGGTGACCGAAGAGATCGGCCTGAACCCGGCACTTCAAGCAGCAGGGATCGAACCGGTGGAAACCGATCTCGGGGAGTACATCATCCAGCTCGCCGGCGAAAAGCCATCGCATATCATCGCCCCGGCCGTTCATAAGAACCGGCACGATATCGCCGATCTCTTTGTCAAGAAAACCGGAATCCGCCGCACCACCGATCCCTCTGAACTGACCCAGGCAGCCCGAAAAGCGTTGCGGGAAAAATTCCTTTCAGCCGATATGGGAACTTCAGGGGTGAACATCGCCTGCGCCGAGACCGGTCACATCACCACCGTCTCCAACGAAGGAAACATCCGCATGGCCACTACCCTGCCCCGTATTCATATCGCCTTCATGGGTATGGAACGAATCGTCGCTCGGCTGGACGAATACGAAATCCTTTTAAGGCTGTTGTGTCGAGGCGCAGCCGCCCAGACCATGGCCACCTATGTCAGCTACATCAGTGGGCCGCGCCGACCGGGGGAATCGGACGGACCGGATGAATTCCACCTGGTCATCCTCGACAACGGCCGCAGTCGGATTTTGGCCGATCCGCAATTTAAAGAAATCCTTTACTGCATCCGCTGTGCGGCATGTCTCAATGTCTGTCCGGTCTACGGCAAGATCGGCGGGCACGCCTATGGATTTGCCTATTCAGGACCGGTGGGTGCCGTAGTCACTCCGTTGCTGACCGGCATCAACCGGGCCAAGGACCTTTGCCTGGGGGAAACCCTCTGCGGGGCCTGTATGGATGCCTGTCCTGTGGCCATCGACCTGCCGCGCCTGCTTTTGGCGCTTCGGGAAAAGCTGGCTTACGGAGATGAAAACTGGCAGGTAAAACCTGCAAGCCGCATGGAGGGGCTGGCCTACAAGGCCTGGTCGTACCTCATCGGCCATCGATACATCTACGAGCGCTTTTTGAAGATGGCGGGTGTGGGCCAGAAGCTTTTTCCCCGTTCAGGAACCATGATCCGCCGCCTCCCGCCGCCCCTTGCAGGGTGGACCCAAAGCCGAAACTTTCAACCGTTGGCAAAGGAAACGTTCATAGAAGGATGGCGGAATAAGAAAGCAATTAGCAACACCCCATGAGCACTCCCGATCAGGAATATTTTCTGCGCCGCATTCGCCGGGCTCTAAATAGCAAACCCGATTTTTCCCATCACGGATCTCCTCTGTTTGCTCACGCGCCTTCCCCGGAAGAACTGCAGATTCTTGACAACCATCGCCGCCGCACGGCCGCCGATCGCAATGCCCTCTTATCCCAGCTTATGGAAGCCGCCCTACCCATCCACCTGTGCGTGATTCCGGTACCGGATCTCATCGCGGCGGCCACGGCGATCGCCACGCTGGCTGAAGCCAAAAAACCCGAATGGAGCGCAGTCAAGAACATTATTGTCTGGCGGCATCCCTTGATCGATCTGATGGAGTTAAAAGCCCCCCTGAATCGACTCAAGATACCGTTGCATCGAACAGAACCGATGGATCCCGCGGCCGACCCGACCCAGGACCGGATCGAACGGGAGCACCTGCGCAGCGCCGTCACTGCGTCGTATATCGGCGTGACCTCGGCCGACCTCTGTATGGCCGACACGGCCACCTTGGTCCTGCGCAACCGACCGGGTCAACCGCGCTCTGTGGCACTGGTTCCATCCATCCATATCGCCGTCATCACTCTGGATCAGATCATCAGCGACATGAAAGAACTGTTCGCCCTCCTGCGCTGGGATGATCGGTTTCGCTCAGAGGGATTGTCCAACTACATGGCATTCATCTCCGGCCCCAGCAAAACCGCCGACATCGAAGCCACCATGGTCCACGGTGCTCATGGGCCGCGGGAGGTATATCTTTACGTGGTTTCGGGAAAATAGACCTGCCGATCGGATTCGGTTTTTCCGTCGATTCCAATAAAAAAAGTCCGCACCGGCGCGAAAGATCTTCAACTGCGGTTCAACGACGGAGGTATCCCCCTTGTACGGCTTTGATATCCGGTTCTTGACAGATAACCTAATCCCGTATACCTCATCGATTGTGAAACTTTTACTCGTCTTGCTGATCATTGCCGGCCTGATAGTCCCCGGTATCGGATATGGAGAAACCGAGCCGGTATCGAGAATCCCCTCGCTGATCGATTCCCTCAAAATTCAAGAACCTTTGGACTTTTGCGGAGAAAAAGTCCCTCTTGAAGAACAGGAAATCCGCGAGCGGCTTGAAAAGGAGCTGCTCCTTTCATTGTGGGATCGGGCACAAATTCTCTTGTGGCTGAAGCGCTCACGTCGATACCTGACTAAGGTGGAACAGATGCTGAATGCCGAAGGATTGCCGCAGGACCTGAAATACGTTGCGGTGGCCGAAAGTTCGCTTCTGGAGCATATCTACTCATCCAAAGGTGCGGTGGGGATGTGGCAATTCATGGCCGAAACAGGTAAGAAATACGGTCTAATCATCGACAGCAATCTTGATGAACGCAGGGATTTTTTTGCTGCGACACGAGCGGCGATACGCTATTTCCGGGATTTGCATACCCATTTCAGTTCCTGGACCCTTTCCGCAGCCGCTTACAACATGGGAGAAGACAAGCTCAGTACGGAAATCCAGGAGCAGGGGACCGATCGTTACTATGAACTCTTCCTTCCCCCGGAAACCCAGCGATTTTTATTCCGCATCCTTTCCGCCAAGCTTATACTTTCAAATCCCAAAGTCTACGGATTCGAGTTGTCCGATGCGGATTTCTATCCGCCCGTCCTTTTTGATGAGGTCCAGGTGACCCTCAACCAGGAGGTCCCCCTTCGCATCATCGCCGATGCCGCCGGGACCTACTTCAAAAGGATCCGGGATCTGAACCCCGCCCTTCGCACCCGCTATCTTCCTGAAGGGACTCACTCTCTTCGCATTCCCCGGGGAACCTCTGAAGGATTTCAGGCCCGGCTCGAGGCCGCTCTAAAGACCCACCTCTCCCCGAAGGATCGGGGTATTTATGTGATCCGGAACGGGGACAGCCTCTCCTCCATTTCAGCGCGTTTCCAAATACCCCTTGCCTCCATCCTCTTGTGGAACCGTCTCGATCCTCGAGAACCCATCCACCCCGGCCAACGCCTGCTGATCTATTCAAAACCAATCCAAAAGGCCCCGGCTGAAAAAGGGGCGGAGACCGAATCGGATCCCTGATCCGTATCTCCTTCGCGGATCGTTTACTCCAAGAAAACGATGCGAACGCGGACTTCAACGGGATCTGCGGTCGTCTGAAGCGGCTCTTTTGAAAACGATACCCTGTCGCCGAGTGATTCCAGGCTTTCCCGAAGCCTTCCGAAAGCATCTTTCGGAATGCGGCAGATCAGGACTTTCTCTTCTCGTTCTTCTGAAGATCCGATGACCTCTCCGCCGATTTGCACGATGCGTCCGATAACCCGGGCTTTAACGGATTCCTGGCCCTGGAAAAGATGTGTAGCCTTATCTGCGGCATCGTCCTTTGCATCCTTTTTAATCTCAGGAGCCGGGGCGGCTTTCTCTTCAGCAAAGGGGGGGGCGGCTTCCAAAGGCTTTGCCAGATCGGCACGGGGGGTTTGTCGGACCTGTTGTTGTTCGGTTTTGATCGCCTCTTTTTCGGATGCTTTCCTGTAAAGAACCGAACCGGTCCTTATTTCGAGCACAATTTCAAGCAAAGATTCCGTTTTATCGGATGTATCCGGCAAAATGCCGCCGGGTGTATCAGCACCCACCCGAACCGTTTCCCTGATTTCCTTGGTTCTTGCTGGCACAGACGCCTTCCGGGCCTTTTCCGAAACACCCTTAGGAAACGGAGCCGTTACAGGTTTCATCGCCTGCTGGGGGGTGAGGATAAAAAACAGGAGTACGCCGACCGCGGCCGCCGTAACAAACTCCAAAGGGAGCTTGATCTTTAGGGGGAAAAAAAGCCACCGGGTCACGCGTTTAAAAAAAGATCGAGAAGTCATTCGCTCGCGGAGCCGGTTGAGGAAATCGGGTGGGGAATCCACCGATTTCAGGGTGCCAAGAACCTCGCAAACGGCCCGCAGAGAAGACAGCTCTTCTCGACACGCCGAACAGGAAGCCAGGTGACTCTCGATACCGGAAACCTCCTCTGAATCCAGGGCGCCGTCCAAATATTCGGAAAGTCGCTCTCTTATTTCCAGGCAAGCATTCATATCAGAATCGGCCTCAATCGTTCTTTCAGAGCCTGCCGCGCCCGGGAGAGTCTGGATTTGACGGTCCCCTGGTTTTGTCTTACAATGGCAGCGATTTCTTCATAGGAAAGGCCCTCGATATCCCTCAAGATCACCACCGACCTCTGATCCGGCGAAAGGGATGAGATCGCCTTCTGGATCCGGGCCGCCCTCTCCTTGTCCTCCATGCACTTTAAAGGCAGCGGATTAGAATCTTCCAGATGAAGGGGTTCTGAATTTGTCTCCATCGGGTTCTCTTCGACGATGGGAAGAGTTTTTTTACGGAAGCGGTATGCCAACGAGGTTAATCGGTTTTTGCAGGTATTAACGGCTATCCGATACAACCATGTGGAGAAAGAGGCATCCAATCGAAATCGGCCCAGGCCGTTGAATGCTTTAATAAAGGTTTCCTGGGCGAAATCGTTGGCCTCATCCAAATCCCCGAGCATTCGGAAACAAAGATTGATGATGCGCCCCTGATGGCGTTTGACCAGCGCATCGAATGCCTTCTGTTCCCCTCCCTGAAAAGCCCTTACCAGCGCATCGTCCTGCCGGCTATCCGCATCCTTGGCCACATTCCGGTCTTCCATTGATATCAGACCATGCAGGTGTTAAAAAGTTCCTCACACGGCGGAATCGGTCTTTTATTCCTACCTAAATTGATCGTTTTCAATTTGGCAAAAAAGAATGGTGTTTGGATATCCTTGTGTTGGAACGGAGTTGACCTTTCCAATTGCCCACCCGTCGGGTGTACCATAAAGGCATGCAGTGGAATGATTTGCCAAATTGAAAACCCTTTGGGATTTCCGATTTCACCGC
>PCSF01000299.1:2220-5303 GCA_002771315.1 Desulfobacterales bacterium CG23_combo_of_CG06-09_8_20_14_all_52_9 | reverse complement strand
TTCCGATTTCACCGCATCTGCTACGTTGCCGAAAGCTCGACGTACGAATTGTACGCCTTCGCTTCCGGACGCCTTGCATCTGCGGCAAATTCGAAAATCGCTCAATTTAGGTCCTAAGATGTCGGCGCCGGCCGGAAGATCAAATCCAGTTCCGCCGGATCGATCCTAACGATATCGACACGATCGTTTGGAAGCGATACCTGGTCGCGGCTGATTCTGTATTTCCTTTTTCCCAAAACGGCCCGGGAAAGATCGAGCCGGATATGCACGTCTTTGGGGTTGATGGTGCTCGAATCCTTTCTCAACCCTCTTGCCGTGACTTTGATCATGGGATTGGAGAGTTCTTCCACCGCAAGTTGCTGAGGGGTGTTCACCAACTCCACCGGAACCTGGAAGCTCGCCTCGAAATCCTGTTGGCCCGCCAGGAGAAGCCATACCAACCCAACCGCCAGAAACGTGCCCAGTTTCAGTCGCCACCGGTGGACGGCAACAGAGCGGATGCGTTTCCACCAGATAGTTTCTTTAGGATGCAGAGGTGCTGCGACTTCATGGAGAAGCCTCGACAGTTCTTCCTGGTTTGAGATCGGGAGTACCTTTTTCCCCCTGGCCAGTGAAACCACCCCGCGCTCCTCGGAGACAACGAGCACCCAGGCATCACATCGCTCGGCAAGACCGAGAGCCGCCCTGTGTCGGGTTCCCCATTCTTGCGGCAACCCTTCCGTCGTGCTCAAGGGCAGGTAACATGCCACTGTGGTGATCTGCCTGGAACGGATCACCACTGCTCCATCGTGCAGGGGAGACTCCTTATTGAAGATGCAAAGAAGCAACTCCGTGCCGGGATCACCCTGAACGGATATTCCACCGGTGACGAGTTCCTGGACCCGGTCTCCCCTTTCAATAATGACCAAAGCACCGATCCGGCGCCTGGCCATGACAAAACAAGCCTCCGCCAGGTGTTTTCCCCACTTTCCTCCTTCGTCTCCGTTTGATGGGCCGAAGCGATGGAACGGGTTCACTTTTTCCAGGACCTGTCGAATCTCCGGCTGAAACAGGATGATCAGCAAAATGATGAAGACCTGCCACAGGATTTGAAACATCCATGTGGTGAGAAACAGGCCCCAGGTCCTAGCGAAAGTGAAGGCAATCCCCAGTGCCATGAGACCCACCAACGCCTTGAAGGCTTTAGTGCCCTGGAACCATAGATACAGATAGTAGGCCACCACCGTGAGAAACACGATATCGAGAAGATCCTGGAACCGAATGTCTGTCATTAAATCAAGTATGTGCAACGGCCGGAGTCCTTTTTAAAAACATTTTCCGCCACAAGCTAAGACCAGGCGATGAGCCCCGGAAGGGCCTTCACGAACGCATCTCCCCTGGGGGTTGTCCGTACGGTGAACCCATACCGTCCAGGGGCTTGGCAGAAGACTTCCCCGACGTATCGGTAGGTCTTTGGGCCGGTGGCCTCAACCATTTTCATGGGGAATGTCTCAGCCCCTTTCATTGAATCCACAGATCCCATACGCCCATTATAGACCTCCACGTCGACTTCATCGGGGGTCAACTCGCCGAGATGCACCTCGGCGGTTATTTCGCATTTCTCCCCGACTCGGAAAGGTCTACGGCAGCAAAGACTCGGGAGGCCTATGCGAACATGTTTCCATAGCTGATAAAGGCGCTCTTCCTGTATGGCAAGACGCTTGGCCGACGCAGCCTGTTTCTGCAGCAGGGCGGGTATCTGTCGGAGAATGGGGAGGTAAAATCGATCCTCATATTCGCTGACCATGCGAAGACTGCAAAAATCCCTCATGGCCATTTTCATGGAGGCTTTCATCATGGAAATCCATTGGTCAGGCAATCCCCCGTTCTGCTTTTCATAAAAACACGGGATGACCTCGTTTTCCAGGACATTGAAGAGCGCCTGGCTCTCTACGGCGTCCTGGTAGGCCGGATCCGCATACTCCTCTCCCGCCCCGATGGCCCAACCGCGGTCTTCTGCATATCCTTCGCACCACCACCCGTCCAGGATGCTCACGTTCAATACACCATTGAGGGCTGCCTTCATCCCCGAGGTCCCGCAGGCCTCATTGGGACGGCGGGGGGTGTTGAGCCAGATATCGGCTCCCTGAACCAGGTTTTTTGCCAGAGCCATATCGTAGCCCTCTACAAAGACCATCCGCTTCCGGACCTCGGGTCTTTTGACAAACTGGATAACCCGCCGGATCATTTCCTTCCCCTGGTCGTCTCTGGGGTGTGCCTTCCCGGCGAAAATAATCTGAATCGGTCGCGTTTCGGAACTCAAGAGCGCTATCAGGCGATCCGGGTCCTTCAGGAGCAGGTCTGCCCGTTTATAGACGGCGAATCGCCGGGCAAATGCGATGGTCAGGATATCCTGCTCCAGAGCCCCTTCGATCTCTTTGAGCAGGGCGTGAGGTGCATTGCGTCTCGTGTAATGGCGTTTCATGTGTTCTCGGCAAGTGTGGATCAGCCGGGTTCGTGCCATCTCATGGGCCCGCCATAACCCCTCATTGTAAATTTCATCGATGCGCCGGATATTTTCCGGGCGCCGTGAGCTCATATACCACTCCGGCCCGATATGTCGATCAAAAAGCATGGCGATTTCGGGGGCGATGAAAGTGGAGATATGGATCCCATTGGTGACATGGGAAATGGGGATTTCCTCCTCCGGCTTTCCGGGCCAAAGGTGGGTCCACATTCGCCGCGCCGTCCTCTCATGAAGCCGGCTCACCGCATTTCGAAACTGGGAAAATCGGGAACCCAGGATGAACATAGAAAAGGGAGCGCCCTTGTCGTTCGGAGCCGCCTGGCCCCAGGATAACATCCGATCGCTATCGATCCCGAGGGATTCCTGAAAGGGCATAAGATAAGGGCGAACCAGGTCCGGAGAGAAAGCATCATGGCCGGCGGCCACGGGTGTATGAGTTGTAAAAACAGTACAGCGGGGAATGATCTGGAGAGCAGTCTTTAAGTCGATCCGGTGTCGCTTCATCACCGTGGAAAGCCGTTCAAAAGTGGAAAAAGCGGGATGGCCCTCGTTCAAATGATACACAGACGGAAAAATC
>PCSF01000299.1:1875-2209 GCA_002771315.1 Desulfobacterales bacterium CG23_combo_of_CG06-09_8_20_14_all_52_9 | reverse complement strand
GCCGATGCCCAGCAGGATTTCCTGATTCAAGCGTATCGTGGGTTCTGATGCATAGAGACGCGAGGATATTTCTCGAGCCTCCGGCTGATTCTGAGGCAAGTTGGTGTCCAGAAGCAAAAGCAGCGTCCGGCCTACCCGGATTTTCCATATGGAAGAGTGAATGACACCTATGGGCCCGATGACGGAGATCGTTATTTCGTTTCCCTGATCATCTCGTGCCCTCTCCAAGGGGAGATGTTCGAGGTCGATCTCGGGATATTCCTCCTGTTGCCACCCGTCCGAGTTGAGGTGCTGCTGGAAATAGCCGTTCCGATAAAGGAGCCCCAACCCGACC
>PCSF01000299.1:0-1834 GCA_002771315.1 Desulfobacterales bacterium CG23_combo_of_CG06-09_8_20_14_all_52_9 | reverse complement strand
CGCCAGGATGCCCAGTCCCCCGGCAAAAATCGGGATGCTTTCGTGGAGACCAAATTCCATAGAAAAGTAGGCGACCGGACCCATCTCTTCGTAGACCTTACGGGACGCTTCCAGATTATAGGTGACGCGTTTTTCAAAACGTTCCTGGACCCGCTGCATGTGGGCAATGAAGCTGTCGTCCTTTGCCAGTTCCTCGAGGCGGCCCTGTTCCACGTTGGATAATACCACAATCGGGTTGCCATTTGAGGTTTTCCATAACATCGGATCGATCCGGCGGAACAGCTCCACGGCCTCCGGTTTCCAGCACCACCATAAGTTTCGTGAAAGCGTTTCCAAAAAGGCCAGCGGCAGGGGAATCTTCGGGAAGACCTGGTAGGTTAAAATCCGTTTCATCAGCCTTCGGCTCCGTTTCTTTGATTTGCCGGAAATCCCTTTCCGACGCTGCTTCATGCATAAGGCAAACCGAACCGTTTGGATTAAAAATTTACTGTAGGGGCAAAGACTTGTCAATGCGTAAATTCCGGGGGGATGTCGAAAAAACCGGGTCCGAACCCAGACAATGAAGGATAGGTATGGCTTCCTCGAATCTAGTTGACGGGACCTCGTTCTTCCGATAATATATTATAATATCCATCGGCTACAACAACGGCACGGGCACGTTCCCATATATTGAACGGTGAATGATGCCGATATTCCAATCATGCTTCCGCTTAATCCGCCAGGAAATAAGCGAGTTATCATTCATTGATTATTGCCGTGGACTCCTCCAGCTTCGATACATTGATACTCCCCCCATCAAAGCGGAATATTGGAATGGAGCCCAAGCGCAAGGCATACTTGATCCCTCAAGCGGGAGATGGAGACCCCATCCCTCTGGACTCACCCCAATTACTCCTGGGCCGCAGCGACAAGGCGGACTTTAATATTCGTGATCCCCAGGTCTCTCGCCGGCATGCGAAGCTGCTGGCAGTTCATAATCGTTACTACGTCCAGGACCTGGGCAGCACCAACGGCACCTTTCTCAACGGCTATCGGGTGACCAACGAGCGCCTCGCCCATGGAGACCGGATCCAGTTCGGAGCCGCTGTGTTTCGTTTTGAGATGGGGACGGACCTGGACGTCGACTATTTGAAGAAGCTCAATCTGGACACGGTAACCGCCTTGGCCGAGGCGGTGGATAAGAAAGACGCCTATACTCGCAGCCACTCAGAGGCAGTGGCATGCGCCGCTGAGCGACTGGCTCTGATGATGGGCTTCTCCGCCCCGGCCGCTGAGCGGGTGCGGATCGCCGGCCGGCTCCACGACATCGGAAAGATCGGGGTTCCGGACGCCGTTTTGCGAAAACCCGGTCGCCTTAACGACAAAGAGTTTGACCTGATCCGGAAACACCCGGCAGATGGAGAGGCAATACTATCACCCCTGAAGTTTCTGTCCGATATCCTGCCGGTAGTGCGTCACCACCATGAACGGGTCGATGGCCGAGGTTACCCCGACGGACTGACAGGTTCGGCAATTACTATAGAGACGCGCATTGTCCAGGTGGCCGACTGCTATCACGCCATGGTCTCGAATCGTCCCTATCGGGGCGCCCTATCCCTGGAGTTCATTCGTCGGGAGTTTGCCGTAAACGCGGGAATCCAATTCGACAAGGAAATTGCGCGGGCTTTCCAGGATCTGCTGCCGTCTCTGAACATCAGGGGCTGAGAAAGGTGCCACCCCTCATTCCCCGTATCTTGCGACAAAACGCAACGACCGTAGAATGCCTTAAAAAGCTGTTGACAAAAAAGATATCTTTCATTAAGCATTCGCTCACATATGCGGTGCCGAGGTAGCT
>PCSF01000130.1:9269-12223 GCA_002771315.1 Desulfobacterales bacterium CG23_combo_of_CG06-09_8_20_14_all_52_9 | reverse complement strand
TCCTGCAAAGCAGAGCCGCAAAGCGGCATTCAACCGGGCAAGGATGCAGCGCAACGCAGCAGATGGACTTTTTACGAAGCCATCAAAATTCATAGTCGGACATCTCATGAATGCCTTCTCCTTTTCATTTCGGAATCAGGTCGATCACCGTCACCTCCGGGGGGGAAAGAATCCGCATGGGCGGACCCCAGGTCCCGGAGCCCCGGCTGACATATAAAAAACCATCGCGGGGAAGGGAAAGCAATCCGGCATCGATGGGGTAAAGCGCCCTGATGATCAGGGAAAAGGGAAAGATCTGTCCTTTGTGCGCATGACCGGAAAGCTGCAGATCAAAACGCCCTATGCTCTTTGGGTTCAACACGGGGCGGTGCTTGAGCAGCAAGACGAAACGGCTGTCTGCCTCTGAAGACAGAACCTGGTCCTCCGATCGTGTCGGGATACCCGGGAACCGATCCGCCGTCGGATCCTCGACGCCCACCACGCGCATTATCCCTAGGACATCCCTTTCGTCTCCCCGCAGCAGGGTGAACCCGGCTTGCTCGGTGAAAGCCATAGCCCTTTCGATGCCGGCATAATATTCATGGTTTCCGGTGACGGCGAACTTACCATACGGGGCGTCGATGCTGCGAAACAACCCGGCCATCCCGGAAATGTCATCGATCTGGCCATCCACTAAGTCCCCGGTGGAGACCAAAATATCCGGCTTTTCCGCCGCCGCCTTTCGAAGGATGCTTCGAAGCAGGGACTCCCTGACCATGAGTCCCAGATGCACGTCGGATATCTGGACGATTCGGATTTTGCTTATAGCAGCCGGCATTTTCTGGCTCCGGATCACCACATGATCCGTACGGATACGGAGCGCCTCGAAATATCCAAAGGAAGCCAAAACCACGGAAGCGGCGGCGCAAAACCAAAAAGCAACCCTGCGGGAAAGCATCCTGTTCCACACCGGTTTGCCACGGTTGAAGAGTCTCCATAAAAACCCGGCGATATCGAGGCATAGATGAAGGCAGATAAAAAGGAACAACACGCCCATCCATGTGTATCCCACATACGCCAGACTGACGGATAGCAGCTCCGATGATACCCTTTCGGACAACCGGGTGAGCATGGGGCATAAAACCATAAAAGCCAAAAACACAAAAAGGCCGACGCCCGATCTCCGGCTCAACCGGAATGCGTTTTTCACCTTGAAGAAGGTATAGGCGTGCAGCAACCCGTATATCGACAAAAAGATTGAAAGAAAAACCGACACCCGCATCTGATCACTCTAAATAAAACCCCTAAAAAGACGGTTTAAATCATCCCCCCGGTTCCACGGACTTTTCGAAGTAAAAATAATGATATTTGCTAAAAAAACGCTTGACATACTGTATATAGTATAATAACAGCCTGTTTACCACAAAATAAAGGATAGAAAAAAGTACATTTTTTTGCTTAAGGGCACGGTCGTCATCACCATCCACTAACCCATCAAGGAGGTTGCCATGGCAACAGCAAAAAAGACCACAACGGCCAAAAAAACCACCACTGCTGCCAAAAAGAAGCCCGCTGCTAAAAAAAGCACCACCAAAAAAAGCACCACTACTAAAAAGAAATAGCCTTCAAACAGCCCTTAAGTGAGAAGCGGGGAGGCAGATGCCGACCCGCTTTTTTTTATCCTCTATCTGCTTTTGTCAAGAGACGATCGTTTATCCCGAGATAGACGACAGGATCTTTTCTTCCACCGGAAACTGACAGTCAAAAACATTCGGGACCTTTTCACTTTCAACTTGTCAATCGCTGTCTTTTCATACTATTTTTTTCAGGCATCGGTTTAAACGCGTTTATCGACTTCAATCCAAACGTAGACCTTTCCCATGCATAAGGAGAGCAATTTATGAAACCACTTGTTTTTCTCATCCTTTTTTCGGTGGCGATAGGGTCTGCAGGGGCGGGGTCACAGGCGTTTGAGAAGGACCGGATCGAAACGTCCGCCGGCGACCTTGAGATCACTTTCATCGGTCATGGAACGCTCATGTTTGCCTTCGAAAAAAAAGTGATCCATGTGGACCCGTGGGGGAAGCTGGCCGATTACGCCGCGCTTCCCAAAGCCGACCTGATCCTTGTCACCCACAGCCACGGCGACCATCTCGACCCGGACGCCATTGCGGCCGTTTCCACCGATAAAACCGTGTGCGTTTTCGCCCGCAATTGCGTCCAGACGCTTAAAAAAGGGATCCCCATGGGAAATGGGGATGTAAAGACCGTTTGCGGACTGACTATTGAAGCAATCCCGGCTTACAACCTTGTCCACAAAAGAGATTCCGGCGCGCATTTTCACCCCAAAGGAAACGGAAACGGATATCTGATCACCTTTGGAAATAAACGCGTTTACGTGGCAGGTGACACCGAAAACACCCCGGAGACGAAGGCGTTAAAAGACATCGATGTGGCTTTTTTACCCATGAACCTGCCTTACACCATGACCCCGGAGATGGTGGCCGACGCAGCCAAGGCCTTCAGGCCTAAAATCTTGTATCCATATCATTTCAGTGATACGGATCCTAACCGGTTGGTGGAATTGATGAAGGATGCCGGGGAGATCGAGGTGCGCATCCGCAGGATGCGGTGAAATTCACGTTCTGCGAGTTCTTCGAAGTCCTTGCCGCCGATCCGAGGGTTTACATGCAAAAGAGTACCGAATACCTGAAGACACGCATTGACAATCCCGCATCCGGCTTATAGGCTGCCAGTATCGGTATTCCCATTCATGATGGCGGAAAGGAAATCAAAATGATTTATCACATTCTTATCTCTCTGGTGCTTCTAGCGGTCACGACATTTGCCGCATCGGCTCAGGACTCCTCCGTCCTGAAAACCGACAAGGCCAAGTTGAGCTATTCTATGGGGGTCAGCACCGCAAAAAACATGAAGCGTTTTTCTGAAATACACACTTTAGATCTGGACACCGC
>PCSF01000130.1:0-9236 GCA_002771315.1 Desulfobacterales bacterium CG23_combo_of_CG06-09_8_20_14_all_52_9 | reverse complement strand
CGGCAAAGAGATGCTGCTGACCGAAAAAGAAATACAGGAGGTCCTGGCCGGGCTTCAGAAAAAGCTGACTGAAAAGCAACAGGCCGAAAGGGCCGAACAGGAAAAAAAGATGAAAGATCTTGGAGAAAAAAATAAAGTAGCGGGCAAAAAGTTTCTCGATGAAAATCGGGGCAAAAAGGGTGTGAAGACCAACCCGAGCGGGTTACAGTATCAAGTGATCAAGGAAGGGACCGGCAAGATTCCCAAGGAGACGGATCGGGTGACCGTCAACTATAAAGGCAGCCTCATCGACGGGACGGAGTTTGACAGCTCCTACAAAAGAGGAAAGCCCGCCACCTTTCCGGTCAATGGCGTCATTAAGGGGTGGACCGAAGCCCTTCAGCTCATGAAAGAAGGATCCAAATGGCAGCTTGCTATCCCGCCCCAGCTCGCTTACGGCGAGTCCGGAACACCCGGAGGCCCCATCGGTCCCAATGCAACCCTGATCTTTGAAGTGGAGCTGATTTCTATAGCCCCATGATCCGATGCCGGGTTTCGTTTTCTCCTGATAATTTGAACGGATTTCCGATGCACCAATGAGCGGTTCAGGAAACGGCGGAAGCCCTTTTTTGATATTGGAGGATGGCTTCCACCAGACCCGGAATGGTAAACGTTTTTGCCGTGATGTCAACGGTGAATCCCAGAGTCCGGGCCGTGTCGCTGGTGATCGGACCGATACTAGCCACCTGCACCCCCTCCATGAGGGCTGCAAATCGATCTTCGGGTAAAAGGGCCTTAAAATGCTTCACCGTAGACGAACTCGTGAACGTGATGATGTCCACACCCTTTTCACCCAGGAGGCCGAGGATGGTCTCGGCGCCCTCTCCTGCCGCTTCTGTGCGATAAACGGCGATATCATTCACCTTCGCCCCCATCTTCCTCAGTTCTTCAGGAAGGATTGACCTGGCTTCCCGGGCCCTGGGAAGCAGAACGGTTTTCCCTGAAAGGACTTCTTTTGAAAACGCCTCAATAACGGATTCGGCGCGATAGCTTTCAGGGACAATGTCGCTTTTAAGCCCGAATTCAAGTAGCTTCTTTTGAGTGGCCGGGCCGATCACGGCAGTCTTTACATGTCCTAACACCCGGACATCTTTTCCCTGGCGAAAGAGACGCTCGAAAAAGGCGGCGACCCCGTTGACGCTGGTAAATACCAACCAATCGTAATTGGATAGGTGTTCGATGGCGGTATCCAGCGGCTCGAAGTCGTCAGGCGGCACAATCCGGATAGTGGGATATTCCAGGCAACGCGCGCCAAGCCCCGAGAGGGCCTGCACCAGATCGCTGGCCTGCTCCCGGGCACGGGTCACCACGATGCGCTTGCCGAAAAGCGGCTTTTTTTCAATCCAGGCAAGCTTTGTCCTCAGACTCACGACTTTTCCCACAACAATCACCACCGGGGGCTTCAAAGCGGCTTTCTCCGCCGTATCGGTGATGGTTTCGAGGGTTCCGGTCACGGTGACCTGATCCGGCGTGGTTCCCCAACGGATCAGGGCGATGGGGGTACTCCCGGGCAGCCCTGCCGTCGTGAGCCGTGAAACAAGGCCTTTAAGGTTCTTCATCCCCATTAAAAAGACCAGGGTCCCCATTCCCCTGGCAAGCGCTTCCCAATCGATACCGGAAACCTCTTTGGTAGGGTCCTCGTGGCCGGTAACAAATCCCACCGTCGAAGTGAACGCCCGGTGCGTTAAAGGAATGCCGGCATATGCCGGTGCTGCAATGGCCGAAGTGACCCCCGGAACCACTTCATAAGCGATACCGGCTTCCGCCAGGATTTCTGACTCCTCACCGCCTCGGCCGAAAATGTATGGGTCGCCACCCTTCAGGCGGACCACCACGAGACCCTGGGAAGCCTTCTTAGCGATCAATGCATTGATCCCCTCCTGGGAAAGGGTGTGCTCCCCTCCCTTCTTACCCACATACAGGATCTCCGCCTTTTTAGCGGCATGGGAAAGCAGGCTGGGGGCCGCCAGAAAATCGTAAATGATGACGTCCGCCTCCCGGATGCACTCCAGCCCTTTGAGGGTGATCAGTCCCGGATCCCCCGGACCCGCGCCCACCAGATAAACCTTACCTTTTTTCTCCATCTTTGATCTGCGCTAAAACAGTTTTGAGAATTTCCTTTCCGCCCGCTTCGAGGAGCCGATCGGCCAGGCCGTATCCCACCCGCTCCGGGGCCTCTTTCGGTCCTGAAAGGTTGTCTTGAATCAGGCGTTTTCCGTCAAGATCGGCGATGAGCCCGCAAAGGGAAACGGTATCCCCCGAAACATTCCCGGCCGCCGCGATAGGGACTTGGCAACTCCCCTCCATACGGCTTAAAAACGCACGCTCCGCCTCTACCCCGACCCTTGTGACCGGATGGTTCAGCCCTTCGACGAGAACGGCGATTACGGGATCGTCTTTCCGGATCTGGATGCAGAGAGCGCCCTGTCCGACGGCGGGAAGCATCACCGATAGATCCAGGTATTCGCTGATATGATTTTCCAGGTTCATGCGCCGCACCCCGGCCGCGGCCAGGACGATGGCATCTAGGTTTTCCGTCTCAAGCTTTCGGATCCGGGTATCGATGTTTCCCCTCAGAGGCAGAATCTCAAAATCCGGACGCCGATGCTTCAACTGGACGGACCGTCGGAGGCTGCTGGTGCCAATGCGCGATCCCGGCGTCAGCTCGGCCAGGGGCTTGCCGAATCTTGAAATGAGCACATCCTGGGGATTTTCCCGCTCGGGAACAGCACCGATTTTCAGGCCTTCGGGAAGCTGGGCCGGCATATCCTTCATGCTATGCACGGCCAAATCGATGTGTGATTGGAGGAGGGATTCTTCGATTTCCTTGACAAAAAGTCCCTTCCCGCCCACACGAGAAAGGGGAACGTCTAAAATTTTATCCCCTGTGGTCTTGATCGTAACGATCTCGATGGTCAGTCCGGGATGAACAGCCTGGAGCGCGGATCTGACCCACTCGGCCTGCCAGAGGGCCAGTTTGCTTCCCCGGGTTCCGATCTTAATGGGATCCGGCACTCTTATCCGCAGCTCGCGCAGTTTCCTGACGAACATCCGCTGCACGAGGATCCGGCCGACTTGGATACAGTCTCTCCGCTTTTCCCTTTGCTCAGGAATCCACAGGCAGACATGACACGAGAAACCTTTTTGCTCCGGCAAGAGGGACAAGCATCCGGCCCATCTTTTCCGATGACTAGGTATTCAAACTTTTTGTTGCAGTCATTACATCGATATTCGTAAATCGGCATGGGTCTGCTCCCTTTCGATTATCCTTTTTGGGCTCTCCTATTCGCGACGCCGTATCTTTTTTACGATTTTATCAACAATAACCATCGGCGCGTTTTTCGCAACCAGTTTCAGTCTCCTTCAGGAATCTACCAGAAATCACGGATCAGGCGTTGCATGGTCAGGCAACGGGAAAGCCCGTCTCCCGGGCCGTCGTGTTCCACTGCCAGGATTCCGTCAAAGGCGCTTTCCTTCAATATCGCCAGACACCGGTGAAAGTCAACCTCCCTTTCCTCCGAGCTTCCCCCGGTTTTCAGCTTGGTATGGGCAAGGAAAGCCCTGGGCACAAGTCGCCGAAGCCCTTCGTACCGATTGACATCTTTCGGGAAATTGGCAAAATCCGGACAAGTGCCTAATCGGAGGAACCCCACAGCGTCAATAACACTCAGGAGGGTTTCCGGCTGCGCGCTGATACCCCAGTGATTTTCCACCGCAAAAAAAAGACCTTCGGCCTCTTGATCCTCAACGATCTGCTTAAGAGATATAACGGCCCTGCGCATCTTCCCTTCAAGATTGAAAACCCGTGACGGCATGTTCTTTCGAAAGACGTGGGCGATTCCCGTCACCAGACCGGAAGACAAAAGCTTTTTAGCAAAAGTTAAAAGCCCGCTCCCAAGGTTTCCCGGCACCTTCGGAGATGGGGCGCGTTTTTTTGAGCCAAACAGAATGTTCTGGATGCTGAGCATTTGTCCTCCCAGCCAGATCCGCATACCTCGGGCACCCAGAGCCTTTGCCGTTCGCGTCATGGTCTTGGCATATTCAACCTGATCCGCCAGGAGCCGCTCCGAGGAAAGAGTCAAATCACAGCCGATATCCAGTACGACTCCCAGGCGCATCCTTTCACACAAAGCGGCAAAATCGGCAAGGGCGGCATCGTCGCTGCCGCCAATCAACCGATCGGAAATCTCGATCCCCTCAAAACCGTAACGCCGGACAAATCCCGGTAATTCGGTCAGCGATAGACGGAGTCGCCGGATAAGGTTTGTTATGCTTCCGGCGATCAGGTAGATTTCCATGGGGTATCGACTGCGATTCAGCTTCCGAGGGCTTCGATGATGCCAGCAGCCAAAAGCGGTAGCATGATCTCGTGGTGTCCCACAAGAGCATACCCCCTGCCGCCGTCAGCGGTGGGACGAACAACCACGTTGGTCATGGGTCGGTAGTGACGGATAAAGTCCATGTTGACGGTGGTGAACCGTTTCACCGGATATCCCAGGTTCCGGACTATCGCCAGGGCCTTGAGGAAGACTTCCGGGAGAATAACCGCGGACCCCACGTTGAGGTAAACGCCCCCTTCCAGCGTGGCCATCACGGCGACAAAAGTCTCGAAATCGGTATACGTAGCCCGCCCGGTGCGTTCCGGGTCAAAGGCCGGATGCATGTGGACGATATCGGTTCCAAAGGCCACATGCACCGTGACGGGGATTTTTAAACGGGCGCCGGTGGCCAAGATGGAAAGATCCCGGTATGGAAGCCTTTCGGTCAGTATGGCTTCGCCAACCCGTTGTCCCAGTCCCCCGGATTTTTCCCGAACGACCCGATTCAGGAAATCACCGGTTTCCCGGACCATTCCGAAGGTGCCGTTGCTGAGGGAGACCCCCACATCCTCGGAGGTCTTTCCGGCCATGGCCACCTCCAAGTCATGGATAATCCCGGCTCCGTTTGTAGCGACGGCCGAAATCACCCCTCGCTCCATCAGATCGATGACGATGGGGTTCAGACCCACCTTGATGACATGGGCGCCCATACCGAACAGAACGGTCTTTCCTTGAGTTGCCGCACCGGACACGGCGGCGACCACCTCACGGATTTCCTTTCCCGCCAGCATATCGGGGAGACTCGAAAAAAATGCGCTAAAGGTGCTTCCTTTGGAATACGTTCGAGCAAACTGCTCCGTCTCGACCTTACTGTTCCTTTCGATCAGGGAATAGGTCCGGATCCTCTTGAAATCGACCGGTTTAAATGGGTGTGCCATGGGGTCGCTTTCCATGTTCATCAAAACCGTTCGGGAAAGAGGATCCGATCCACCAAATCGCACAGAATGTGCGCCATGGTGATATGGGATTCCTGGATCCTGGCCGTGACCCCGGACGGGACGCAAAAACACAGATCCGTGACCTGGCTCAGTTTCCCGCTGCTTCCGGTCATCCCTAGCGTAATCAGGCCCATTTGGCGGGCCGCCTCCATCCCCTTGAGGACATTGGGTGAGTTTCCGCTGGTGCTGATGCCCCAGACGATATCGCTTTTTTTCCCGATGGCCATGACCTGCTTGGCAAAGACTTCATCGAAAGCGTAATCATTTCCGATGGAAGTCAATATCGAGGTGTCGGTGGTCAAGGCCATGGCGGCCAGAGGCGGTCGTTCCACCTGGAACCGGTTCACGAATTCCGCCGCAATATGCTGGGCGTCGGCAGCGCTGCCGCCGTTTCCGAAAATCAGAATTTTATGGCCGCTGGAAAGACATGTCGCCAAAAGGTCAGCACCTCGGATGAGACGGGTCAGGTTTTCCCGAATGGCGCCGGTTTTAGTGGTAATGCTGTCTTGAAGCGTTTCCAGGATGTGGCTTTCAAAATCCGCCGTCATTGGGGGTTTTCCTGTCGAGCTTCCTGGATTTTATTCAGCAAGGCCGTTGCATCGTATCCGAGTCGAAGGGCCTCGGAAAGTGCTTTTTCGGCATCCTGGATCCGATCTTGATGGTAATAGAGCATGCCCAGGCGATACCGGAACAGCCCGTCTTCCGGGGCGATTTTCACACTCTGTTCGCAAAAGGTCAGGGCTACTTCCGGGTTTTCTCCAACCTCGTTGAAAAGATATCCCAAAGCGGAAAGCGACGCCGCATCATTGGGATTGATTTTGATGGCTTTTTTAAAGGTTTGGATGGCTTCATCGATTCTTCCCATCCCCATGCAGCATTCTCCCAGATATCGGTTCGCCGGGCCGGATGCCGGCCGGAGGGAAACGGCCTTCTTAAGATAGGGCTTCCCATCCCCGGGCTTTTCCTGCTCGACATAGAGGCGGCCCATTTGAAACAGGGTTTCGAAGTGGTCTTTTTGGATGTCCAGGACCTCCTGGTACCTTTTGAGGGCTCGTTCTATATCTCCCCCCGCCTGATCGGCCAATGCCAGGTTATACAAGGTCATGACTTCACCGGGATCAATCCATAAGACCGTCTCAAAACACTCCACAGCCCGGTTCAAGTCCCCCGTTACCGCATAACAGACTCCCAGGCTGTTGAGTACGTTGACATTCGTGGGCTCGATTTTGAGCGCCGCCTGATATTCCCGGATGGCGCCTGGCATATCCCCTTCCTGGTACCGGTTGTCGCCGCTGATGTTGAGACTTACGGCATCAAAAGCGACACGGCTCCCGGGACCGAAAAAAGCGGCATGATCGATGGCTTTCCTGGCATTTTCAAAAACCTGGGCCTTGGAAAAATTGATCATGGGATACCGGGCGCAACCCATGGAAACGGTTTCCCGGCGGCGCCGGCTCAACTGTTCCTGAACGGCGCTCCCCATTTCCATGCAATCCAGATCGGTTTTACCTGGGAAAAAACTGCATAAGATATCCGATTCATACGACCCCCATCCGGAATCCCCATCCTTGCAAAAGGGCCTCAGGATTTCCACGAGATCCCTTACCTGTCCTTCCCGATCCGAAGCAGGATCCGCCTCTCCCTCTTTGATAGGGTCCAGGCGAATCATCAAAACCCCGAATGACCGGGCATCCCCAAGGCGACGAAGAGCATACTCGACGAACGGTTCCTCGAAGGTTGTTTCAGGGAAGGTTTTTTTCAAAAAAGCCGTGAGGATGAAATTATCGAGTCCTCCCTGGGCCTTTTTGGCCTGAAAATCGCTTTTGGACAAAAGAAACGACCCGGTCGCTAACTTTTCTTCAAAAGAGATACGTCCGCCGTCAGCCATCCTCAGGTCCTTTGGAATAGATCTGAAAAAGCATTTTTAATAATGGGAATCTCCTCGTCCTGAATCGTCCTGGGATCCAGAATAAAGAGGTCCGCTTCGATTCTGCCGATAACGGGAAGTTCCGTTTTTTCCCTCATGAACCGTTCCAAGACGTTTGCCGACATCCCTTCAATCCGGATGCCGAGGCATTTCGAGGGAAGATTCAGCATGGGCAGAGCACCGCCGCCCACCCGGGAGGAAAGATCCATCAAAATGACCCTAAGACGAGGGGAACCGAGTTTTTTGAGCTCCCGCTGCAAGCTTCTGGCCCGCTTCGTGATGTCCTTTAAAGAGGTGGTGATCATTTTCAATGTCGGAATCGATGCGACGGCGCTATCCTTATCCCGGTACAAAGAGAGGGTGCTTTCCAGGGCGGCAAGGGTGAGTTTGTCAATCCTCAAGGCCCGGGTCAAAGGATTCTTCTTGATCCGGTCCAGGAGCTCCTTTTTCCCTATGATGATGCCGGCTTGGGGACCACCGAGAAGCTTGTCGCCGCTGAAGGTAACTGCGTCGGCTCCTGCGGCGACGGACTCCTGCACCGTGGGCTCCTTCATCAGGCCGTATTTGGAAAGATCGATGAAGGTCCCACTGCCCAGGTCCTCCATCACCGGAATGTGATAGGTTCGACCCAATTCCACGAGTTCGCTTAAGGAGACGCTTGCCGTAAATCCCACCATGCTGTAATTGCTCTGGTGCACCTTGAGGAGGAGGCCTGTCTCATTCTCGATAGCTCCCTCGTAGTCATGGCGGTGGGTGCGGTTGGTGGTGCCGACTTCTTTTAAGATGGCTCCGCTTTTGGCCATGACATCCGGGATCCTGAAAGACCCGCCGATTTCCACCAGTTCCCCCCGGGAAACAATCACTTTTTTTCCACTGGCCAGGGTCTCCAGACAGAGGAGGACCGCCCCGGCGTTGTTGTTGACCACCATGGCGGCTTCGCCTCCGCTGATTTCGCATAAAATCTCCTCGACGGCGGCGTACCGGGACCCACGGATCCCTTTGGAAAGGTCGAATTCGAGGTTGGAATACCGGGACCCAATCGCAACAAGATTTTTTACGGCCATCTCGGAAAGGAGGGAACGGCCCAGGTTGGTATGGACCACGACACCGGTCCCGTTGATCACCCGCTTGAGTTTGGGCGAAAGACGTTGCTTTACATGCTCCCGGATCCGGTCTAAAAGTGTCTTGATGTTCAGGTCGTCAGAGCCGACGGTCGCCTCCTCAGACAGAATCTCTTCACGGAGGGATGCAATGACCTCTCGTAAGCTTTCAGTTAAAAGGATCTGGGGGACCGCAGCGAAAAAAGCTTCAGCCCGAGCCGCCTCAAGCATCCGATCGACTCCCGGCAGCATCCGTAACAAATTCTGCTGTTTGCTTCCAAGACCCATGATTCTAACGACCAGCTATCATTAATACAAATTTTTTCCTAATATGAAAAGTACATATCATCATCTGCTTGACTCCTTCAATAGATTTTTCCTTGACCGTTTTTATATGAAAAAGCTTTCCGCATCCTGTGTTTTGTCCTATCTAGAAGAATCTGGTTCCTATTTTCCCTTTTGAGCAACGCAAAGGGCGATAAAACATTGGGCGATGCGTCTAAGAAATCCATGGCTTCACACGAAACGGTTTTCATTGTAAACCCTCATGCAGGCGGAGGATCCACAGCAATACGATGGCCCCGGATTGCCGTTAAAGCCAAAAGGATCCTCAGTGAATTCAAGACCGTCCTCACCCGGCTCCCCGGCGATGCCACCACTCTGACCACTGCAGCCGTCGTCGAGGGGACCCGGCGATTGGTGGTAGTCGGCGGGGACGGAACCTTGAACGAAGTGATCAACTCCCTTATGGCCTTTGACCGTGAACTTCGGGAAAGGGTTTGCATCGGAATCGTACCCAACGGAACCGGCTGCGATTTTGCCAGAACCCTTTCTATCCCTAAGAATATCGATG
>PCSF01000071.1:17106-17773 GCA_002771315.1 Desulfobacterales bacterium CG23_combo_of_CG06-09_8_20_14_all_52_9 | reverse complement strand
AGTTCGTCTTCGGAGGGGGCGCCATGAATCTCGTCTATCCTGCCCCTTGGGGTCCGGGGGGATGTCCCAACTACCCCTTGATTTTGGAAATGATGTCATAGATGGGGAGCAATATGGCCAAGATGATGATGCCGAATACCCCGCCCATGATAACGATGGCGGCAGGCTCCAGGGTCGCCGCAAAGGCCTTGATGGATCGATTCACTTCTTTGTCGTAGTAAACCCCGGTCTTTCGGAATGTCTCCCCCAGCTTTCCCGCCATCTCCCCCGAACGGATGCCGCCCAAAAAGAGATCCGGGTATTCCCGACTTGAGCTGAAGGACTCATACAGGCTCTGGCCCGAGAGCACCCTCTGGTGAACAAGCCTAAGGTCTTGTTCGATAAATCGGTTTCCCAGCGCCCCGCCGGACAGGATCTCGAAAATGCTCCCGATGGTGATTCCGGCTTCGAACATCATGGAAAAGTTGAGGCTGAGTCTGGAGACGACGGCGTTGCGCAGAATCTTACCTATGTACGGCAGCCTGAGCAGGAATCGGTCCAGGGCAAAACGGCCTCGGGCCGTTTTCGCCCAGGCGGCGATCAGGAGTATGGAAACCACCGGGAAAGCGGCGAACAGGGGCCAGTAGGCGGCGAAAATGGTCGATATCCGAATGACGATTCGGGTAAT
>PCSF01000071.1:13960-17079 GCA_002771315.1 Desulfobacterales bacterium CG23_combo_of_CG06-09_8_20_14_all_52_9 | reverse complement strand
TAAAAAACTAGCCACTTTGGGAAGTACATATCCCACCCACACCGCCGTTACAACGGTGAGGGCCCCCATGATGAAGATGGGATAGATGAGACCCCGCTTGAGCTGGGAACGCTGTTCCACCCTCCAGGTGAGAAGGTCTGAAAGCTGGCGAAGTGCGCCGGGAAGCGTTCCGGAAATTTCCCCCATGTGGATGACGGCGACCTGAAACCGGTCGAAGACGCGCGGGTGTTGTCCCATGGCCTCGGAGAAAAGCTTCCCCTCTTCAATAAGGGTCCTCACATGGTCGATCGTCCGGGAAAGGACGGTGTTCTTGACGAGCTTTGCATTCTCCGACAGGCTGGCAATGAGGGGAAGGCCCACCTGAAGGGTATCCGAGAGCCGGTCATAAAGGCCTGCCAGGTCCGTTAGAGAGACCTTCCGGGAAATCTTGAAGGCTAAACGTCGGGTCGTTTCTTCACGCAGCCGAACAACCGTGAGGCCGGATCGGCCCAGGTAGAACTCCGCCCGGTTCTCGTCGGGTGCCGTGACGGCACCCCGGTGTTTTTTACCGTCTGCGTCCAGGGCGAGATACCGGTATCCGGGCATATCACACCGCTACCCTAAGCACCTCTTCCAGGGAGGTGATGCCTTTGGAGGCCTTTTCCAGTCCGTCAAGGAGCAGCGGCCGCATCCCCTGCTCCAGGGCCTTGGCGAGGATTCGGGATCTCGGGGCAAGATCGACGATCATCTCTTCTATCTCCGGCGACATTTCCAGCACCTCATAGATTCCTGTTCGACCCTTGTAACCGCTCCAGCGGCACTCGGAACACCCCTTTGGGCCCATAAACGCGGCCTTCTCGTCGAATCCGTGCAACCGGAGCACTTGTTTCTCCATCTCTCCGGGGGCCTTCTCTTCCTTGCATTTGGGGCAGAGGCGTCGCACCAGCCGCTGGGCCATGATGAGCACCAGCCCGGAGGCCAGTATGGTCGGGGCAATTCCCAGGTCAAGCAGCCGGTGAATGGCGGAGGGAGCATCGTTGGTATGGAGGGTGGAAAGAACCAGGTGCCCCGTGATGGCGGCCCTGAGCGCAAGGGATGCTGTTTCCTGATCGCGGATTTCGCCCACCATGATGATATCGGGATCCTGACGCAGGGCGCTTCGGAGAGCGGTGGCGAAGGTAAACCCTGCCTTGGGATTCACGGGAGCCTGTCGGACCGTGGGAATCACGTATTCTATGGGATCCTCGATCGTGATGACATTATTGGTGGGGGTATTGATCTCCATCAGGACCGTATACAGGGTGGTGGTCTTGCCGGAGCCGGTAGGCCCTGTGGTGAGGATGAGACCGTAGGGTCGATGGGTGGCTTTCCTGAAGCGTTCCTTGGCGTCCCCGGTAAGACCGAGTGCTTCCATTTCCCCGACCCCTTCTGCACGCTGGAGCAGCCTCAATACCCCTGCCTCCCCGTACTGGGTGGGGAACGTGGAAACGCGTATCGCGATCCTCTGGATTCCCGTGTGGAAAATCATGCGGCCGTCGTGAGGGATGTTGGGATCGCCGATGGGGATATCGCTTAACACCTTGATCCGGGTGATGATGCCCCCGTGGAGGTGCCGAGGCATCAGGTACTCTTGGTGCATGGCCCCATCGATACGATAGTAGACTCTCAGGATCTTTTCATCCGGCTCGAAATGCACATCGCTGGCCCCGGTGATCACCCCTTTTGCGATAAAGAGCTCTACCAGCCTGCTGTTGATGGTTTCATCCTCTTCACCCAAAGTGCCCCGGTCACGGGCCTTGGAAATCAGCGCATCAACCTCCTGGTCGAGTGTGGCAGCCGTCTTGTAGAAAAAGTCGATGGCCTTGATCAGCCATTCCCGGGAGGCAATATGGGGCTGGATTTGTAATCCCGTAGTCTGCTGCAACCGGTCGCGGGCGAGAACATCGTAAGGATTGGCCATGGCAACCTTGAGAATATCCCCTTCGCGGGCATAGGGAAGGAGCAAGTGCTGACGGGCCAGGTCTGCCGAAATCAGGGAGAGGACCTCCGGAGCGGCATTGACAAAACGGGCATCCACAAGTTGTGCTCCGGACTGCACCGCCAGGGCGATGTTGAGCTGCTCTTCTCCGATCCAGCCCAGCCGGATCAGGACATCCCCGATGAGTTCTCCGGTCCCCTTCCCTTCATCCAGGGCTTTCCTGATCTGATCCCAGCCGATATAGCCGAGTTCCACCAATATTTCGCCGAGCTTCTTTCTCATCGTTTCATGGACTCCTCCGGCAAGCCTTTCTTTTCACCGGACTGGAAAAAGGTAATGCTTTCCAATTGCTCCAGCCTTTGCCTTAAAGCCATCCGATCCGTCTGAGAAAGCTCGCTTTTGCTTAAAAGGGCCTGATATTGGGAAGCCGCTTCCCGGTAACGGCCCGCCTTGTCAAGAGCGAGGGCCAGGTTCCACGTAAGCTCCAGGTGATCCGGCTGCATCTCATGAGCCAGTTGATAGGCGGATAGGGCGCCTTCCAGGTCTCCTTTAATCCTGAGGGCACCGGCCCTATAAAACAGGACCCAGAATCGATTCGCGCCGCAACCCTCCGCCCTCTCGAGGGCGCCAAGGGCCTCATCTGTTTGGCTGAGCCGGAGGAAGGCCATGCCAAGATTGAGCCACACATTCGGGTTTTCCGGATGTTTCAGGCTGAGCGCCTCGAGTCTTTTTTTGCAAAGGGCCCAGTCTCCACTCATCCCGGAGGCAACCGCTTGCCCGAGGGCTGCGTCAAGGTTTTCCGTGTCTGATCTTGCGATCTGATCATAGATGGCAAGCGCCATGTCGGGTCGGTTCTCCTTCAGGTAACGATGGGCGACCTCCAGGAAGGCTTCGGTGGCCGGGGTCTTGTCAAGGTCCGGGGTTTCACGGACCGTCTTTTCAGGGATTTCAACGGCCGATGACGTCGTTAAAGAATCCGGATGTGCCGGTCCCTGCTCAGACCCAGCCCCCGGTCCGCGCGATGATTCTACCATAGCTCCGGTCGGACTCTGGCCCGTTGTTTCTTTGGGAATCTTCGAGTTCGTGGAGTCGGTTTTGGGTTTCGTACTTTGCGTTGACTCGACTTTTTCCCTCACCGGGAGCTTGGATTCGATGGGAGGGG
>PCSF01000071.1:12547-13793 GCA_002771315.1 Desulfobacterales bacterium CG23_combo_of_CG06-09_8_20_14_all_52_9 | reverse complement strand
ACTTGAGGCAAAGGGGTGGTAAGATCCATGGTCAACCTTGGCGCCCTAAACTCCTTCCACACACCGTAAAAGAAGAACCCGGCCAGGATCGCAGTCGCTGCGGCACCCGATGCCGAGATTAAAATCCAACGCCGTCTTTGCGTCATCCGCGAGTCAGGCAAAGGGCCAAGCGGCGCTTTGGCCGCCTCTTTATGCTTTCTTTTTTGCAGGGCCTCGTGCAGGATGCTCACTGTCCTCCCCCTTTGGAAATTCAATCCCTGAGGACCGACGGGCTTCACCAAAACGGAACAAAATATACCCATCCGATCAGCAAAACAATTGTCAGGCCAAATCCTACCATAACCCAAGGCCTGGCGCGGAACAACGATCCGATTCCGGAACGATCCAGGCGCGCCTCCTCCCGTGCCCTCCTGACATGGGCGACTTTAACGATTCTCGAACCGTCCACATAAGCGGCCAAGAGCGCCGCGTCGCAGACCAGATTGGTTAAACGAGGGAGGCCTCCGGCAATCTTTGCAACCTCTTTGACGGCCGAAGGGCTAAACCTCACCTGTCCTTGATTTCCAGCCCTTTGAAGCCTGAGATATATATATTCGGAGAGTTCCTCCTGCTTCAAAGGGATCAGTTCGCACCAGATGGCGATCCGCTGCCTCAGTTGCCTCAATCCGGGAAGTGCGAGGGTTTCAAGCAGTTCCGGTTGTCCCACCAGGACGATCTGTACCAGCTTCTCCTTATCCGTCTCAAGGTTGGAGAGGAGCCGGAGATCCTCAAGGGTCTCTATGGGTAGGACCTGGGCATCGTCGATGAGCACAACCGTTCTTTTGTTTTCCGTTTTCTCAAGAAGATACCGACTGAAGACACCCAAGAGTTCTTTTTTGCTCACGTGATCCGCATAGGAGATTCCCAAATCGTCTAGGATCGTCCCCATGAGTTCCGGGAAAGAAAGACCGGGATTGATGACATAGGCCACATCCGTCCCCCCTTCTATCTCCCGAAGCAGATATCGGCACACGGTGGTTTTTCCCGAACCCACCTCCCCGGTCACGAGGATGAAACCGGCTCCTGCCCTGATCCCGTAAATCAATTTTTCATAGGTGCTCAGATGGGAGTCGGATAGATAGAGGTAATCCGGATCAGGGGTGAGCCTGAACGGGGCATCCTTGAGTCCGAAGGCTTCGGCATAAAGGCTTTCCGGTCCTTCTTGAAAACCCAGTCTCATGGCTTTGGGATTGTCCACTTCGCCCTT
>PCSF01000071.1:12301-12536 GCA_002771315.1 Desulfobacterales bacterium CG23_combo_of_CG06-09_8_20_14_all_52_9 | reverse complement strand
GAAGTTGTCGCAAGGTTACAACCCACGCCCTGACCCCAATTCAAGGCATCACTCAACGTGTCTGCTAAGCTGAAAAAGCCTATCTCGTTTCTAACGGATACCGATAATAATTCGCATTTTTTGTGGGCGGATAACCTGCGGGCATGAATTGTGTTTTTCCGTCATCTACACCCTAAAATAGGGGAACCAGCAGTCGACCGAATTTATCAACTTTCAATTATTAGAAGGGTAAAGC
>PCSF01000071.1:5667-12239 GCA_002771315.1 Desulfobacterales bacterium CG23_combo_of_CG06-09_8_20_14_all_52_9 | reverse complement strand
GGTCTGTGCCTGCCTGTCTCGTTTGCGACGCAGACAGGTACATTGCGGTGGCAGGCCGGTTCAACTTCGACCGGTTTCTTCTACCTAAATTAAGCATTTTCCCCCTGGTGACGCTGCCTGTGGATCAGTCGGTTCCACCTTTGTCAGAATCCATCCCCCAAAAGCAAAGAGAATGAGAAGGCTCAATGAGCCGTATCTGGAATGTCCCGTCAGACGGCTGACCAGTCCCATGAGAAAGGGGCCCGTGATGGTTGCGAACTTGCCGAAGACGTTGTAAAATCCGAAAAATTCGGCGGATCGGGCCGTCGGGATCAGCTTTCCGAAATAAGACCGGCTCAATGCCTGAATGCCGCCCTGAGAGCTTGCAACCAAAAATGCCAGGACCCAGAACATGGCGATGCGCTGATTGGCTGTGGGAAGCATAGGAAGAAAAAAACTCAGCAGCGTGATGACCATGTAAATGAAAATCCCTGTTGACAGAAGGCGTTTTGTGGAAAACCGTTCGGCAAGATGCCCATAGAGAAGCGCAAACGGGAAAGCCACGATCTGAATCATCAGAATCACAAGGATCAGCATGCCGACACTCAGCCCGATATCGCGGCCATAGGCGGTGGCCATGGTGATGATGGTATCCACTCCGTCGATGTAAAAAAAATACGCTCCAAGAAATAAGAACGCATTTTTGTATTTACGAATTTCTCTCAATGTCGTTAAAAGGCGTAAAAAGCTTTCCCGGAAAGGGGCGTCCGAAGGGGGAAGGTAATGGACCTGGCGGACATGTCTCAACATGGGGATCGAGAAGACCCCCCACCAAAGTGCCACGATCAAAAAAGCGGCCTTTACGGAAACCGTGGAAACAGAGGCCTGGCCCTCGGTGGGGATCGTCATGAAAATGATGCCGATCACCGCTAAAAATGGAACCGTTCCGCCGATGTATCCCCAGGCAAAACCGGCAGAAGAGATCCGGTCCATGCGATCTTTAGTCGTTACGTCCACCAGAAAGGCGTCGTAAAAAAGAAGAGTTCCTGAATAGGCGATTTTTGCCGCGACAAAGAGGAACAAGCATTTAAACCAGTCCCCTTCGTCGATAATCATCAATACGAGGGTCAGACCGATTCCAACCACAAGAAATCCGGTAAAGAACCGTTTTTTCATCTGTCGGTAATCGGCCAGCACGCCAAGGATCGGTGCCATGACGGCAAGGATCAGCGAGGAAAGAGAAACAGCAAAACCCCAGTATGAAGTGGAAACGGATGAGGGGACCCCTTTGGATGCCACATCCTTGAAAAAAATGGGCATTACTGTGGTGACGAGGATCAAAATGAAAGATGAATTGGCCACATCATATAGAATCCAGGAGCGCTCTTGTATCGACAGCTTCATTTTTTTCTTTGGTCTTTCTTCCATACCGGTGGCTTTTTGATTGAAAAAGGGGTTATGCTTCATAGCATGGGGCACAAATGCCGCACAAGGATTTCCCAAAGAAGCGGCTCTTCGATGCGACGGCTGCCATGGAATGAGGCATGAAGACCATCCTGATACTCATGGCTGTATTGTATGCCCTCTCTCCCTATGATGTGCTTCCAGATCTTATTGCCGGATGGGGATGGCTGGATGATATTGCCATTCTGGGGCTTTTATGGTGGTATCTTTACAAACAGCGGAATAGGGACGGTTCGCATGAGAGAAAAGAGGAGGCCCGCGCCCAACCCGAAAGCCGGGCCAAGGACCCTTACTCGATTTTGGGGGTAAGACCGGACGCATCTTTGGATGAGATCAAAAAGGCCTACCGGGAACTGGCAAACAAATACCATCCCGACAAGGTGAATCACCTGGGAGAAGAGTTCAAGACATTGGCCGAAAAGCGATTCAAGGAAATCCAGGCGGCCTATGAAACGCTGAAAAAAAACAAGGAATGAAAAGCGGCAGGCTTTCAGTAGATCCCCAAATCTTTCAGGGTATCGTAGAGACCGAGATTCCGGATCTTGATGAGCAAAAATTCAGCGATAGTGGGCTGGTACGCCTTGACCCTCAGGAACATGTTGACTTCGCTGGGGATTCTTGATGCCTTCCGGGTGTTGCAGAATTTGCAGGAAGTCACGCAGTTTTCAAAGCACGTGGTGCCGCCCCTGGACCTCGGAATGATATGGTCGATGGTCAGCTTCACCTTTTCCGCGCCGCAGTAAGCGCAACGGAACCCGTCCCGGATCAGGACGTTTTTCTTGCTGAAGGGGACCCGATTTTTGTAAAGAGTACGGATGAGCTTGATCAGGCGCATCACCGCCGGGATCTGTATCACCAACCCCTCGGCTCCCCGGATCGCCTTTTCCGATTCCCGGAGCACATGGACCTTCCCCTTGGCGATGAGGCACATGGCCCGTTTCCAGTGGACCATGTTCAAGAAGGTGTAATCCGCGTTTAAAAGCACACACTGCATCCCTTGGACCCTCATTTCCCTCTCAGGAGCCGGCATCCGAAACCTGCGGAATGGCTCAAACGCCTATTCACCTGAATAAAGCATCCGCATCCGGTTGTCCGGTAAGACGTTGACCAGCTCGGGCCTATTTATCCGATTTTTCGGTTCAAGTCAACAGGGGCGTGGGGTTTCGGTCGGGACGCTTCTCAATGCGGATCGTCTAATGCCAAGAGGAGGGTGGAGGGGTCCAGGCGCAGGGAAGGGCGGCTTGCCTTTCCGGATCCACCCTTGACACTTCTGACATGGATCTGTTCTATTGATCCTTCGATGGAGACGATGGATTCAAAAACGCCGGCGATTTCATGCAGAGGAGCGGGTACCCGGCTTGCATCTTCAGTTTGAGGATATTGCTGAGTCTGAACCGAAATCCAAACAGGAATCGAAAACTTACGGGCCAAGTTTTTCAAGTCTTCGATAATCTTGCTCAGATAGATATCGGATTCGAGACCATCGATGAGAATAACATGCGGGATAAAGATCTTTTGTTCCACAAGGTCCGCCATCCGCTCTTTGAGTTTCGGAACGCTGAATCCTTCCACTTTGAAAGTCATGATGAAGCGACGCGGGAAAAAGGTCATCCAGGCGGCAGAGGCATCCTGAATTGCAGAGCGACGAGAGAGGTTGGCAAAAAAATCATGATACCACAGGTCGACCTTTTTAATGGGGTCACCCAGGCTTACATGGAGGACATTTTTATCATGGGATATAGCCCATAGAGCCATTTGAACCAGGAATGCGGTTTTCCCGACCCCGGGACGTGCGCAAACAGCGCTGAGTGCCCCCGGTGAAAGGAGGGTCGCATCCTCGTAACCGAGACCGACTAACGGATTGGCAAAGACAGGCGTGTGCTCATTCATCGATGAACCTCCAAAGGAAAATTTTTCGTGTTTTCATGACGGCTTCCCTTTTTGGGCGGCTTTTTTCTTGGCGAGTTCTTCGGCAATGGCACGCGGGACCGGTTGGTAACTGGCAAATTCCATGGTAAATTGAGCCTTGCCCTGGGTGAGTGACCTCAAGACGGTGGAGTAGCCGAACATTTCGGATAAGGGGGCGCGCGATTCAATAACGCAGAAAAGGCCCTCATCTTGGGAGCCCTCGATGATTCCCCGGCGCTGATTCAGAGAACCCATGACCGCCCCCTGGAACTCGGTGGGCGTTTCGACGACGACTTTCATGACGGGTTCCATGAGCATCGGCTTGGCCTTGCTGAAGGCTTGCATGAATGCGCCCCTTGCGGCTGCCTGAAATGCTATATCTGAAGAATCGACTGGATGGGTGTTCCCGTCGTTGACCACGATCTTGATCCCGATGATGGGATACTCCATAACCGGACCTTTTTTCAAACACTTGCGGAAACCCTTTTCGCATGCGGCCAGAAAAGGTTTTGGAATGGAGCCTCCCACAACCTGGCTTTCGAAAATAAAATCTTCTCCGACGGCCGGTTCCATATAGCCCACCACCCTTCCATACTGGCCGGAACCACCGGTTTGCTTTTTATGGGTATAATCGAAATCGGCACTTTGAGTGATGGCTTCCCGGTAAGCCACGCGCGGCATTCCGGTGGCCACTTCGGCGCCATATTCACGTCGCATCCGCTCGACGTAGATTTCCAGATGGAGCTCCCCCATACCCGAGATAATGGTCTCACCGGTTTCTTCGTCCACATGCGCCTTAAAAGTGGGGTCTTCCTTGGTGAACCGTTCCAACGCCTTGGATATGTTCATCTCAGACTTGTTCCCTTGAGGAAGAAGGGCCAGGGAAATCACGGGTTCCGGTACGTGCATGGAGGTCATGGAGAGGCTGAGACCCGGGCTCACAAAAGTGTCTCCCGAGTAGCAGTCGACTCCGAACAGGGCGCCGATAACGCCTGCCGGGATGGCCCCGATATCTTCCATCTTGTCGGCGTGCATGCGCACCACACGTCCCACCTTAAGGGTTTTTTCGGTGCGGGCGTTCTGGACGACATCCCCTTTGGAAAGGGTTCCCTGATACACACGGATATAGGTCAGCTGGCCATAGGGACCGTCTTCCAGCTTGAACGCCAGCGCTACGAGGGGTTCCGCGGGATCGCTTTTAAGTTCTACGATTGCATTTTCCCGATTCATGTCCAGGGCCGTATTTTTGACATCGGCCGGAGAAGGGAGGAACTGAGTGACGGCATCCAGAAGCGGTTGGACGCCTTTGTTTTTATACGCCGAACCCAAGAAAACCGGCATGATGTCTCGAGAGAGGGTGGCTTTTCTTAAAACCGCCATCAACAGGGTTTCGGTGACCCGGTCTTCGAGGGCGGCCTCCATCAGCTCGTCTGAAAACATGGAGGCGGCGTCGATGATTGCTTCCCTGCTTTTTATGGCTTCTTCCACGAGGGTTTCGGGGATTGGTTCGATCCGGACGGTTTCCCCCTTGTCTCCATCGAAGTAAAGGGCCTTCATGCGGATCAAGTCCACCACGCCGGAAAAGCCGGCCTCCAGGCCGATGGGAAGCTGCAAAGCCACTGCGTTATGACCGAGCTTCTCTTTGATTTGATGGGTGACCCGCGTCGGATTGGCGCCGATACGATCACACTTATTGATGAACGCGATGCATGGGATTTGATAGCGGTTCATCTGGTGGTTTACGGTAATAGACTGGGATTGAACCCCACCCACCGAACACAGGACAAGGACAGCGCCGTCCAGGATTCTTAATGACCGCTCCACCTCAATGGTAAAATCCACATGTCCGGGTGTGTCGATGATATTGATTTCATGACTCTTCCACTCGCAAAACGTGGCGGCCGAGGTGATGGTAATTCCTCGCTCTCTTTCCAGTTCCATGAAATCCATGGTAGCGCCTACCCCGTCTTTCCCCTTCACATCATGAATCGTGTGGATCCTCTGGGTGTAATACAGGATGCGCTCCGTGAGTGTGGTCTTTCCGGCATCGATATGGGCACTGATGCCGATGTTTCTTACTGGTGTGACGTCGGTTTTCATATAGTCAAAACACGTTATGGTTAATGTTATTAACGAAAAATTTTATATTATAAATAGGTAAGATATATTTGTCAATGAAAAACAGGTAAAATCATCAATCACGTATCCGATTAGAAGGCGATGATGGCCGACTCACAAGTCCGATGCGCTTTCCAGCTACGGGTGCCTTTTGAAAATCTTCCGGATTCGGTCTTTTCTTTTTGAAGCGCCGGGTTAAGGGGCGGCGCCTAAGCAGCACGTAAGTGGCGCCCGAACCTCCGTCGCAGAGTCTGGCACTGGTAAAGGCGATCACCCATTTACGCCAGGCTCCGGCGGTCAGCCATTCGCAGATCCGGGTCTTGAGTACCGGCTTGGAAGGGGACGATAGGCCCCGGCCGTGGATAATCAATATCTGCCGCTTTCCGGTTCGAATCGCGTCTTTCAGGAAGCAGTCCAGGGTTTCCTTGGCAAGTTTGACGCCGAATCCATGCAGATCGATGTGGGACTGAATAGCGAAATCCCCCCTGTGAAGGCGGGTTGTAATTTCAGGACGGACCCGATACCCTATCCCTTCGACGTATTCCGGGGTTTGAGACACCATAAATCCTGCGCCGGATTCGACGAGGGCTTCAAGCTGCGCAATTTCTTCATCCTTCCTGTCGTTCTGGCCTGTTAAAGGATTCAAAGGCATGGATGGCGAGTCTTCAGGCCAATCGGATCGTGACAAAGGGGTGACGCCGCGCATGGCGTCATGGAATGCCTGCATGTCATCGGTTTCGGCGGCAATGGATCCTTTAGATCCTTTTAAAAACGTTGTTGTTTTCCTTTGGCGTTGTTTTGATCGGTTTTCGATCAAAAAACGAGTCAGTTCTTCAAACGACTTGAAAGTGTTACGACTTTTAGAACTCATCTATCCGCACCCCGCACCGTCGGAAAATCCGCCGCAAGTTGAATGTGTGCAACGGATTGTACCGGGGTTATCGGTGTCCTTTAGTAAACGGCCCGTTATGAGTTTCGAGCAGAATAGATAAATCTACATGGGGGAGGATTTCCCTTTTGGTTTTGGTTCACCTATGATAAATTTTTTCGGGTGCCAAGCGTTCAGGACCGTATGTATAAACTTCTTATTCTAAGGATTGAAA
>PCSF01000071.1:0-5636 GCA_002771315.1 Desulfobacterales bacterium CG23_combo_of_CG06-09_8_20_14_all_52_9 | reverse complement strand
GTTCAAGTTCAAGGCGTCGCGAATCCCGTGTGATGAGGCGTACTTATCGTACGTCGAAATCGCAACGGGATGAAGCGCAACACAGAAATTGGACTTTTTACTTTGCCATCAATCCTTGTCTGAAGCCTGGCATGAAACAAGAGGGTTTCAAAAGGCAGGGGAGGTCACATTGTTGGCGCTCCAGTACTTTTATGCCATCGGGTCGGCAGATAGATGGAGATGATCATCGGGTCGGATAAATGGAGAAAAATTCTTCGCGATGGATCGGCGGAAATGGGTGCTCCCATCGGCAAGGCAGAAATGGATCGTCTTTCCATCCATGCCGTTGAACTGATGAAGTTCAATGAAAAAGTAAATCTTACCGCCATTAAGGATCCCATGAAAGTGGCGGTCAACCATTACCTGGATTCTTTGGCAGCCCTTCGCTGGGTTCCTCCGAAAGGCCGGCTCCTCGATATTGGCTCTGGCGGCGGATTTCCGGGTATTCCCTTGAAGGTGATGCTGCCGGACCTGACTTTGGTCCTTATTGACAGCTCACGAAAAAAAATTACTTTTTTAAAACATGCGATCAGGGCGCTGCGATTAGATGATTCGGAAGCTCATCATATCCGAGCTCAAGAGCTTGCCGAAAAGGTCGGGTTTGCCGGATCCTTTGACGTGGTGGTCAGTCGGGCCCTTTCTACTTTGAAGGAGTTTTTTTATATGGCCTTGCCGTTTGTCGGTATCCATGGCCGTATGATTGCCTGGAAAGGCGGAAACGTTGACGAAGAACTGGGTTTTCTCGAGGACGTTATTGCCGGTTGGGATAATGTCCGATTTTCGATTCAGATTCAGGCCTATTCACTTCCTTATATCCAGTCGGAAAGATCGCTGGTGATTCTCTCTATGAACCCTCCAGTTGTATAAAAAACATGACAAAATAAGGAATAAATAATAAATAATTACAATTAGTTATATTTAACCCAATTGGGATATTGACAAATTTGAAAAATAAATGCATTATAAAAACATTTTAAAAAATAATAAAAGGTGAAATCCTCAATAGGCCAAGTGAGGGTTTATGTTTGAAAAATCTCGAAAGAGGCCCCTTTAAAAAGGAGGTCTTTTTTTTTAGCAAGGGTTTTAAGCCAAGAAAGGGCTTAAAATACAAGGGAGATTCAATACAGGAGTCATTCATGCTCGATGCGATTCAAATGGTGACATGGTTCGAATACGGAAAAGGACAGATATATTGGGCATTATATTTTTCGCTTATTTGTGGTTTAAGCATATTCGGTTTTCACCGGCTTTACATCATCTTCCTATATTATAAGACTAAGCACAAAGCGCCCATACCTTCAGGAAGATTTAAAATACTTCCCTCGGTCACTATCCAACTTCCTATATACAACGAGATTTATGTTATTGAACGACTGGTTGAGGCGGTCCTTTCAATTGACTATCCGGAAGAACTGATGGAAATCCAAATCCTTGACGACTCAACGGACGGAACGTCTGACTCTTGCAGGAAACTAGTAGAAACCTATAAAGAAAAAGGGAAAAATATCATTCACATTCATCGAAAGGAACGAACCGGGTTCAAAGCCGGAGCACTTGAAAACGGTCTCAAGCACGCCAAAGGAGAATTTATTGCCATTTTTGATTCCGATTTTATTCCTCAACCGGATTTTCTAATGAACACAATCCACCATTTTTCTAACCCTGAAGTTGGAATGGTTCAAGCAAGATGGGGGCATACCAATCGATCTTATCATCTGCTTACAGAAGTTCAAGCCATGCTACTGGACGGCCATTTCATACTTGAACATGCGGCCAGAAATCGATCCGGAAGATTTTTCAACTTTAACGGAACCGCCGGCATGTGGAGGAAGTCTTGTATCGAGGATGCAGGCGGTTGGCATTATGATACGTTGACCGAAGATGTGGATCTCAGCTACAGGGCTCAATTGAAAGGATGGCATTTCATCTTCCTTCCGGAAGTGGTCGTTCCCGGGGAACTGCCGGTTGAAATGAACAGCTTCAAGACCCAGCAGCATCGTTGGGTCAAAGGCGGTATTCAGACGGCACGGAAGATATTGCCGCTCGTTCTGAAAAGTGATCAACCTCTGCGAGTAAAAGTTGAAGCATGTTTTCATCTTCTGTCGAATTTTGCCTATGTGATGGTGTTTTTTCTTTCACTACTGATGCCCCTATCGATTTTTTTTGCAAAAGGGAAAGAGACAAATCTCTTTTGGATAGCAAATGTGGCCGTTTTTATATTGACGACTATCAGTGTCGGATGTTTCTACCTTCTTGCTTACCAGGAAACCACCAAACGATGGTATAAAGGCATTCTATATCTGCCGGCTCTTTTCAGCATAGGCCTGGCGATGTGCATCAATAATTCCAAAGCAGTGTTTGAAGCCCTATGCGGTAAAAATTGCGAATTTAAACGCACGCCGAAGTTTAACATCTCATCATGCAAGGACCGGTCTTGGTTGAGCAAGAAATACAAGGGAACTGCGAATCCATCCGCAATCCTTGAACTGGGTTTGGGGCTTTATTTCAGTTTTTCCGTGTTCCTTGCATTTCAAAAAGGCATGTATTCCTGCATACCGTTCATGGTGCTTTTCCAGATGGGGTTTTTGTATGTCTCTCTTATGTCGATATTTCAAACGGTCTTGTTAAAAGTGACGTTTATCGCGCAAGAAAAGCTAAAAACCGCCGGGACTTTGGGCTAGAGGGTCCAAGCCGTGCCTTGACGCATGACGAAAGCGCCTGAGTGATAATTGTAGTCGGTCATTGAGATTGATTTATGGTACTTCACCTCGAAGAAAGTGAGGGCCGGATTTCAGACCGAGACCGAGACCGGGAACAAGGACTGAGCGGGAAGCAGGAAAGATCCATACCCGTTTAACCGGCTCATCAAAATGGATGATTATCAAAGGGAACATGCCGATGCCTACCGTATGGTCCAAGATCATTGGGTTTCTCTGGAGGTCTCGGCCAGATCGGATCTTAAAGCGACCCTCTCCGATTATCTTGTCTTTCGAAAGGATGTCGATGGTTTTCTTGAAACTCATTTCAAGGGCCTTTGTACTTCAGCATGCTATCAGAGCCGGCTCAGCGCCTGTTGCACACGTGAAGGGATCATCGTTTTTTTTGCCGATGTCGCCATCAATTGCATGATGTCCGAAAAGGCCCGGATCGAGTCTTTAATCGATCTCCTTCATCAGCCCAACTCCGGTTTCAAATGCATCTATCTGACCAAAAACGGGTGTGCCTGGCGGATGAAACCGATCGTCTGCCAGATGTTCCTCTCAACTGACGTCTCGTGAATATGATTTCAGTTTTTCTTGACCTTTTAAAAACTTGATGTTAGATAATATAGAGGTATTACTGCATTTTACTCCGCACCTTTTTGATGAATCACGGTTTTTTTAAGAGAGATGAGCGAGATCGGAAGGAAAGGTGTTTGCAATGAAAAACAGGTGGACGCTGACGGCGGTATTATTCGGTTGTGCATGGTTCTTTTTTTCAGCACCAAATAGCATTGTGTCCCATGCCGCTCGACTTGCGCCGGGAAACCTTGCCTATCAGGGGGCGTTTCGTCTTTCCGGAGAGTTCAACTGGGGGGCACGTGGAATGGTGTATTATCCCCAGGGAAACGGTGGTGCCGGTTCATTGTTAATTATCGGGTCTGATCTCAATCAGGCGGAATTTGCCCATGTTGAGATTCCACAGCCCATTATCTCGAGAGACTATGGGAGCCTACCTGTCGCCAGGTTGCTTTCCGGCATGATCAACTTTGACGGCAATATCGTTGAAAGTGTGAGCCCGGACACCGCCTTTGCCAGCGGCATTGCATGTGTCCCACGCCGCGGGTCTCAGGGCAGCGACAAGCTATATGGTAGCATTGATCAATGGTATGGGGTGGTTGACGATACTCACCCCACTATCTGGTTTTCAGAGATGGATGGATCCAATCCACGGGGACCTTATCATGTGGGTCCTGCCGCACTCCCTTATCATGGCAATAAAGCGGGGGATTTCCTCTTTGCCGTCCCTCAGGGGTATGCCGATCAATATTTAGGAGGAAGGATTCTCGTCACCGGAAAGACCCGAGGGGCTTTCAATGGGAGCATGGGACCCACATTATTTGCCTTTCATCCCTGGTCGGAAGAAAATCCCGTTGGCCACACGGATGCCGTACCGATGCTCTGGTATCGCATTCGCTATCCGGAATGTGCGGGACCTAACGTGGGAGATAAAGCCCTTTGCGACTATCCGGGGTTTACCATGTGCGACAAATGGGAAGGCGGAGGCTTTGTTGAAAGCGGCGCCAATCGAGCCATCTTATTGCTGGGAATAAAAGGATTGGGTTCAAATTATTATGGAGAACCACCATCCGGGGCCTGTCTGGATAGCAAAGGGTATCATTGTGACCCTTATCAGAGACAGGTTGTTTTTTATGATGTGGATGAACTGGGCCAGGTGGCCTTGGGGCAACGGGATCCGTGGACCGTTGTTCCTTATGCCGTGTGGATTCCACAGGAATTCTTGTTGAACGGTTCCGATGGAGTCTCATGTGGTCAAACCGGAGATCTGACAGTAGATGCAGCGGGAAAACGGGTGTTCATGATTGAGAAAGGATTCGGGGGACATTTAAACGAAAATGCCGCCGCAGTTCATATTTGGAAACTGAATTGATTTGCATTATTTTGATCTGATCGATTATTAAAGATGCCCGATCGTTTGCTTTCGTGAATAAAGAATCATGATCCGCCGGTCATTTATATTGCTGAGAAAGGAGAGAACGATGAAAAAAAGAATTCAGCATTACTGCCTCATCAGAGGATTAATATTTGGGCTTTTCTTTGTCGCTTTTCCCACAACCTCCTGGAGCCTGACTGCAGACCATCAAGCCACCTCCGCATTTCCCAATATCCCCGAGCCTTATTTCAGCCAAATTCAATCCAATTATCGCATTTTTTACGGTCACACCTCTCATGGAAGTCAAATTGTTACCGGCCTCCAGATGTTGAATGCCGAAAATCCGAATCTTTATGCACCGCCGGTCATTGATGAAAATGACTGGACGGATTTAGGGGATCCTGCATGGCCTGCCATCAACGAGATTTCCTCGCAAGCAATCCCCAGATCAACGTGGTCATGTGGTCATGGTGTGGTCAATTGTCATGGATAACCGCCTCAGAAGTGGATTTGTATTTAACACAGATGAGCCAACTTGAATTGGAGTTTCCAGGGATCATTTTCGTTTACATGACCGGGCATCTTGATGGCGGTGGGCCCGAAGGAACCTTGTATGCCAATAACAATCGGATCCGTTCATATTGCACTGCGTACAATAAAGTTCTTTTCGATTTTGCAGACATCGAAAGCTATGATCCGATAGGGAATTACTATCCTTATGGTTCGGACTGCTGTGAATGGTGTGAGACCTGGTGTTCCAATCAGGCTTGTCCGCCTTGCGAAGAATGCGCCCATTCTCATTGCTTCAATTGTTTTCAGAAAGGCAAAACCTTCTGGTGGATGATGGCGAATATTGCAGGTTGGCAGCCTGTTTCCGCATCTCATGGGGCTCAATCATCATTTCTTGAAGCGGTGTCATCTGTCTTGCCCCAGTTGTGAACACG
>PCSF01000061.1:5943-6409 GCA_002771315.1 Desulfobacterales bacterium CG23_combo_of_CG06-09_8_20_14_all_52_9 | reverse complement strand
GCCGTCAACACTCCCTACCCCGACCTTACCCCTCGCTTAATTACATGAAACCTGTCACCGAGAATTTCTGTACCGATTAAATTCCGATTGACAGCGCATCCCTTTTGCTATAGATTTAATCTATTAATTATTATAACCGCATGTTCCCATATCTTGGGCCGTAACTGTTGGGATTAAAAAAGCTTTTTTTGTCGGGCCGATACCGAATGACGGATGCATTCTCCAGCACATGCGCATCAAGGGTGAGACGGATATCGGTATGATGATTATGGCGGTTACCTGCACTGAGGTTTTAGGACAAGGGTTAAATAGCTGCGTGACGGTTCAGAAAAAAAAGAACGGGTGTTCGAGGTCCCGAGGTAAAAGGGGAACTCGTATAGCAACGGGTTCACGAGAAGATAGGGAGCCCGGCCCCGCTGAATGAGCCGCTGACGATCCATTTAATCCAAGGTTTCAACTGGCCCAA
>PCSF01000061.1:2709-5920 GCA_002771315.1 Desulfobacterales bacterium CG23_combo_of_CG06-09_8_20_14_all_52_9 | reverse complement strand
GCCGGCCAAGAGATGTTCCGCCTGCGTTCCGATCTGAAACGCTCTGAAGGACGTTGTGCGGCCATGATGGAAGTGGGCCGAAGTCTCACCGCCGTAGGCGACTTCGACCAATTGCTGCATTTAGTGGCTGAAAACGTCACTACCTTGATGGAGGCGGATCGATCCTCCATTTTCCTGTTGGATAAAGAGCGGGGTGAATTGTGGTCCAAGGTAGCCCAAGGTGAAGGCATGCAGGAACTCCGGCTGCCTTTAGATCAAGGCGTTGCCGGCTGGGTGGCGCGACACGGCCGCACCCTCAACCTGAAAGATGCCTATGCCGACGAGCGTTTCAATCCGGATATCGACAAGCAAAGCGGCTACCGCACAAGGAGCCTTCTCAGCGTCCCGTTGTGTAGTAAAAGCGGAGAGGTTCTGGGAGTTGTACAGACACTAAATAAACACGATGGCTATTTTTCAGCGGCCGATGAGAAGCTGCTTGAAGCCATCTGTTCTCAAGTGGCGGTGGCGATAGAGAACACGAGGCTGGTGCTGGGGCTGATGTCCCGCAATATCGAACTGGTAAAAGCGAAGGAGCAGCTAACTCGCCACATTCAGGAATTGGATGCGCTTTTTACCCTGGAGCGCGAAATTGCCATATCTTTGGACATCGATGAGATGCTGGGCCGTTTGTTGCGACAAACCGTTGAACTGTTGGACTGCGAAGCAGGCAGCATCATTCTGCTTGACGAAAAAGGGCAGGAGTTGCTTTTTACTGAGGCGGTCGGCTCGCGGGCGGATCAGATCAAGCGCATCCGCTTAAAGCGTGGAAGCGGAGTCGCCGGCTGGGTGGCCGAAAACGGTCAAAGCGCCCTGGTGGACGATCCTCCTTCCGACCCACGGCACCTGGTTTCATTGGAGAAAGAGCTGGATTTCCCGGTGCGCAATATTCTGGCCGTACCCCTGGGCGCAGGAGGCGAGAACATCGGTGCACTTGAATTGCTCAACAAGCACAATGGAAAATTCGGCATCGAAGACGAAAAGCTGGCCACACTCATCGCCGGTCAGGCTCACTCGGCTTTGATCACCTGGAGTCGCCGGGAGGAGCGTGAAAAAGAAAATCGATTAAGCTCCATCGGAAAGATGCTCTCCGGAGTCATCCATGACATTCGCACCCCCATGACCATCATCTCCGGCTATGTGCAATTGATGGCCATGGAGCCCGATAGCGAGCGTCGTCGACAAAAAATCGAGATCATCATGCGGCAGTTTGATTTCATCGAAACCATGATCCATGAATTGCTGGCTTTTGCCCGAGGAGAAAGCCAGATACTCCTGTACAAGATTTACACCAACAAGTTCCTCGAAGAGATACGAGAACTGCTCGAGAAAGAGCTGACACCGGCACGTATTAAGCTGGATATCCATGATCACTACCAGGGACCGTTGCGGGCGGATGAAAACAAGCTGCGCCGGGTGGTGTTCAACCTGGCACGCAACGCCCGCCAGGCCATGCCCGATGGCGGTCATTTTCGGGTGGAAGTGGAAGATGCCGGCAACAATGTGTGTTTTACCTTTAGCGATGACGGCGCCGGCATTCCCGAATCGATCCGCCACCGCCTGTTCGAGTCGTTCGTATCCGACGGCCGGCACGGCGGAACCGGTTTGGGTCTAGCCATCGTGAGTAGGATTGTCGAGGAACATGGCGGCAGCATCGAGGTCGAAAGCCAAGCGGGCCGGGGAACCAAATTCAGATTGGAGATTCCCAAGAAAATAGAAGAAGTTTCATAACATGGTGACTCCCACCCAATAACAAAGGCAGGAAAGGATCTATGAAACGTTGGACATGGCTTTTCTTAATGGTTTTTTTATGCGCCTGCCGGACCGGAACCGATTCTGTCCAGAGGCAGAAGGAAAATGCAGAAGGAGAATATCGCCAACCCCGTGTCACAGATTTATTGGGTCCCCAATCCCAGCAGGCACAAGGAGAAATCCGCCTCCTTGTCGTTCCGGTCCGGTTTCCTGACGTAAAACCGAATCTTTCCCTGGATCAAATCAAGAACAACGCGGTGACACGGCTCAACGACTACGTCCGTGATCAATCGTATGGTAAGGCTTGGATCAATGCCCATATGACAGGCTGGGTCTTGATGCCCGACCCCATCTCCGAGTATCGGGTCAGCTCAAGCAATTTTAAGGTGGACCGCAATAGGGTGAGAAAACTCATCGGGGACGCCATGACCGGTCTTGAAAAAGAGGTGGACTTCTCCGCTTATCAACACATGCTCATTGTACCCGGCGTCCATACGGTCTCTGACAAGGGTTACGGCATGGTCTGCTACTGTGCCAACCCGGGGATGCTTACGGGTGTGCGGAATAATCCGCAGTATGTTACCCTTCGTTCAAAGGGCGGTAAGGAATTTTCAGGGGGGATATTTGTAGGCACCGAGAATGCTCATATCGGTATGTTTGCCCATGACTTCTTTCATGCCCTGGGGGGTGTGTACAACAACCAACGCTTGGTTCCCTGACTTTATGACTATGAGCGTCAGGCTGACGCCTCGGCGAGGATGAAATGGGAAGATTGTACCACTTATATGGGTCCGTGGGATGTCATGTCCTCACACCTGATTCAAAGGGATGCGCCCCCCCCGGGGTTGTCTTCCTTCACCCGAATTCGCTTGGGGTGGATTACCGAGGACCAGGTTATCCTCGTCAAACCGGGCGAAGAAAAGCAAGTGACCTTGGTGCCGTTAGCCAAGGGGGGCAACCCTTTGGTAGTAAAGATACCCCTCAAAGGGAGCCTCTATTATCTTTTAGAAAACCGGCAACTCATTGGCTATGACCGTTTGATTCCCGATGCAGGGCTTCTCATCCTCAGGGTCGATCCTGAGGCTATGGAAGGTTCCGGCACAGTTCGTATCATGGACGCTGATCCAGGCTCTCCTCGTTTTGCCCATGCCACATTTTTACCCGATAAGGGTAAAAGAAGCTGTTTTTTGGATAAGCAAAACAATATCGCGGTGATACCTATAAAAATGCAGGGAGAAGATCTGGAGATTCGGGTAACCACCCCTGAAAGGGCACTTCAGCGTTAACCCTGAGAAACCTGGAAATGGCCTTAAAGCAAAAATTGAGCATGATGTCATTCAATCACTCATTCGAAAAAGTGACTCGCTCCTAAAAAGTCCATCTGCTGCGTTGCACTGCATCCTTGCCCGGTTGAATGCCGCTT
>PCSF01000061.1:0-2700 GCA_002771315.1 Desulfobacterales bacterium CG23_combo_of_CG06-09_8_20_14_all_52_9 | reverse complement strand
CCCATATGTACGCCTCATTCCTCAGGATTTGCGCGCCTTGCATCTGAAGCTTTTTACTTTGCCATCCTAATTTTGAGTTTTTACGATTTCATCAAAATTGATCTTGGCATATAAGCACTTTTCGGATACCCTACAAGAGTATGATTACTTTTAGCGGCATTTTGCATCGGGACGCCTTGAAACAGCTTATCACCCGATGGATGTACAATGCTCCGGATCCCTCCGACGCCGAGATTCTCAACCGACTCGTACACTTCAACAGCGCCTTTATCCGGAGCTACCTGCCGGCTTTCTCCGAAAAAATCTTTGGTCTGCTCCATGACGTCCCCCTTAAAATGCGGAAAGCAACCAGCAAGGCCGATCTCAAAGACGTCATCGTCGAAAACCTCCCCTATCATAATCCGAGAATCGATGCGATGGTCTCGGCATATCGTATCGATCCGGGAGTGTACTACCGGGAGACCCCGTTTCAGGGCATACTCTATTTTGTCGAACATTCCGGCGGCCTCCGTTATATTGGTTCCAACCGTATCAAGCGTTCCCGACGTCTGGCGGAAAAGGCCGCCCGCCGTATCATCGACCGGATGTATATCGACATTCGAAAACGTGCCGATGCGTTGGCCCGGGACCGGGCTCTCCATTTGGGTATCCCCATGGAACTTCTGATTACCCCACAGTCGGAAATGATCGAGGAGTTCCTCAAAGCCGAAAGCCGACTGCTCGATGATCTGAAAAACGGACGCCCCATGGAAGAAAACCACGGGATGATCATCCGGGACGTCGCCGGCATAAAAGTCATCGTGGAAGATTCACACCGTCAGCATTTCTTTGATCGTGTCTCGGAGACGCGCTGCTGCGATCTTTTGGAAAGGGAGGACCACAGCGGAGTTTACAACGCCATCAACCTGATTATTCGGTACCAACCGGATAAAGAAGAACTCCTTTCGAACCCCATGAAACGACAGACTTTCGATTTCATGCAAAAATGGGGGATGGGTCCAGACGAGGTCCGCCGAGTTTTCCGTGATTTCGTACTAGAGGCCGAGGAAAGCGTGGAGGTGGAAGTCATTGTGTGCAACTATCAGGAGATGCTAGAAAGCGAAATCGGACAATCCATGCATGAGGAGCGGATCCTACGTCAGCGCCTCGATCAACAATACAAGGGGCAGCTGGCCTGCAACATCGAATTTCTCATGGAGTACCTGTTTGCCTTTGCGGAATCCGAAAAAACCGAACTGACTGCCCTTCCTATCCGGCTCTGGGACCGCTACCTCCCCGACTACTTCGACGGGGTGCTGAAATCCCTTTACGATTCTGGAACATAAACAAAAAAATTCCTTCATCAGGGATGGCCTCCACAAAAGCCAATGGGTGAATCTCCTTCTTTTTCTCGAACGCCGACGTTGGTAATTCCGATAGAGCGCAATTGGCAATCTTCTGGAAATCGCCCATCCGCATCTTCAGGGATTCATGCATCGTTTCGACGTGGTACCGGTCTGTATCCGGATCGTCTCCTATTTATTTCTCGACGGAATCGAAGATGCCCATTTCGAGAAAGCGGGAGACGACCCGGGATAAACCTTGAGGGCACTTATTCGGGACTCGTGCCGATCAGCGGAAGCTCCTTTTCAACCTTAAAATAAACCAGAAACCGGGCCTCGTCCTTTTCGCTGACATATTGTCGCCTGCGGAAGCGCTCAATCTTTTCCGGATCCTGCTCCTCTCGGACTTTTTGCAGGTGCAGGCGAATCCCTTTGTATCCCTTTCCTTCTTCCATGAAAAGATACGCGGCCTTTGGATTGGACTGAAGGTTGTGATGGGTTAATCGGTCCCGCATGATGAAAGCAAGGGTACCATTCTCCATCACATGGGGTCTGGCATATACGGCGGCGTTTACATTTCCCTCAGCGTCGGCCGTCGCCAGGACTCCGATCCCACGAGTTTCTTCAAAGTATCCTTTATTCATAATGCACCTGCTGCAAACATCCCTGCATTTTACTTCAGAACATTCTTCAGGATCTCCATAACCGGAGCCCCACCCTTCGATTCGGCATAAGACAGAACCGAAGGAACGAACTTGCCGACCATGTCCGGTTTCATTCCCAGCGTGCTAAAAACCTTGGTCACGCCGGCAATGCCGCCCACCTTCTCCAATCCCTTACCCAGACCGGCGCCCATCCCTTGACCCATACTCTCCGGAGCGGCTTTAATCAAGGAAGTGACTTCAGGCAGCGCCTTTGTGACCTTACCGAAATCCGCTTCACCAAGACTGTTTTGAGCGTGCTTTAATAGGGCTCCTGCACCGCCGGAAGCCTGTTTCTCCGTAACACCCAACTCACGAACCAGTTTGGAACCCAGGGTTTCCTCAGCCGCCTGGACAAAAAATCCGCTGATCAATACCACTCCTGCGATCACAACCACCATCATCAATGCCGGTTTTTTCATTTTTTGTCTCCTCTCATTTAGCATTAGTCAAACTCACAGGACCATTGTCCATAACCTTTTAAAATACGAACAAAAAAGGCTGTCGTCAAACCGATCAGCTCCGTAAAGACCGCATATTTTATATCTGATTGAAAAGACTAATCTATTATCCTGTTTATCCATCTTCACAATTATGTTAATTCTTTATTCGATTTAAATCACGGCGCAAAGGCGGAGGAAGAATATGGAATTGCCCAAAAAAGGGGAGGAGGTTCC
>PCSF01000259.1:4774-5428 GCA_002771315.1 Desulfobacterales bacterium CG23_combo_of_CG06-09_8_20_14_all_52_9 | reverse complement strand
CAGGCAAGGACATCGAGTTGGAGATAGAAAGGTTGCGGATTTGCTTCATGGCCTTCATTACAGCTTGCAGGCTAATGCGAAGACGCGAGAAGGCAGTTTTCACCCGGACCGAAACGCCCAATTTGAGTATATCAATGCTCTGGCCAAGGCTTTTCAGAAGCGCAGTCAACCGGTCATCTCCGTTGATACCAAGAAAAAGGAGTTGGTGGGAGACTTCAAGAACAATGGTTCGGAATGGCGACCCAAAAACCAACCGGAAGAAGTTCGAGTTCATGACTTTGAGGATAAGGAACTGGGCAAGGTAACCCCGTACGGGGTGTATGACATTGCAAAGAACGAGGGATGGGTAACGGTCGGGACCGATCACGACACTTCCGATTTCGCCATAGATACGATTCTGGGTTGGTGGAAGAGAATGGGACGTCACGCCTACCCGCAGGCGATGGAGCTTCTGATCCTGGCCGATAGCGGCGGCAGCAACGGCTCGCGATCCCGTCTGTGGAAGCTCGGCGTACAGCGCCTTGCCAATGAAACGTCCTTGATGGTGACAGTATGTCATTTCCCTCCGGGAACCAGCAAGTGGAACAAGATCGAGCATCGGCTGTTTTCGTTTATCACACAGAATTGGCGTGGGCGGCCTCTGATCAGCCACGA
>PCSF01000259.1:1497-4755 GCA_002771315.1 Desulfobacterales bacterium CG23_combo_of_CG06-09_8_20_14_all_52_9 | reverse complement strand
TAAATCTCATCGGGAGCACAACGACCAAGGCCGGCCTCAATGTCAAAGCCAAGCTGAGCAAAAAGAAGTACGAAACCGGGATCAAGGTTTCAAACGAGGATTTTGCACGAATCAAGATCAAACCTAAACGATTTCATGGCGATTGGAATTATACGATATCAAACAACGTAGTTTCATAACTTGTTCATTTTAATTTTGCGCAGATCCTAACTTCCCTAAACGGATCATGAACAGAGAGAATATGGCAGATATCGTAACCAATGAAGTCGCTCTGTGCGGTTTTAAAATCCTGTAATAATCCATCGGGAAATCCGGGTGAGCATAGAAGGAATCAGGGGATAAAATCTGAGACTCCGAATCATCGAGGCAAATCGTTGGAGAGGGCGCCTTCACCTTAGGTGGAGGTCGGGCCTTCACCTCCCACAGCCCAAGATTCAGTCATCTTTTCCTCTCGAGCTTAACAATTTTTGTCAGCAGCCATGGATTTTCTTCAGTTTGGCTTGTGTCTTCGAGCCACATTCTCCATCCACCTGCATCGGATCTTTAAAGTAGTCGCACTGAAACTCTTCAACGGCTTCGCGGAGGTATTCCGATAGCTTTCCGTCAATAGGACCAAAATAGTATCCCAGGTTGTTGAGCCGTGCCTGCCAGCCCGAGACCTCCTCGATGGGATCGAGGTGGCCAATTTTAATTGGAATCCAATCAAAGGAGATTTCCGAGTTTTTAAAAATCAATCTTCCAGCTTCGGCCGTCGAAGGGATCCTCTGTTCTATCATTCCATCCTCGTCAGTTGTTAAAGAATAAACCCTTCCATCTACCTGCAATTCACAATCTTCATTGGCGATAGGTTGATCATCGATGGTTTTAAAAACAATTCGAAGCATCAAAGTAGGTCCCTTTACCACGAAACGGTGCCTCTGCTCTGTTGCTCCCGATTCAACTTTCTCCTCCTGATCAGGAATAAAGAGGAGATCCCCGGGATACAGGACATTGGGGTTCTTACGCTTGTTCTTAAGCTCTGCGTTATTGGGGTGGTCCCAGATCGTGAGATAGTCTGCGAAACCATGTTGCTTTGCAATCTTGGGTAGATAATCTCCCTGTTTGACTCTGTATTTGGCCATTGATTACCCTAAAGATAAGGGGTCAAATCTTTTGATTTGACAAATTGATCGGTTTCTCCCATGCCCTCTCATAAGTGATTCCCCTTAACTTGCGGTCCTCTTTAAGTTGTACCCCCGATTTCCTCCGATTCTGACCCACCGTCGGATAGCCTACCTCAAATCCCCCCCCACCTATCACATTGAAATTTAACCCTTAACTGCTTTGCCATAGCCGTCGGAGGGGGGCGGCACGCTGGTCAGCAGACCGGGCCACTGTTGTTGGCCTTGAACGGGCACTTTTCCGGCAGACACGTCTTGGCCTTGAGGGGCGCGCCATCTCTATATCTGGCCGGATGCATCAGCCCCAAGGACTCGGGTGGGGGACCCAGCGGGTCCGGCATACGGCCCCGGGCTGTTTCATACCATTGTTCCACGAGCGAAGATTTGACGATCTCGACAATCCACCGGCGAGCGCCCGTGAGCTTGCCGTCCTTCTCGACGTAGGCCTCGATCGCGCGCACCGAGAAACCGAGAAGTCTGCCCATGTTGGCGCACAGGAAGACCTTGCGGTAGCCGCTGTCCGGCCACAACCTGTCGCGACCTTGCCCCTTGGGACATCCCCATCGGTAGCAGGCCCCCACCACTGTCGCGGAGCTCTCGTTGTCATGGTCCGCGCGAATGCGGAACTTCCAGTGTCTCTCCGATCCCTCGGATGATCCCGTCCACAGGTCGACCGCGGTGAAGTTCGTGAACGCCCAGACGCCCTTGTCTATGTCCTTGGCCAGATCCAGCAACCCCCACGGTGCGTAGCGCCTTTGTTGGTCCCACCGGCCGACCTGACATCCATAAAGGTGGACGTGACTGATCTCCTGCCACCCCCTCAGCGCGGCAACGAAGTTGCGGTAGTGAGCGTTCTTCAGTCTTGCCTCGCCCCAGTCGAGCGGTAGAAAGCGACCGTCCCACATCGGGTAGGCGTGCACGAGTTCGGGATCATGACCCCTCTGGGTGATGAGGATGTTGTGGTTTCTCGGATCTGTCCTGACGATCATGCCGTGGACTTTCCATCGGTTGTCCTTCGGTTGCGGTGGGATCGCAGGAGTGTCAGGTCCGTCACCTATGTGGCGGATTTCGTCGGCGTTGATGCGATTGGGGGGATCGTTCGGAGCAGATTGCCAGCCCACACAATGCACGTACTGCCTGGCGGCTAGATATCTGAACTCCTGACGTTGGCCATTTCTATCGAAGATGGCAGTCTCCGGATTCTCGATGCCCTGCAGCTCTCTCGGACTCACTGGCTGTCCGCGCGATTGAAGGATTCCGTATGCCCTGTTGTCCTGTTCCTGGAACGTGCCGTGCATGAGCATGACCAGGTGCGATCCTGTCGGCAGTGACCCGCTTGGATAATGAGACTTCAGATTCTCGACCGCCTTCGCGAGGGTCGAAAGCTTGGCTTCGCGCGCACCGGTCTCTGTGTTCGGCTGTGAGGTGGGGGTCCACGCCTCGCCGTTCATCCGCATCACGACACCGCGGCGAGAATCGTGCGCGTAACGACGCCAATCATTTGCTGTTCGATCGCCTGTCGTCGAGTGAAGGCCCGCCACGAGCCAGACGACGTTTGAATTATCCGAGGCTCCGCATGTGCTCATGACCGGTACACCTGTGCCAACGTCAGGGCCTCCACCTCACGAACCCGCCATGCACGGGCGAAGCTCACCGCCGTCGTGGAGCTGCCTGAGGATCTCGTAGGTCAATTCGTCCGCCTCCCCCGTGGCGATCAGCCCGCGTTCTGCATAGGCGAGCTGAAACCTCTTGAGTGCCGCCGTCTTGCTTTCTTGGTCGCCCTCTCGGAAGGGATAGCCGACGTTGTTGAGTTTCCGAAAGACCGCCTGGTCCCGGTCGTCGTCGCTGATCTGTGTATAGACGCGCATCGTGAACGTGAGCTCTCTGCGCAGGTCGTCCCTGTCATGCAGTGTTCTTCCGGGCTCATCCGGATCTTCGCGCGGCTCACCCCGTAACTGGTCGCGGTCCAGAGGATATCCCCAGTCGATCGTAAACAGCTCTCGGTCGGCCACGTCTTGGATCACCATCCAGCCAAGTGGATCCGCCTCCCCCCTGCGCGTCTGGTTGCCGGAGGTGATCCGATACAGGGCATGAGGGA
>PCSF01000259.1:1151-1407 GCA_002771315.1 Desulfobacterales bacterium CG23_combo_of_CG06-09_8_20_14_all_52_9 | reverse complement strand
CGTTTTCTGCAGTCCGCCTGGCCTTCCTTTGCCCGCGGGCAGGGCCAGCGTGCCGGATTCACCCGCGTGCCGGGACGAAAAAGGAAAGCCATCACACGCCGGTTGGGGGCGTTTTCGTTGTTGCGCTTTTCGCGGTTCTCGGGTTTTGCGAACTCCTTCTTCTCCTCCTCCGAGAACAGCATGGCGGGATTGAACTCCCCGCAACCCTGGTAGTCAGCCTTGCCGCCCGGATCCTGCCCGCGGCCGATAAAATCCT
>PCSF01000259.1:0-1118 GCA_002771315.1 Desulfobacterales bacterium CG23_combo_of_CG06-09_8_20_14_all_52_9 | reverse complement strand
GACGAGGCCTTGGTCGCGCTGAAACCGCCGCACCTCCTCGTTCGTGTCCCCGTAGCCGAGCCTGAGCAGCATGGTGGTCACGGCCTTCTTTTCTTGCCAGGAATCGCCGCCAAAAGGCTGCGTGTACAACTCTTCCCAGAGCTCGACGCGTCGGGTGAGCAGGGCATAGACCGCCTCTGCCCTCCGCCCACTGAGCGTCTTGTTGTAGTCGTCCTGCCCGACAGGATCGGCGTGACCGAAAAGCGAGAGCGGTGGGCGCTGGCCACCCTTCTTGTGATCTTCGACGAGGTCGGCGAGATCCTTCAGTTCTCCGGCAATCTCGGGTTTGACGAAAGAGGAGTCGAACTCGAACCGTAGGTCCTCCACCTTCCAGCAGGCGTACGGAATGATGGCGGCCTTGACGGTGTTGTGCTCGCTGTCGACGGACGGAGCCACCAGCACCGCCAGGGTCTGCTGTTCCGGATGGGTGGCAGCCAGGCCCCCTTCAGACGCCCTGTAGAGTTGATCCCGATCTTTTGATTTTGATAAGAAGTCGCTTTTTTGCGGACGGATCAAGGGTGAGGATGAATTGTGTTTTACCATTGTCTGTACCCCAAGATATGGGAACATACAGTTGTCGTGGCGGATGATTTTTGATTAACAAAAGACGGGTGAGCTGTCAAGCGGGTTTTCATCGGTAAAAGGTCATTATCTCGGCCGATTTGGGTATAGTCCAACGGAGCAGCGCCGACCGGCTTTTAGGAGTAAGCATCCATGGGATAAACCGGGTCGGCGACGTAATCCTCTGTGGAAGGCGCAACGGGGTCATCATATGTTGGTGTCTCAATGAGAGGCGAGGCGTGGGCGACGGGCCTTTCCGGTCGTTTCGGATCCCATAAGTTCAAGTGTTTGAGTATTTTTCGGGTCACATCCGGATCTTCAATAAACGCGATAATACCGGATCATCTGTTCCCCTTTGTTCGGAACATGGCTGGTCATGGCGGCGAGTGCTTGCATCCCGCTGCCTTTTGGCGGGACCATTCCAGAGCGTCAAACACGCGGGTATTTCGTCCGTCCTTGGACTGATAGATCACCGATCCGGCTTCCGGAACATAGGTCATCCGCTCCTGAGAAAATGA
>PCSF01000258.1 GCA_002771315.1 Desulfobacterales bacterium CG23_combo_of_CG06-09_8_20_14_all_52_9 | reverse complement strand
TCGGTAAACGACAGGCCTTTAAACTGGCCGGCGAACTTTGGGTCGGTCTGGGCCCTAGCTCCAATCCCCGGGGTCTCGCTGTGAGTGGTGACCCCCACCCCCGCGATCTTGTCATCCTCAAGGTTTACGCCCACCATCATTCGGATTTCCCCTCCGAACCCCTTTCCGGATGCTTCATAGGCCACGGTAGTTGGTTTTCCGTCGAACACGCCGACGAAGAAGGTCCTTTCGGTTTCCCCGACTTTTATTTTAAATCGGTCCTTGATCGGGTCGTTGGAGGCCCCTTCGAGGATTTTGCGAATGGCCGGTCCCTTGACGAATTCCAGTTGCTGGATTTCGATCCGTTCTTTAGTTGCGTCGCGGAGTGCGGCGAGAAGACCGCCGGAAAACGCACACAGGACGGTCAGAACAACCACCATTTTGATCATCTCGCGCATGTCAGCTCACCTTTCCAAGTGCCTTGGGTCTGATTTTATCCAGAAGCGGATTGGCGATGTTCATGATGAGCAGGGCGAACATCACACCATCGATATGGACGCCGATGTTGCGAATGAGCACGGTCAGAATTCCGCCGCCGGCCCCGAAGAGCAGCATGGGAAGAAAGTTCACGGGGGATGAAGAGTCTTCCGTGGCTAGGAAAAACGCTCCGATCAGGGTATAGCCAGTGAAAAGATGAATGGCCGGACCGGCGTAACGGGCGCTGTCCGTAAGGTTGAAAATCAGAGAGGTGGTAAGGACTCCGGCCAGGAAAGAGGCGGAAATTTCCCAGCGAATAAACCCTCGCACGATCAGATAAATCCCCCCCGCGATCAGGCCTAGACCGAAAGCAGAGCCAATGCCCCCTATTTGATTTCCCAACAAGAGCTGAACCGGGGTGAAACCCTCCACGGCCGAGGTACCGAAGTGCTTCAAGGCTGCAAGAGGGTAAGCCATGGCAAAATTCAATTCATAGTTCAAAAGTGCCTCGTCGAAGTCAAAAACGTTTTTCCAGGACAGCATGAGAATGGCGACAGCCACCAGTGTGGGATTAAACGGATTCCCCCCGATGCCGCCGTAAATCTGTTTGCCGACGACGATGGCCACAAACGTGCCGATGATCACCAACCACCAGGGGGATGTGGCCGGGAGGAGCATGGCAAGAAGGAGGCCGATGAGCGCCGCGTTTCCGTCTCCGACGGTGACCGGCCTGCAAGTGATCCGGTTTATCAGATATTCCCAAATGATAGCTGATGAAACCGCCAGGGAGACAACCCCGATGGCCGGAATGCCGTAATGCATCACCCCCAGGATCACCGCGGGCAGGGCGGCGATCATGGTGTGATAGCTCCGGGTGGTGATGTGGCTCCCGTTGTGCCAGAACGGGGCGTGGGAAACGATGAATTTTTTCTGATCAGGCATGATTGACCTCCACTGCATGCATCCGCTCCAGTTCATGCTTTCCTATGCGGATATACTGGAAGATCGGCATCCTTGAAACACAGACATAGCTGCACAGGCCGCACTCGATGCAGCAATGCAAATCATACACGTCCGCAGCCTCATCGTAGCGTCCGACTTCGAGGTAACGGACGAGCATATTAACGGGTATCTTGGCCGGGCAGATGCGGACGCACTCACCACAGTTGATGCAAGGATAATGGGAGACGGGAGGAATCTGGATCCTGTCCTGAAGCAGAATCGCATCGGTATCGGGCAGGATCGGCTGGTCCTCGGAATAGATGGCCGACCCGGTCATGGGACCGCCAAAGACGATACGATCGAGGTTGCCCGTAGTAATTCCCAACGCGCTGAAAATCTCTTTGACCGGAGTCCCGACCCGCGCCGAGACCAACAAAGGTCTTTCATCTTTACCCGTGACGGTGAGGATTTTGTGGACCGGGAATCTCCCGCGCTCCAGAGCAGCCCCTATTGCAGCCACGGCTTCGGCACTAAAAAAGGTGATTCCAAGGTCTTCGCAGGTCTTTTCAGCCGGCACCGTCTGCCCGAAAAGCGTCCGTGTCAACAGTCGGGGGAGTGTATCGGGGTATCCGGCGTCAACCACCCGGACATCCGCGCCCAGGTCGCCGAGCTCCGAGTCTGCGTTCTGAGGGACAGCAAGGAAGATCCGATCCGCATGGGTGATCCCTTTGAGCGCCTGGATCCCCTTTCTGAGTTCGCTTTTTTGATGAAGCAGGACGTACCGCTGGGTCATAGAAAGAATATCCGCATCGATTCCTGTGATGCAAAGGGTTTGTATCGGCTTTTCTTTATCGAAAAAAACCGAAAAGGGCGGGCTTCCCGGCAAGGCTTGGAGGTATTCTTTGGAAAAAGCCAGGTCGGGGCTTTTGGCTCGGTTAGCAAAAGCCTCATCAAAAACATCCTCTTTTACAACATCGATGGAGATGGAGATGTAGGTGGTTCCGAAATCCCCGGCGAAAGACGATATATCGCCGACCGTTCCGGTGACCGATGAGATCACATAGATGCTGCCATCCGAAGAAAGGCTGATTTTTTGACCGGTGTAGATTGGATCCCCCTTGGCAAGGGCCACCGTGTCGGCTGCGTGTATCGGATCCTTCGGCTTTTTCAACATGAGTATGACCTGCTTCGGGATCGGAATCTCCTTAATTTCAGCCGGCTTCAGGGGAACCCGCTGCACTTCAAATTTCGGCTTCAAAAGCCCCAAAAAGGATCGTTTGATCATGGATGACTCCTTCGGTTCTTCCCCTCGATCTTCATAGGCATCGCTGTTGAATCCATTCGGTCCTTACAGGACATGACATTCCGAGCATTCTTTGGGGCCCGCATCTTTTTCCTTATGACAACCAGTACACTGGTCATGGAAGGCATCGGCACGCTTCGGGGTCTCCTCGCTGTCCAGTTCTCCTTCATCGTGACATTCCCGGCAGCTTGCGGATGCGGTTTTTGTTTCTTCCGACGGACTGTGGCAGTCGCCACAGGCCCTCAGCGCCGCATCGTCGCCTTCCGGGTGATGGTGGCAGGTGAAACAGTCTATCCCATATCCGCCTTGGGCCGCGTGAGTCTTATGGGTGAAAAGGACCTTGCCGGCCGTGACCTTGAACATGATTCGAACCGGCTGCTCAGGCGGTTTGGCGGAAAAGGCGGTATAACTGAGGATCCCTATGACCAGAAGGACAATGCCTATCCCGTATGCCAGGTGCAGTTCTTTTTTTGCCGTCATCGGGGTCGCATCCTTTCGCGCGTAGTGTCAAATAAGGAGCATGAAAAATCAAAAGGCCTCTGGCTAACACATAAAATTATACATTTCAAGTATGAGGTAATTTCAAAAGTCCTGAATTTCCGCGAGAATATTTTAAATATCTCGGAAAAAAGATGAATATAATATTGATATAATTA
>PCSF01000161.1:13196-14330 GCA_002771315.1 Desulfobacterales bacterium CG23_combo_of_CG06-09_8_20_14_all_52_9 | reverse complement strand
GGGTTTGATGCATAAAAATGGTACACCGACGGCGAATTGGAGAGCATTATTCCAAGTCTCCTATTGACAACGCTACCAAAACATGACAAGGTATAGAAAATCGGCGTTTGCCCTGTAAGTGTTCACGTTGAGTTCGGCACGTTCAACCGTATTTCTTGAACCTCAGCAATCCGGAGTAAGAAAAATGTCTTTTGAAGAACGATTTACAAAGGTTCTCGATCTTTCTGAGGTACTGAAAAAGCATCGATCGAAGATGATAGATTTGGCGGTCAAGGATCTTCTTTTTACCGTCAAGGACAGTGCCAGGGAAGTGGATTTGACAACGGAAAGAATGAGAATGTATGAGGAAGCCGCTTCTTTCCTCAAAGACAGAGTCCCTCTTGGCGGTCCTGGGTCTCGTGTTTCCCTCATGCTTTCTTACAACGGAAGCGCCTGGCTCAATACCGCAATCACCTCGATTTACATGGTCGGGAATAAGGTCAGCGTTAAGTTTGCTTCCAGAGGCCGCAGCGTCATGGACCTTACAGAGGAGATGTATCGCCCCATTTTCGGCGATGACATCACATTCTTCAAGGGAAGTGGGAGAACTTTCGTGGAGGAATCGTTTAAAGATCCGGATGTGTCCGCGATAGTGATCTTCGGTTTTGATGAAAACATCATGCCGTATGAAGAAGCCACTCGAAGAAGCCGCAAGAAGCTGGTCTTCGAGGGACCGGGGCAGGACCCTTTCATCGTGTTTCCCGATGCAAACATGGATCTTGCACTCGATGATCTTGTGACTTCCAAGTTCATATATTCCGGACAGACTTGCACGGCTCCCAAGAGGATCTTCATACACCGTGACGTATACAAGCAGTTCCTGGATGCCTTTGTCGATAGAGTGAAGCGCTTGGTCGTGGGAGATCCGGCCGATGAAAGAACGGACGTCTCCCCGGTCGCGAGCGATATTGCCGTTAAGAGAATCGCGGCTCAACTGAAAGATGCCGTGCGGAAGGGGGCTGAGATTTCAATCGGCGGCGCAATTGATGGAAATCTGATCCATCCCACGGTCGTTAAGGGGGCAACTGACGACATGCTCGGGATGCAGGAAGAGGTCTTCGGGCCCGTGGCCTTTACTTCATCTTTTTCTTCTCC
>PCSF01000161.1:12450-13168 GCA_002771315.1 Desulfobacterales bacterium CG23_combo_of_CG06-09_8_20_14_all_52_9 | reverse complement strand
TTGCAAGTGGCCAACGCTCTAAGAGGAGAAGATTACTGCCATCCTGTGGACGACTATACATTCGGCAAGTTCGGGACCGTCGTTCTCAACGAAACGAGAAGCACGTCGTGGAAGGGCGCTTTCATTGTAAAAGCTGTGGGCGGCTATGGCTATTCAGGATGGATATGGGAAACCGTGGAAGGAAGATTCCGGATCAAGCAGGGGCCGAAACTGTTGAGCATAGAGACATCGTTGATTTCATGACTCATGGTTCACATTTGATGAAATCGTAAAAACTCAAAATTAGGATGGCAAAGTAAAAAGCTTCAGATGCAAGGCGCGCAAATCCTGAGGAATGAGGCGTACATGTGGGTACGCCGCAATGACGAAGGATGCAGTGCAACGCAGCAGATGGACTTTTTACGAAGCCATCACATTTGAATCAGCGGGTTTCTAATGGAATAATGTATCGTTGCCGCCACCAAGGGCTCAATGTCATTGACTTAACGAACGGATTTGTAAGAAGGGTAAAAACCCTCCAAGTGTCTGATCCGGTCTTGCTTAATGGCAGCAGGTGTTTTATCTAAAATAGGAATCTGAACAGGGGATGAATCGAAACATGACCTCCGGTGATGGCCGGAACCCTTTTTAAAGCCGATCGCCTATAGAGGGCAGGAGACAAGGAAGAATGGAAAAAGCGTATAAACCCGATTACCGAAGAGTGGTGATCCGCACCTCG
>PCSF01000161.1:1477-12397 GCA_002771315.1 Desulfobacterales bacterium CG23_combo_of_CG06-09_8_20_14_all_52_9 | reverse complement strand
GCGGCTGCTGTTAAAAAGCCCTCCAGGCTTTTTAAGTCGTATACATTGAAAACGGCGACGGGATGATCTTTAGAAACGATCTTTTTCTGGATTCCGGAAAGGACCCTCCCCGGACCCACCTCCACAAATGCTTCCACCCCTTCCTCGATCAGCCGGACCATGGCGTCATACCATCGGACCGGGCTGCAAAGTTGCCGGGCTAAAACGGACCGGATTTCCTCGGGATTGCCGGAAAAACCCGCGGTGACATTGAAAATGACCGGTCTTTCCGGTGCGCTGAAAGAAAGGCTTTGTAGGAAAGAGGAAAATTCCGTCTCAGCTTCCTGGATCAGCGCGCTGTGCCAGGCGCCGCTGACCTTGAGGAAAATGGCCCTGGCTCCCAGGGCGCCTGCCGCGTCTGCGGCATGGCGCACCGGAGCAGGGGAGCCGCTGATGACGATCTGGGTGGCCGTGTTGTGATTGGCAACGGAAACGACCCCGTCGCTTTTTGCCTCTTCGACGATTTTTGCCACAACATCAATGGGCAGGCCGACAATGGCGCACATGACGCCCGGATGTTTCAAGGCTTCCCGGTGCATGAGTTGTCCCCGTTTCAGAACCGCCCGGAGGGTGTCCGGCCGGGACAGAATTCCGGATGCGGCAAGGGCGCTATACTCTCCCAGGCTGTGCCCGGCTGCAACGTCCGGTCGGATTCCTTCCCGTTCGAGGGCCGCCAGACAAATCAGATTGACGACGGTGACGGCGGGCTGGAGATTGACGGTCTCGGTCAAATCCTCCATGGGCCCTTTGAAGCATAACCCCTTCAGGTTCATCTTAACCGTTTCTTCCGCCATATCGAAGATCTCTTTGACGAAGTCGAATTCCTGGTAAAGGTCGAGCCCCATGCCGACATACTGGGAGCCCTGACCGGGAAACAAAAACGCGGTTTTCATCACAAACAGCCTCCGATCATTCGTCGATTTTAAACAATTTTCGGGTAATGTCGAGTGTGATTGCCTTGGCCTCGTAACGGGTCAGCTCCTTTAAGTACAATGTGGGATTGTGGAGGATCTTGTTCACCATGGCCGCGGCCATCCGATGCAAGGCCTGACGGTGGGATTCGGTGATGCCGTCGAAACCCGACAGGGTCTTTTCGATTTCCGCATTAACGATGGTTTCGATCTTGTTTCTCAGCGCCACCACGGTCGGTATCACTTCCAGGCTGTCGTACCAACGTCGAAATCCTATGACGGCCTCGTCCACGATCCGCTCCCCCTTCGCCGCTTCCCGAAGGCGGTCATCCATGTTTTCCTCAATGATCCCCTTTAAATCATCGATGTCGTAAACGTAGGTATTGGGAAGCTGGTTGATGGCAGGATCGATGTCACGGGGAACGGCGATGTCGATAAAAAACAAGGGTCGGTTTCTCCGTGCCCGGATGACGCCTTTGACCTGGTCGCGACGGATCACCACATCCGGTGAACCCGTGGAACTGATGATGATATCCACCTCGAGGAGAAGGGCCTCGATCTCGTCGAACCGGACCGCCTGTCCTTTGAACCTTTGCGCGAGTTGAACCCCTCTTTCAAATGTGCGGTTCGCCACAAAAATGGTCCCGATCCGGTTGCGCGCCAGATGCTCCACCGCGATCTCCGCCATTTCACCGGCCCCGATCAGGAGGACCTTTTTCCCCTCCAGAGTATCGAAGATCTTCTTGGCCAGTTCGATGGCGGCGTAGCTGATGGAGACGGCATGATCGCCGATTCCGGTCTCCGTCCGAACCCGCTTGGCCACAAAGAACGCCCGGTGCAGCAAACGGTTGAGAATCATGCCGGTGGTTTTTTTCATCGTTGCCAACCGGTAGGCCGCCTTCATCTGTCCTAGAATTTGGGGTTCTCCCACCATCATGGAATCGAGACTGGAGGCCACCCGGAATACATGGCGCACCGCCGCAACGCCCGAATGGGTATATAAAACGCTTTCCAAGGTCGCCTGCTCGATTCCTCCGGTTTTTGAAAGCAGAGCCTTGATATGCCCCACGGTTTGGGTCGCATCCCCCGTGACTGTCAGCACCTCCACCCGGTTACAGGTGGATAACAGAATCACTTCCCGGATATCCGGCGATTGGCTCAAGCTTTCAAGGCCGGCTTCCGCGTCGGTTTCGGATAAGGCGATACACTCGCGGAGTTCCACCGGGGCAGTCTCGTGATTGAGCCCGATGAGAAGGATATCCGGGGTGGGGGTGTGGCCTTTAGGGGGTTTCGCGTCCATCATGAATCGATGCTGAAAACATGCGGTGTTTCGGATATGAAAGAAAAGAAGTTAAAACCGTGTGAACTCTCCATGGTGGCCTTTCAAGAAAAAATTGACACCGAAAAATGTAAAAAGCAGCACCGCAAAACCGATGATGGACAGGATAGCTGCGCGTCGGCCCCGCCATCCCACGGCAAGACGCTCGTGAAGAAGCGCTGCGTAAACCAACCAGGTGACGGCGGACCAAACCTCCTTGGGATCCCAGCTCCAGAACCGTCCCCAGACCGATTTGGCATAGATGAAGCCGCCGATGAGACCTGCGGTGAGAAACGTGAACCCCACCACGATACAGGCATACCCCGCGGAATCGAGGCGTTCAAGCGATGGGAGGCGGCGGAAGAAAAAGCCCCGGGCCTTGTGCTTGATGGCGAGTTCCTGGAGCAGATATAAAATCCCGACCCCGCAGGCCAGTGCAAAAGCCGCATCCCCGATGAAGACGCTGACCACGTGAAAGATAAACCAGAAGCTGGAAAAGATCTCTTTAGTCGGACCGGTGTGCCGGGGAAACTGGGAGGCCGCGATCATGAGGGCCAGGGCGGCGGGAGCGGCGAATATCCCCAAGATTTTTAATTTGAACCGGTGCCGGACGGCGATGAAAACGACGGCCACCGCCCATGCCGATAAAGACAAGGTTTCGGATAGGTTGCGCACAGGCATCAACCCTGTCCGGATATAAATAGTGATGATGCTGATGGAGTGGCACAAAAGCCCGGCCATAAGGATGTAATATCCGAAACGGTGAAGGATTTCCTTTTGGAAAAAGAGGTACGCCAGGTAACAGGCCGTGCTCAACAGGTACAGGGAGATGACGGCGTATATGAGGTTTTCCATGAGTTCACCCGGATAGATCGTTTGGAGTCATCGGTCGGATAAGAATTTTCTCAAGGCGCCTCTTCGGGTCCGGACTTTTCTGTGGGCAGCGTATCGATTTCATATTCTTTTCCAAACAATTGCCTTAAAATTTCGTTGATCCGGGGGATATCCTTATTTTTCACCCAGCGGAGAAGATCGCTTCGAATCAGCGCTTCAAACAGGTTTTTATGGGCTTCCGGCGCATGGGCTGTTTTAAGCAACTTGGCTCGCAACTCCCCCATGATCCCCAGGAAATCCGCATACTCCGGTCCGAATCGCTTTTCAAGCTCCTTGCGCAGCGTTTTGGCATAAGCCGGGCTCGTTCCCGAGGTGGAAACGGCGATGATCAGGTCCCCCCGGTTGACGATGGAGGGGAGGATGAAGTTGCATGCCTCCGGCCTGTCGGCGATGTTGCAAAGCATGTTGCGGGCAAAAGCTTCCCGGCTTAAAAATTGGTTCAGTTCGGCATCATCGGTGGCGCCGATGACCAGGAACATCCCCTCCAGATCTTCGTTTCGGAAATGCCGCCTTTTAAGGGATATGGCTCCGGATTCGGCCAGCTTGAGAAGTTCGTGTGTGGACTTAGGGCTTACCACGGTGACTGCCGCCCCGCAGTCCAAGAGGGTTTTGACCTTTCGGGTCCCCACGTCACCGCCTCCCACCACCAGGCAGGCCTTGTTATTAATATCCAGATAGACCGGGTAGTATTTCATCGTCGATCCTGGGAAAAACGCCTCTTTCGGCCTATGCTCAGGCCGGTTTTGGATCCAGATTGATCGTCATCAGGTCGCAGGCCGTCTTCAACGGACCGGAATAGGTCTTCCGACATTCCTTTTCGATATCGGTCATGTCGCACTCGGGATAGAGATGGGTCAAAACCAGCATCGAAACTCCGGCCCTTTGGGCTGCTTCCCCGGCCAAGGAGGGGGTCATATGTCCTTTGACCTTCAGATCATCCGGGAGGGCCGACTCGCAGATCAACAGGTCGGTGCCTTTGGCCAAGAGGACCAGGTTTTCCGTGTAGTCCGTGTCCCCCGAATATACCATCGAAACACCCGACCGGGTTTCGATCTTAAGCGCAACACTTTCCGGATTATGATCCATGGGCATCGAAGACACGGTAAACCCATCGAAATTCCGGGTATCCAAAGCCCTGTTGTCCAGTTCGATGAACTCTAAAAGATCCAAGGGAAGCGCCACCCAGTCTCCATATACCTTTTTGAGTCCGGTATAAAAATCTAAAAAACCTTTTCCGGCCAAAATCTTCAAGGGAAATTTTCTCTGTAAGATATCCGGATACTTGGTGCCAAAAATAAGAGGGACGAGTTCGCCGGAATGATCCGGATGGAAATGGCTTAAAAACAGATGGGTAATTTCAAAGATCGTCGTTCGGGCTTCCAGAAGCCTGCGCATCGTGCCGGGTCCTGCATCCAAAAGAATCCTTTCATTTCCGATGCGTACCAGTACCGAACATGCGCCTCGTTTCAACGAAGGGACGCACGTCCCGGAGCCTAAAATGGTGACGGAAATATGCGGATTCGGATGGTCCAAGACTCAGTTTTTCTCCCGGGTCTTTTTAATGATCCAGGAAAGAACCCTGGTGTCGTTTTTCAGGTCGGGCCCCCCCTGCAAGGTGGCAACCGGTATTTCCGCCCGCGCCATGCTTTTGTGTCCGCCGGCGGTCCCCATCTGGCCGAAGCTGCGCTTTGCGATTTTCCCCGCGTCTTTGCGAAGTCCGTCGTTTCTGAAAATGACGATCAGTTTATCCTGCCATAGCCCGGACACGATACTCCAGGTCACCTTGTCGATTGCCATGAAAAAATCGGCGATGAGCACGCAGACATCCGCATTCGTCACCGGCCCAAGATGGGTATAAATATTGCCTTTTATTAGGCGCTTGTTTTCCAGGGCCACCCGAAAATACTTCAGGTAATCCAGCTTCAGAAAGGCCCGTTCGATCTTGCGGACCAGGGAGGTGTTGGCATATTTATAAAGATACTGAAAGGCCCGAAGATCTTCCGGCAGAGTTTTTCTTTGGAAATCGTTGGTGTCGATCTTGACGGCATAAACCAGGGCGGTGGCCAGCTTGGCGCTGGGCTTGATTTTTGCGGCCTGCAGATATTCGGTGAGAATGCTCGCCGTGGCCCCGTACTGGGGGCGGATATCCATGAAAGGCGCCTTGGTCTCCGTTTCCGGATGATGGTCGATGATGACATGGGGCTGGATCCTGGAAAAGAGCGCATTATGCTCCGGCTGGGAATCCACCAGGACAAAACGGGAGAAGACCTCCGGCTTGATGCGATCGATGTGGACCATGGGAATTTTCAGCAGGCGGATCATGGCGAGGTTATCCGGTCTTTCGATGACGTTGATATGAGAGATCGTCACACCGGCCACACGCCTCCACAACAACCTTTTAACGGCCATGGCACAGGCGATGGCATCCGGATCCGCGAAAATGACGATCAGGACCTGGTCGTTGGGCAAAAATTGCTGATAGAAGCGGTTCAGTTTTTCTTTGGATGAAAGGGCCATGTATGGATTATTTCACTCATGTCCAAACGTGATGGCTTCGTAAAAAGTCCATCTGCTGCGTTGCACTGCATCCTTCATCATTGCGGCGTACCCATATGTACGCCTCATTCCTCAGGATTTGTGCGCCTTGCATCTGAAGCTTTTTACTTTACCATCCTAATTTTGAGTTTTTACGATTTCATCAAACGTCAGTGAGTAAAAAAAAACAAAAAAAGTGTAGCGCCATCTTCTTTTAAAAACAACTCTATTTCTAATCCATCCCCTTGCTTTCAGAATGTTGAGAAGCCTTATCAACGGCATCCTGGACGGCGTTCATCAGGACCACGCTGCTGTTGGTGGCGCCGGAGACTGCATCGACACGGGTGGATTGCTCCGACACAATTCGCCGGGGGATGGTCTCTTCAACGATCTTGCCCTTCCAGGAGGCAAAATGCCGGAGGACCTCAACGCCTTGAATTTTCCCGTCTTTGAGAGTCACGCGAACGGTGGCGCTGTTGGGACCGGAGCTGCTTTTCCCTATGTAGACTCCGTCATTAATCTTGGCCGGTTCGATGGCTGCGCCGACGGGCCGGGCAAGCTGGCAGGAAATGAAAGCACAGGAAAGGCAGGCGCCCAGGAGAAAAAGGCACATGGAGCGGATACGGTTTTTCATCGGCTTCTTTCAGGCCTTTTGGCTTTTTAATGATTTTACCCTTATGGTTCTGTTCGGGGACTGAGACAATAAAAAAGCCGCCCCTTTTTGAAGGTTCGGCTTTTAATTCTATCTGGTGGCGATGCAGGGATTTGAACCCCGGACACTGCGGATATGAGCCGCATGCTCTGACCACCTGAGCTACATCGCCAGAGAAGGCACCGGGCTTTTACCAGAGGATTTCAGAAAGAGTCAAGTCGAAACCGTCATTTTGCCGCCTGGGAGTCATTCACGGTCACGCTGTATTCTTCCAGGTTCTTGGGCAGTTTCCCGAAAACGATCATAAAGGATCCTGTCTGCCTGGGATTGAGACTCGTTTGAGTCACACCTCCGGCCGGCCGGCCGGAGAGGCGGGCATCGATGGCGTCCATGTCCATTTTGACAAGGTCGGTTTCCGGGATCAGGTTGCCGCTGTAAACCGTTTTGCTGGTGATGATCTGTTGCCCTTTTCTGAGCAAGTTGCCGGTAATCTGGATATCTCTTCTGGCCTGGGTGTAGTCGTTTTTGATTTTACCCGATATGACGAAGCGTTTTCCGTGTTCCGGACTGGTGATAAAGTGACCGTCCACATCTAAAATCTGAATCCGAAGGTTTCCCGGAGCCGCGGCTTTTGTCTTTGAAAAATTGCTCAGAAAAGGAATGGAAATGCCCATTCGGTTCGTCAGAATAAAAGCGCCGTAACCGGCCCCTGCGATAAGAATAAGAATCAACAGTCCCCGTAAAAATGAACCGATTCGTTTCGGTTTTCCTGTAAGCGAATAGGTTTCCGGAGGCAGTTCCTCCGGCTCAGGGAGAGGTTCGACGTCTTGATCAATGAACTGAGGCGCTTCTTCAAAGCGGTCTTTGGCAATACCGGCGAATCGATCTGCTTTTGCCCCGCTTTCGGTGGCAATGGGTTCCCGGGTTTCCAATTCGAGGGGCTCTTCGGATTCGATCTGAAATTCATCTGCGGGAGCTTTTTCCAAAAAAGCCTTTGCTGCGGGCACTGCCGTTTCGGCCGGGGTTTCTTCCTTGAACTCGCTGAGGTCCAGTTCATCAATGACGTCGGCCTTGGCAACGGCTTCAGATGTCTCGAACTCCTTGGTTGGAGTTTCGACCGGGCTCTCTTTTTCTTCGCTTTCTAGAACAGGTTCCTTCAGGGTCTCGATGTCAAATTCGGTGATCGGTTCTTTAGGTTCTTCCTCTAAGAGGATTCCCGGCGCTTCTACCGGTTCTTTTTCCGGCTTGGCCTCCGTCTCGATCCTGAAGATCTCTTCGAGTTCGCTGATATCCGGATCGGCCCTTCCTGAGCCGCCAGGTTTTTGGGCTGATGAAATGCCCCCGTCGATTTCTGAATCTTCCTCTAAAACGAATTCGAAATCGCCCTTGGTGAGATCAGTTTCCGGCTTTTCAGAAAGATCAAGGGTGCTAAAGTCAGAGGGTATTTCTTTTCCCGCATCCGGCGTTTCAAAGTCATAGGGGGTTTCTTTAAGAAAGGCCTGAGTATCTTCCGAGATGGCTGCAGGTTCAGAATCTTTCGGCATCAAATCTTTAAAAAGGTTGTCCCCCTCGTCTTTTTCCGCCGATGCTTTTTCAGACGGCGGAAAGACCGTAAAGATGTCTTTGCATTTGGAGCATTGGACCTTTGACCCTTCCTTTTTCAGGACGGTTTCATCCAGAGCAAACCGGCTGGAGCATTTTTGGCAGGTAACGATCATGATGCCTCTCCCCTTCTATACGGTTAAACGGTAGATTTCCGGCAGAGCGCGGTAGCTTTCGTCGTAATCCAGCCCGTATCCCACAAGGAATCCGCTTTCAACCTTTTGACAGACATAGTCCAGACGAATTTCAACCTTACGCCGTTCCCATTTGTCGAGAAAAGCACAGGTCTTAATTGTTCTAGGCCCTAATGTGCCTATATAATCTATGAGAAAGGCCATTGTCAAGCCCGTATCCACGATGTCCTCGATGATCAGCACATCCTTAGACCGTATATCCGCATCCACTCCTTTTTTTAGAAACGGCTTTTCAGAGGAATCGATACCGGTCCCATAGCTTGAGAGTTGGACAAAGTCGATGCAGACAGGAATGGTCAGCGCCCGCATGAGGTCCGCCAGGAAGATAAAAGCCCCCTTGAGCACCGCGATGAGAACGAGGTCCCCATTTCGATAGTCATGGGAAATTCGAGTCGCCATGCCGGAAACCAGCTCCTGTATTCGGTCTCTTGATAGAATGGGAATCAATTCCGGCATGTATCAGGTCTTTCTGGGCCTGGTTCCTGCGTTTACGATTACAATCCGGATTTGGCCAATTCCTCAACCAGTTTTTTCTGCTGGGTGGTGAGTTTTTTTGGGGTGTTTACCAGGAGGTTCACATACAAGTCCCCTTTCCCGCTCCCTTTCATATGCGGCAGGCCATGGCCGGCCAGACGCATCCGGGTCTTGTGCCGCGTTCCCGGCGGGACGGTCAGGGTAAGCGACTTTTTTTCCAGGGTGGGGATGGACAGGGTGGTCCCCAACAGGGCTTCGCTGAGCCGAATTTCCCAGTTCATGCTGAGATCATATCCATCCACGGAAAACATCGGGTCTTCCATCACCTTGGATTGAATGAACAGATCCCCGGATGCGCCTCCGAAGGGGCTCGGCTCCCCTTTTCCGGTAAGCCGAAGCTTCTTCCCGCTGATCATGCCTTTGGGGATCTTGACCGTCAGGTTTCGGGTTTCCCTGCCATGATGAAAGGAGATACGTTTGGTGGTACCGGTAGCCACTTCTAGGGGTGTCAGGGGAAGCTCATAAATCAAATCCTGCCCCTTGGCCTGATTTTCTTGGGTATGTTGTCCATGAAAGTCGAAGGGGGGCCTCGATCCGAACGAAAACCGCATCCCGCTGCCTCTGCCACGGGAAGACGATGACCCTCCCAGCCCGAATTCCCGTAAAATTTCGCTGAAATCGAACCCCCTGAAGATGTCTTCCTGGGAAAAGCGCTGCTGGAATCCGGCGGATCCGTATGTATCATACTGCTTACGCTTTTCATCATCGCTGAGCACGGCGTAGGCTTCGCTGATGTGCTTGAATTTTTCCTCGGCGGACTTGTCTCCCTTGGCATGGTCGGGATGGTATTTCATGGCCAGTTTCCGGTAGGCCTTCTTGACTTCTTCCTTGGAGGCCCCTTTGGAAACACCGAGAGTCTGGTAGTAGTCTTTATCCGGCATGACGGATCGTTTCTTGTGCTTCTCCCTATTTACGGATTGTGTCCGAGGGGGATTCCCGAGCGTTTTTCAAATTGCTTATATATTTATAACTTAAAGAAAAATGAATAATCTGTCAAGGCGAATACGCCCCTCGGGAGGGATCGCCGCTCTTCCTGGCGTGTAAGGCGATCATCAATACGGACAGCGCAGAAGGGGTCATTCCATCCACCCGGGAGGCTTGTCCAAGGGATACCGGCATGACGGCGGCAAGTTTTTGCTTGAGTTCACTTGAAAGTCCATGGACGTTTTTGAAGTCGAAATCGCCGGGGATTTTTTGGGCTTCCAGATTCTTGAATTTTTCGATTTCATTGAGCTGACGGCGGATATACCCTTCATATTTGATTTCAATCTCCGCTTGTTTGGAAACCCTTTCGGGTATTGGGGTCGGCGGCCTGGAGAGGTTCAATACCACATCATAATCCAGCCCGGGTCGTTTCAGCAATTGGTCCAGTCGGGTCCCGTCCGTCAGCGGAAGAGAATCCCGGCGTTTCAGATAGGCGTTCACATCGGCCGACGGCTTGATCACCGCGGACTTGATCCGTCGAATCTCTTCGGCAATCTGTTGCTTTCTTTCCCGGATCGTTTTTGCCGCTTCGGCCGGCAGAAGGCCGAGGCCGTATCCGATTTCCACCAGGCGCAGATCCGCGTTGTCTTCCCGGAGCAACAAACGATACTCGGCCCGGGAGGTGAACATGCGGTAAGGTTCCAGTGTCCCCCGGGTAATCAGGTCGTCCACGAGGACCCCCATGTATGCCTGGGAACGGTCCAGAATAAAGGGCGGTTGTTTTTGGACTTTCAAGGCGGCATTGATGCCGGCCCAAAGCCCCTGGGCGGCGGCCTCCTCGTAACCCGAAGTGCCATTGATCTGACCGGCCAGGAATAGACCCTCCACCCGCTTGGTCTCCAGGGTCGGCTTGAGCTGATTGGGATTCAGGTAGTCATACTCGATGGCATAGGCCGGTCGGACGATCTGCGCCTCTTCCAGGCCGTGTACGGATCGGACAAGCTCGACCTGGATCTCCATGGGGAGGCTGTTTCCCAGGCCGCTGGCGTAGACTTCGTCGGTATCGAGCCCCTCGGGTTCCAGGATGACCTGATGCTGATCCCTCTCGGAAAAACGGACCACCTTGTCTTCCAGGGAAGGGCAGTATCGTGCCGAAACGCCGTGGATCCTGCCGCCATACAGGGCGCTGCGCTTCAGGTTGTCACGCACGATCCGGTGACTTATGGGATTGGTGTGGCCGATGAAACTGGGCAACTGGGGGAGGCGGACCTCATCGCTGAAAAAGGAGAAAGGAACGGGCGACGGGTCCGAGTCGTG
>PCSF01000161.1:207-1392 GCA_002771315.1 Desulfobacterales bacterium CG23_combo_of_CG06-09_8_20_14_all_52_9 | reverse complement strand
GATCTGAGATGCTCCGGAAGGGCGTAGGAAGCAAATTCACCGGCGCGGCCGGCCTGAATCGCTGTAAATCCAATGTGAATCAGGCCGCTCAAGAAAGTCCCGGTTGCCAGAACCAAGGCTTTGGCCGGGTATTCAAACCCTGTATGATCCCGGACTCCGCATATTCGATTCTTCTCAACAATGAGCGCTTCGACCATAGCCTGCCGGATTTGCAGGCCGGGCTGGGCCTCCACGACGGCCTTCATGGCCACGTGATAACGGTTTTTGTCATTCTGGGTGCGGGTGGAATGGACGGCCGGCCCCTTTTTGGTGTTCAGGGTGCGGTACTGGATGGCGGTTGCGTCCGTGATCCTGGCCATTTCCCCTCCCAGGGCGTCGATCTCTTTCACCAACTGCCCTTTGGCAGTTCCGCCGATGGAAGGACTGCAGGGCATGGCAGCCACCTTGTCCAGGTCGATGGCCATCAACAGGGTGCGACACCCCATCCGGGCAGCGGCCAGGGCGGCCTCGCATCCGGCATGCCCGGCCCCCACGACGATAACATCATAGTCGTTCATCGGATCATCCGTGTTTTCCGGTTTCCCATCATCTTTACTTCATGTATATAATCGGTGGTCCGGCAAATCAAGCCCGGGCAGCTCCTGTCTTTTCCCGTGGCATGAAAACCGGAAACTCATCGGTCTTTACGGCATAACACATGGAAAAACGATACCATGATCTCAACACCTATCTGAAGAACCGGTTCGGGTGCCGGGTCCAGAAGATCACCCTGGATGCGGGCTTTTCCTGCCCCAACCGGGACGGCACCCTGTCGAGGGAAGGGTGCATCTTTTGCAACTGCAAAGGATCCGGAACCGGCGCTAATGAGCGGGGCATGAGCATCACGGAACAGATGGAGGAAGGAAGGAAGCGCCTTTCCCGCCGCTACGGTGCAAAGAAATTCATCGCCTATTTCCAGGCGTTTACCAATACCTACGGGCCGATTCACCGGCTGAAAGCCGCCTACGACGAAGCCCTTTTATCGGACGACGTGGTGGGTCTTTCCATCGGTACCCGGCCCGACTGCGCGTCAGATGAGGTACTCGATCTTTTGGGTCGGTATCTGGAAACCCATCTCGTCTGGATGGAGTACGGACTTCAATCGGCCGACGATGCGACCCTTTCCCGCATCAACCGGGGACACGA
>PCSF01000161.1:0-180 GCA_002771315.1 Desulfobacterales bacterium CG23_combo_of_CG06-09_8_20_14_all_52_9 | reverse complement strand
AAAGACCCGGAAAAGGGGAATTGCGACTTGCGCCCATGTCATCCTTGGGCTTCCCGGAGAAGACCGATCTCACATGATGTGCACCGCCGATGCCGTTTCCGAATGTGGAGTGGACGGCGTGAAAATTCATCTTCTTTATGTAGTGAGAGGGACAAGGCTGGAGACGCTTTTTAAAAGAAA
>PCSF01000085.1 GCA_002771315.1 Desulfobacterales bacterium CG23_combo_of_CG06-09_8_20_14_all_52_9 | reverse complement strand
TGCCCGGTTGAATGCCGCTTTGCGGCCCTGCTTCGCAGGATTCAACCGGGTAAATCATTCCGGCGTACCTATGAGTACGCCTCATTTTTCAGGATTTGCGCGCCTTGCATCTGAAGCTTTTTACTTTGCCATCCCAATTTTGAGTTTTTGCGATTTCATCAATTTTTAGGCCTTGCGGAAAAAAAGCACAAGGTTTTTTTACACAGAGCGAATTTCTTGCCTCATGAATACCGCAAATGAGACCGCAAAGCAGACAAGTGTCAGGGCGGTAAGAAAGATCAGATGGGGGGCCACCACCATAATGCTCTGGCTCAGTGCAAGGGGCCCGGAAAAGCGGGACATGGAGATCTGTTCCATCGGGCCCACGGCAATGACGGAGCGGGCGGATTTTCGCCTGGGGTCGATGATGAGGGTAGTGGCATCCGAGTAGAGTTCCATGGGCGAAAGGAGGGAAATGGCTTTTACGATTTCGGCCTTCCGGACCAGGGATTCCGTGGTGTCGGTTTCCGCGCTCCCTGCAAGGGTGTTTCCTAAAACCGACGCTCCAAGGGAGATAAAAAAAGAGAAAAAAATCCAGATCGCCAGCGCAGCCAGCGCCGAGGTTGCCGTATTACGGAAAAGGATGGAAAAGAAAAGGGCGACCTCCAGCCAGAAGGCGATGTATATGATACTGAGAAATAGATAGATGCCCATCCGTAAGCATTCCTCGAGCCCGGGGACGATGCCCACCAGTAAAAGCCCCAGCCCCGCAATGACCAGGACGATGGAAGCCATCATGACGGCGATCAGGATCACGCCGGCCAAAAATTTTCCGTTGATGACCACATCCCGATAGATAGGCTGGGAAAGAAGCTTACTCAATGTCCCCTGGTTGCGCTCCCGGTTGATGCCGTCGAAGCCCAGTATGAGTCCCACCAGAGGCCCGAAGAAAGCGACGAACTGAACCAGTGAAAACATGGCGCCCGGAGAAGTGAAGAGCATTAAAAAGACAAAGCGGGGTTTGGCAATCCCTTTCAACTCATGCCGGATATTCAGGCCCACCATGTATACGGTGATCAGACTGACCATAGTGATAAGGGCAAAGATGATGATAAGCCGATAGCTGCTGAAATGATCGGAAAGTTCTTTTTTGATGATCGCCTTGATTCCTTTCATGGGTCAGTTCTCCTGAAAATATTTCATGTAGATCTCTTCCAAGGTGAAGGTTTCCTTCCCGACGCCGAACTTCTCCCTGGCCAGATTGGCCAGCGGCCCCTGGGCCACCATTTTGCCTTTGATCATGATTCCCACCCGGTGACAGATCCGTTGAATCTGGTGGAGGAGGTGGCTGGAGATCAGTATGGTCATTTTCCGGTCTCGGCACAAGGATTCAATGAGCGAAATCATTCGGTTGGAGGCATCCGGATCCAGGCCAAGGGTCGGTTCATCTAAAAATGCGATCTTCGAATCTTTGATCAAGAGCTCGGCCAGTCCCAAGCGCTGACGCATCCCCCTGGAATAAGCGCCGATTTCTTTTTTTTCCTCTTCCGCCAAGCCTACAGTGTTCAGGGCCCAATCGATCCGTGCTTCAACGCTTTCAGAGGGGATATCGTTCAACTCGGCGATGAATCGAAGCATCTGCCGGGCATCCAGGTCCGGATAGAACCCCATGTTTTCCTGGAGATATCCGACCCTTGCTTTGACCTGGATGGGATTTCTCACCGGATCTAGGCCTAGAACCCGGGCTTTTCCGCTCGTTGGCTCGGTTAAGCCCATCAGCATGAGAATGGTGGTTGTCTTACCGGCACCATTCGGCCCTAAAAAACCGAAGATTTCCCCTTCAAAGATCTGAAGTGTCAACTGGTCTACAGCGATCTGATGGCCGTAAGCCTTGGTCAATGCCTCGGTTTCGATCACAGCTTGCTGATCCATTTTATCGCCTTCCCAGCATTCTGAACAAACTGAAAAGGCCGGCGATCACCAACACGATGATCCCGATGCCGATCCATCCCCAGGCGGCCGATGCCTTCACGGTCGTCCTGAATTCAATGGATTTATTCGCTTTTTCTCCTTCCACGCTTACATTGACCGAATAATCCCCCACCAAGGCTTCTTCGTAAGGGATGAGAATCATTTCCACCTGCTTGAGGTCACCCGGTTCGATGATATCGATGCCTCCGGGCTTGAATTCCACCTTCCAGTTTTCAGGCTTGAAGGAGAGGAATTTGAGGTCATGGTTGGGAGCTGACCCGGTATTCTTGACGTAGAAGGAGACATTCGACGGTTTTCCCTGACGGGCCTCCAGTGACAAGAGGCCGCTGATCGTTCCGACTTCCAGGCCATAGGTGCCGGTGAGAATCACCTTGAGTTCGGCTTCGGCTTTAGCATCGCCGGAGTTCACACGGATCTGAACAGGGTATTCCCCGGCCTTCGTATTTACGGCAGGCTTGACTTCCACGGCGATGGTCTGGCTCTGGTTGGCCTTCAAACGCAGGCTGGTAATATATTTAGACTCGTACGCGGGTTTGAAGTTGACGTCCCAGCCGTTCGGACCTTGGGCAAAGAGATCGAAAACCGCATCGTTGTCCAACTTGCTGTCGACTTCCAGAGAGAATTCGAATTTAGCGTCCGAAGGACCCCGGATTTCCGGATAGGAGGTGGTGAGCTTAATTCCCCGATCTTCCTTTTCGGCCCCTTTATCTTCTTTCATCGTGACACGGATATCCTGGGCCATCTTAAACTGACCGTCTTCGGTCTTGGCCTCAACACGGAACCGGTAGTCGCCGGGACCGGTACCCTTATCCGGAATCGCCTCAAAGGTGACATGCTTGGTTTCATCGGCAGGAACGTGTACGCCGGTGATAGTGAATCGATAGGTTTTAATTTTGACCTTCCATCCCGGAGGTTTTTCCGAAACCCAGACGTGAAGCGTTTCGCCGATGCGTCCCTTGTTGTGAAAGATCAAATCCATGCTGACTTCTTCACTCTTCGGAATCACGATTCCGGGATACTCCGCAGACATTCCGACCTGTCTTTCGGGTTTTTTCTCCGGGCTCTTATCTTCCTTTTCTGAAGCATCAACCAGTCCTGCAGAGGTAAACAGGAAAAGAGACGCCAGGAAAATGACAAGGGACTTTCTCCAAGGATTCATCACCAGCATTCCTCCCCGTTTTTATACGATGGCCGTATTCACAAAATATATGATTGGCCCAATTATTAAAAAAAACCCGGACGGCAGGGATATATTCTACATCCTTCCGATGGGTTTTCTCCTGTCCGGCTATAGGATACAATCCAGACAAGCCGATTCGCGATGTGTGGGCCGGGTAATCCACGGCGGCTCACGACATGAGTCACGTGGATCACCGACCCTAACGTGAATGGGGGCATCAGATCAATA
>PCSF01000002.1:2863-12572 GCA_002771315.1 Desulfobacterales bacterium CG23_combo_of_CG06-09_8_20_14_all_52_9 | reverse complement strand
CCTGGCAGGAGACGTGGGCAAACGTGGAGCCGGCCTTTTTCGCACGGCTCCCCTCAAACTTAAAGACAAAGACCGTGGCAACGAACCCTACCGACCGAAAAACGACTATCCCTGGTTCTGGTGCGCCGAAGAACCCGGGACCGACCCCGTTGGCGGGAAAGAATTCATCGGCACCCGATGGAATGATGTACACTTCACACTCGCCCGAAAGCAAAAGGCAAGCGCATGACGATTCTCGAATGCATCCTTAAATACTTGCGTAGCGCGGCCTCATACAACAAGCACGAACTGGCTGCACCACGGGTCATCCTATGGCCTGACGAGGAGCACCTGTGGGCGGAGTGTATCGAGCCGCTACGGGCGCATTATCCTGTCCTGTGGTCTCTGGGAGATTATTCTCCCGACGAAGCAAGCGGTCCGGCGGCCTGGCTCCGCTACCAGTTGGAAACTCAGCCTGGAGAAGATGTGCCGGTGATTTATCTTTCCGGGATCGGACGCTCCGCTTTCCGTAGCGCAGAGCAATGCCCGAATCAGGCAAAGCATTTATTTGCACTGCAATTCCAAGGACAATTCTGGACGCAGAAGAATGGGAAAAACTGGACTCCGTTTGCGTTCTTTTCGAGTGCAGATGGTGGACTCGGTTTGGATGTCGCTGGCGATCAGGACACGAAGAAGGCGATTCAGGAGAGCTTGCCAAAATTGTTGGAAGCCGAGTTGGCCGCACTGCAAGGGCGTAAGCTGGAAGCGGGGGACTTCCGCGCCATCGTCACCAAGGACCCTGTGCGGACGCTTTTACGCTGGATGGGTAATCCAGTCAAAATCAAACTGGAACTGGAGAAATCAGGATCGCAGTGGACCAGTTTCTGTGCCATCTGCCGGGACACTTATGGCTTCAATCCGGAAAAAGATGGCGCGATCACTGCTGCCGAAAAGCTGACCAGTGGAAAGGCTGCATGGGAATTGGTCTGGGGACGCTACAAGGAAGCGCCACGCTCCTATCCGGGCGTGAAGGAGCTGCTGGAATCCCTACCCCCGCAACAGATGGACATTTTTAAGGAGGCGAGCGAATACAAACCGAGCGAATACAAGCCGAGTTCCAATCGGCAAGAGGAATGGCGTCTGGAGAAGGACCTCTGCGCCCTTTCGTCGGCCTCTCCAAAGGATGCCCTCGCGAAAATCCACAGCCTTGCCGCTGAGCACTCTCGCCGCACCTCATGGGTTTGGGCAACTCTGGGGGAATCGCCATTGGCGATGGCCGTCGGCCATTTGCGAGACCTGGCAGAGGTCATACAGGCATCCGGGTATCCTTCCACTTGGGAAGCGTTAGCTGATTACTACTCGACACTTGGATGGAAAGCGGACCGCAGCGTCTTGCGAACTCTGAACGCAGCACGGTCCACTGCCGCCACCAGGGCTGTGACTGTTGCGATTCGGGCCATATATCTTCCGTGGCTTGAGAAGTTTTCCACACTCACCCAGGCGCTGGCAGCTACTTATCCCGTCACAGGGCCGCAAACGTGTCGCACCCTGCCGGCCGAGGAAGGCACGGCCTATCTTTTTGCCGACGGTCTGCGCTTGGATCTGGCGCGGCTGCTGGAAGAAAAACTCATCTCATCAGAATTAGAGGTGAGATTCGAACATGGATGGTCCGCACTACCCACTGTTACGGCAACTGCGAAACCTGCCTGGATGCCGCTGGCCGAAAAACTGGGAGGTCCGCTGGAAGGGGCTGGGTTTCAGTCGAGAGAACAAAGCAACGGCAAGGCAATCGTCCATGCTCGATTCAAGCAGCTTGTGACAGAGCTGGGGATCTCGTTTTTGGAATCGAACGAGCTTGGATTGCCAACCGGGTGCGCCTGGACTGAGTTCGGTTGTCTGGATACCTATGGGCATGACCAGGGTGCAAAGCTGGCGTGGAGGGTGGAAGAAGAGATTTCCGCTTTGCAACAACGGGTTGGTGAGCTGCTTCAGGCAGGATGGGCCAAAGTCAAAGTCATCACGGATCACGGTTGGCTTCTTCTCCCCGGTGGGCTGCCCAAAGCCGAACTGCCCAAGCATCTCGCCGAGTCCCGCTGGGGCCGCTGCGCCATCCCAAGCGCAGGCGCCAAGCACGGCTTTCCGATGACGTCCTGGTTTTGGGATGCTGCCGAAGCCATCGTCCTGGCTCCCGGCGTATCGTGTTTCGTTTCCGGAATGGAATATGCCCACGGCGGGCTCACCTTGCAGGAGGCATTGATTCCTTCCTTGACGGTATCTGCCAAGCAAACCGGCAGCACGAAGTCCGTTGTCCTGAAAGAGATGAAGTGGTCGGGAATGAGGCTGAACGTGGTGTTGGAAGGTGCGCAGGGTCTCACTGTTGATGTTCGTAGTAAGGTCGCGGATGCTGCAACCAGCTTTGCCGCATCCCCAACGACTGCGGCGGCAGACGGCCAGAAGACGAGCCTTCTAGTGGTAGATGACGAGGCACTTGGTGCGGCGGCCTTCTTCGTTGTCATTGATCAAAACGGCCAACCCATTTTCAAACATTCCGTAGTCATAGGAGAAAACTAATATGCAACTCGATGCACTGGATCAAATCGCTGCCAAGGCATTCGAGGGATACCTCGTCCGCAAAGACCTTGTGCGCCAATTCAAAGGACAGTATCCGGTGCCCACATATGTGGCTGAGTTTCTTCTCGGACGATATTGTGCCAGCGTAGTCGAGTCAGAAATCCGGGAAGGGCTCGCCATCGTCCAACGGCAATTGTCCAGTCGGACGGTCCGGGCGGGCGAGGAAGAACTGTTTAAAGCTCGTGCCAAAGAGCAGGGCCGCGTTAAACTCATCGATCTGATCAAGGCTCGCCTTGATGCGAAGAACGATTGCTTTGTGGCCGAACTCCCCAGCGTGCGGCTCAACGATGTTCGTATCGCAGACGACTTAGTCCACACCCACGACCGCATGCTGACCGGAGGTTTTTACGCGGAGTTGGATCTCACTTACGACCCCAGCATCGCGGAAGAAAGGAACGGGCGCCCTTTCGGCATCGAGTCCCTGCGTGAAATCCAACTCTCGAAGAGCGATGTGCTGGAAACCTTATGCAAAGGGAGGCTACTCTTCACGTTCAAGGAATGGAGAGATTTGCTCATTCGAAGTGTGGGACTGGAACCGTCGGTTCTCGGAGAGCGAACGTGTGATGTCATGCTTCTCCGCATGGTTCCGTTTGTCGAAAACAATTACAACGCGGTGGAGCTTGGCCCCCGAGGAACAGGAAAAAGCCATCTTTACCAACAGGTGTCGCCTTACGCTCATCTTGTATCGGGCGGCAAAGCCACCGTGGCAAAGATGTTCGTCAACAACGCGAATGGCCAGCGCGGCCTCGTCTGCCAATACGATGTGGTTTGCTTCGACGAAATCTCCGGCATCTCCTTCGATCAGAAGGACGGTGTGAACATCATGAAAGGCTACATGGAGTCGGGAGAATTCAGCAGAGGCAAGGAGAGCATCCGCGGCTTTGGTGGAATGGTCATGGTGGGCAACTTCGAAGTCGATGTGGAACATCAGCAACGCATTGGTCACTTACTAGGGCCGTTCCCACCGGAGATGCGCGATGACACCGCCTTTATGGACCGCATCCATTCCTATATTCCCGGCTGGAACGTGCCGAAAGTCAGCCGCGAGCAGTTGACCGAACATTTTGGCCTGGTCAGCGATTTTCTTTCCTCATGCTGGAATCATCTGCGCTCCCAAAGCCGGGTCAACAAGCTGCAAGGTCGTATCCAATTCGGTGGCGCCTTGAGCGGACGCGACACGTCCGCCACGCAAAAAACCATAAGCGGGCTTCTCAAACTGATATTTCCCGATCCTGAAGCCAATATTCCCAACGAGGCCATCGAGTGGGCTGCTAAACTCGCTCTGGAATGTCGCCGAAGGGTGAAGGAGCAACAAAAACGCATAGGGGCTGCCGAATTCCGAAACACCCATTTCAGTTTCACCATGATCCCCGATGGGATGGAGCAATTCGTCTCAACACCTGAACTTCACCGCGAGAACAGCATCGGCAGCGACCCGCTCCCTGCCGGTCAGGTGTGGGCGTTGTCTCCCGGCGGCATGGATGAGAATCCCGGACTGTTCCGCATTGAGGTGACGGAAGGACCGGGAAGTGGGGTGAAGATTCTCAATCAAAGCCCTCCGGGGCCGCTCAAGGAGAGCGTGCGCTGTGCCGAACAAAATCTCTATGCCAGAGCAAGGGAACTGGTCGGTGATCGCGATCCGCGTGCCCATGAGTTCACCATCCAGTTCCGTGCTTTCGATGCCTGCAAGAGTGCTGCGGCAACAGGAATACCCGTCTTGCTCGCCATGAGTTCCGCGCTGGTCGAGCGCAGCCTGGAAGGCGGACTCGTCATCGTGGGCGGACTCAATCTCGGGGGATCCATCGAGCCCATATACAACGCCGTCAGCATCATCGAACTGGCTGCCGACAAAGGAGCCCAGAAAATCCTCATTCCTGTCTCTGCGCGCAAGCAGCTTTTCGAATTACCTGACGACTTGGCCACCAAGGTCATTGTCGTGTATTATGCAGATGCAAAAGATGCCCTTCTCAAAGCGCTCAGTGAATAAAAATCTGATATCAAATTAGCGTCTCAAAAACAAGAAACATACCTCCAGACGCAGATGGGCACAATTTCGGGCACAATCTTCTTTTGACAATAAAAAAGGGGGTCGCAAAAATGGCTAACTCCCTGAAATTATTGGTGCCTGGAGCCGGAATCGAACCGGCACGGGGACTTAGCCCCAAGGGATTTTAAGTCCCTTGCGTCTACCTGTTCCGCCATCCAGGCAAAATGCAGAGTTGAGAACTTCTGTACCTTCAAGACGCTGGAATGTCAATACAGGCCGATGGATGTTGGGCCTAATATCGTAAAATGAGCCTTTTCATTATATACGTGACAAAGAAAGGGTTTTATGATAACTAGAAAAGTTTAGTTGATTTTCAATCAAGGATGCGCTTTTTGGGTAATCGCTTGAACTGCTTTTTGAAAATTTACTCAAGCAGCCTTTAATTCTATTTTAGTATGTTTATTATTTAGGTTCACATATTAAGGAGGGAGATTTATGTATAACCAAACCGTGATGGATCATTTCAGAAATCCCAGGAATGTGGGCGTCATCGAGGATGCCAGCGGAGTGGGTGAAGTGGGGAACCCGATTTGCGGAGACATGATGACGATATATATCAAGGTCAACGATGACCGGATCGAGGACATCAAATTTCAGACCTTTGGATGCGGCAGCGCCATAGCCGTGTCAAGCATGTTGACCGAGATCGCCAAGGGAAAAACCGTTGAAGAGGCCAAAAGGATCACCAATAAAGATGTCGCCAATGCTCTCGAGGGTCTGCCCAAAAACAAACTCCATTGCAGCAATCTGGGTGCGGATGCCCTCCAGCTGGCCATCAAGGACTACGAAGCCCGAAAGGCCGGAAAACCGATTATTGAGCTCAAGAGAAAAGATGAACACGAGCATTCCCATGGGGACAAATGTTACTGCCCCTATTGCGACGTGGAACTTGAAGAAGGGGCCGAATTCTGCGAAGCCTGTCAGCATGACCTGAAAGAAGCGCACTGAGCACGGAAAGGAATATTCCACGATGAAACGCATCAACCTGGACCACATCAGCTCCCAACCGCTCTTGCCGGAAGTCAAGGCAGTCATGATCGCGGCGATTGAAAAAGACCACCATAACCCGTCGAGCCAGCATCAGGAAGGCGAGGCAGCGGCGGCGGCCTTGGAAAAAGCCCGGGAACAGACGGCGCGGCTGATCAACGCCGCATCGCCCAAGGAGGTGGTTTTCACTTCAGGCGGCACAGAGTCGGTGAATCACGCCATTAAAGGCGCGGCGTTGGCCAACATGGAGCGGGGCAAGCACATCATCACCACCAATATCGAGCACAACGCCGTTATTCGGAGCATCCGCAGGCTTAAATCCCAGGGGTTTAACGTGACCTCCCTTTCCGTGGACTCCACCGGACGCGTCAATCCTCAGGATGTCGCCAACGCCATCAATGACGAAACCATCCTGATCTCCGTCATGCACAGCAACAACGAAACCGGCACGTTGCAACCCGTCGCCGAAATCGCAAAGATCGCCAGAGAAAAAAAGATCCTTTTTCACACGGATGCCGTCGATTCCGTGGGGACAGTTCCGATCGACGTTCAAAAACTGGGCGTCGATCTCCTCAGTTTTGCATCCAACACCTTCTACGGGCCCACCGGAGTCGGGGGACTTTATATCAAGAGGGGAACCCGCATCTGGCCGCTTCTCGAAGGCGGGGTCCAGGAAGGAAACAAGCGAGCGGGAGCTGAGAACCTCATCGGCATTATCGGGATGGGGAAGGCTGCGGAACTGGCATTTCTGGATATGGACAAAAGGCTTGACTATTTAACAAGGCTTAAAAATATGCTCATCCAGGATTTCCCCCGATACATCGACGAATATCTCGTCAATACCCATCCGGAATACAGCCTTCCCAACCTGTTTTCCGTCTCCATCAAATATATCGAAGGGGAAAGCGTCATGCTGATGCTTGACGATGACGGGATCGCCATCTCTACCCGTAGCGCTTGTGCCACTGGCTCGTTACGAGCTTCCCATGTGCTTATGTCGCTGGGTTTGAGTCATGCGGATGCTCAGGGAACCCTGGTAATCTCTTTCGGCATCGACAATACGGAATCGGATATGACGGCCTTTCTGGAATCTTTACAAAAAACTGTAAATACGCTTCGGGATATCTCGCCGCTTTATAAAAAAACCGTTCAATCTAATCATTAGTGTGATCCACCCAGGGTCGACGGTGCCGATTTCACCATTTTTGGATTCTTTGTAAACTAAAACCGTGTATTAAACGTCTTTTATGTTAAAATCTAAAGAACAGCGGATGGCTGCTGTCTGTGCGTTTATGCCGGAACGATTCCTGGATGATTTCGACCTGAGATAGTGGATGGCCCATGCCCATAAACACGGATCGCTCGGGCCCCGGCGAGAAACCTTTGGATTTCTTCATTCAGCAGGCCGCCGGCGGGGTTGAGGGGGCGTTTGATCCTATCGTCAGGACCTTTTATGCGGACATCTTCAAAATGATTTATTATCGTACCCAATCCAGACCGGATGCCGAAGACATCGCCCAAGACGTGTTTCTGCAGGCTTTTCAGAATATTGCAACCTTGAAGTCTCCGGAGCGTATTCGGGGCTGGCTCTTTCAAATTGCCGTAAACAAGGTAAGGGACTATTATCGAAAAAAGCGATGGCTTAAACTCTTTGTAAAATTACCTGAACAGGTGGATCCCGATGACCCTGGAAGCGAACAGTTTCAGGCAGCGGATGCGGAAAAGCGCCTTCAGCAGGCTGATTTCTGGAAAATCTTCGGCCGGCTTGTTAAAAAGCTTTCGTCCATGGAAAAAGAGGTCTTTTTATTAAAATTTTTAGATCATCTCAACATCCGGGAAATCTCCCAGGTGATGAACCGCAGCGAAAGTACGGTCAAAACCTGTTTGTACCGAGGCATCAATAAGTTCAGGAAAGAACCCTCTTCCCAGAGGCTTTTCGATGAGGCATGAATATGAAAAATGAAAACCATAACCATTTGAGCGACGAGCTGATACTTAGAGCCATCATCGATGAAGCCGACCTGAATCCGGCGGAGCAATTTCATCTTTCAACATGTTCGATATGCCGGAAAAGAAAAACCGTCATGGAGGCTCCGTTGATTCAGTTGGGCCAACTGGCCGCCCAACATGCTCCAGACCCGAAAGGTTATCCCTCCATCCTCCACAATCGTCCAAGCCGCAGGGTTTATGGCTGGAACTTCGGCTGGCGCCCTGCCTTGGCATCGGCGGTGAGTATTCTCCTGATCGTCGCCTTGGCCTGGTGGTATGACGCGGCTTGGTTCCGCGGTACGGAAAGGGTCGATACCGCGCGCCTGGAAAAGATCGATGACGCGACTTTAATGGCCGAAGTCGATGCTCTCATCGATGAGGCCCTCCCCGAGACTTATCGATATATCACCGCAGACGATGAACCACGGTTGACCGATGAGTTCATACGGTTCGTGGCGCCACTGGCCGAAAGCGATTCATTGACCTTTAATTTCAGGAATAGGGGTTTGACGTTATGGCAAACGTCGGTTTAACCGCATTGATAACAGGGTTGCTTTTTCTCATCCCGCCGGCGGCATTCTCCCAGGAACTGCCAAGTGGAAGATGGTGGAAAGATCCCAAAGTCATTCAAAGACTCGGCCTGTCAGGTCAGGAGATCAACCGACTGGAAAACGCCTATGAGGAAAGCCGGCGTCGGTTGATTCAGAGCAAAGGGGATGTTGAATCGGAACGCTTCGAGCTGGAAACCCTGTTCGGCAAAAACAATTTCAACGAAAATTCGGCAAGGCAGCAGTTTGAAAGGCTGGAACAAAAACGGGGCGCCCTTTCCCAGTCCCGTTTTCAGTTTGTCTTGGAGGTCAGAAAAATCCTGGGACCTGAACGTTTTCAGAAGCTGCTGGATTTTTACCAACAGGCGCCGCCCCAGTCTCTTCCCCCCAGGGGAAATGGAGGACGCATCCGGTAAAGGTCTGATACCGGCTTCTTTCCGCATGCTTCAAGACAAGATCCCGATTCCAACCGGATGCCCGGCGGCTTCTCTTCTAATTTCCCGTTCTCAATGTCTTGTCATAAGCGTTTGAGTTTGATAAGCAACGCCTATGATAAGATATGCGTTAAACTCGCCCATCATCCTGGCTTCCCGATCTCCTAGAAGAAACGAGCTGCTGAGACAGGCCGGATTAAACTTTTCTATTATTCCCTCTCCCGTCGAGGAGAAAGCCGAACCGAATCCGGATTCGGCGGCATATGTTCGGTTGCTGGCGGAAGAAAAGGCTCGTTGGGTTTCCATGCGTCATCCGGAGAGCTGGATCATCGGGGCAGATACCATCGTCGTAATAGACGGGATGGTTTTGGAAAAACCGGATTCCAGACATACAGCCGAAGCCATGCTGCGTCTGCTTAGCGGAAAAACCCATATCGTCTTCACAGGGTATGCCATACGCAACGAATCTTTATGCCGATTTTTTTCCGATACCGTTCAGACTGAAGTGACGTTTAAGCCTCTCAGCGAAATGGAAATCGCATGGTACGCATCCACTTCCGAGCCTTACGACAAGGCCGGCGCGTACGCCATACAGGGGCTTGGAACGTTTTTGGTCCAACGGATCCATGGCTCCTATACCTGTGTGGTGGGGCTTCCGGTATGCGAGGTGATGGATGTTCTCATCAGGGAAAAGGTCATCGAAATGCCGACAAGCCCGGAATGGACTCTTCAAGATAAAAAATGGACAACCAATTAAGGGAAAGCATTGAACAGGTGAAAAGACGGATCCGGGAGGCGGCCGCTCGGAACGGCCGTGATCCGGAAACGGTCCGACTGGTTGCGGCAAGCAAAACGGTTCCTTCTTTGTGCATTCAGGAGGCTCTTGACGCCGGGGTTGACATTTTCGGGGAAAACTATATCCAGGAAGCCCGGGGGAAAATCGAAACCCTCAAAGATCGGCCGGTATCCTGGCATTTCATCGGGCATCTCCAATCCAACAAAGCCAAATACGCCGTCCGCCTTTTCGAGCTGATTCATACGGTGGATAGCATCAAACTGGCCCTGGAGTTGAATCGACAGGCCGATAAGGAAGG
>PCSF01000002.1:0-2852 GCA_002771315.1 Desulfobacterales bacterium CG23_combo_of_CG06-09_8_20_14_all_52_9 | reverse complement strand
AGGTCCTGATCCAGGTCAATATCTCCGAGGAGGCAACTAAATCGGGCACTTCACCCGATGAGGCACACAACCTGGCAACAGCTGTCAGCGGCATGAAACATCTTCGGCTTAAGGGGTTGATGACTATGCCCCCTTTTTTCGACCAGCCGGAACGGGCCAGACCTTTTTTTGCCGCATTGAGACAAATACGGGATCGACTCCAGGAGGATCTGAAATCCGAGACCTTCCATGAGCTTTCCATGGGAATGACGGGGGACTTCGAGGTGGCCATTGAAGAAGGAGCGACTCTGGTCCGAATCGGAACCGCTATTTTCGGACAACGCCAATGAGGATTCTTTTGCACACCTGCTGCGGTCCCTGCTCCATTTTCCCCGTCAAGATACTGCGCTCGGAAGGATTTGAAGTCACGGGCTTCTTTTATACGGACAACATTCACCCTTACACCGAATGCTTCAAAAGACAGACCACATTGGTGGATTATGCCTCCCAAATCGATCTTCCCTTAATTTTAAAAGAAGGATACGATCTGGAAGGGTTCTTGAGGAAAATGGCCTTCAACGAATCCAATCGATGTCTCATTTGCTATCGCGAGCGACTCGGTACCGTCGCAGCAGTTGCCGCAAAGAATGGTTTTGACGCTTTTTCCACGACCCTGCTGTACAGCAAATTTCAGAATCACGACGCAATTCATTCCCTTGGGGAAAAGATCGGTCTTGAAATCGGGGTTTCTTTTGTTTACCGCGATTTCCGCGTGGGCTGGAAAGAAGGCGTACAGACCTCAAAGCAACTGGGTATGTATCGTCAACAGTACTGCGGGTGCATTTATAGCGAAAAGGAACGCTACTTCAATTCCCGACTGAAAAAAGGATCAAACTGAGACAGGAACCCGGATGGATCATGTTTGCCAACTTTCTCTACTTCATCATCGCCCTGTTGATCTACGTCACCTATCAACCCTCAAAGGAAATTCAGTTCGGTTGGTCAGAGGCCTTTTCTCTTTTCCTGCTTAAAGCATTTCTATTTACCTTTTTTTCTCGGCTGCAGTTTCGACGGATCATTGAGAAATCTTCTTCTGATCCCCCCTCCGAGTTGGACCATCGATTCCAATCCGCACTTTCCCGATTATCGGCTGCCGCCATTGCCGTTTATGCACTCGATATCTATGGCCTGAACCTGCCTTCTTTCTTTTTTGACACGCCGATCTTTTCCATGGCTCCAACTCTTTTGGCATTGGGTTTTGTCTTGCTTTTCATCGGCTACCTGTCCATTATTTGGGCTTTTGCAGGTCGAGTTCATAACCGGATTTATGGTTCCGACGCGGACGGTGAATCCTATGTTATTTCTAACGTCATGTTTTCCATACCCGTGCTTTTTCCATGGCTCCTTCTTTCCGGCGTTTCCGATATTCTCTTTGCGTTGCCCTTTGAAACACCCAAGCACATCCTTTCCACCACTGGAGGCGAGATCGCCTATTTTATCTTTTTTTTGATGGGAATATCCCTGGTCGGGCCGGTTATGATCCAGAAATTTTGGAGATGTCGCCCCTTAGCTCCCGGTTTCTTCCGCCAGCGAATCGAAGCCCTATGCGAAAGAACGGGGCTTCGCTACGCCGACATCTTGAATTGGCCGATCTTCGGAGGAAAAATGATTACGGCCGGGGTCATGGGACTGGTCCGCCGCTTCCGTTATATTCTGGTCACCCCCGCTCTTCTCCATTTCCTGGATCCTGAAGAGGTGGACGCCGTCATCGCCCACGAAATCGGGCATGTTAAAAAGAAGCACCTCCTTTTTTATCTCCTTTTTTTTATTGGATATTTGCTCCTTTCCTATGCCACGTTCGATCTTATCGCCTACCTGATGGTTTACGCCCAGCCGGCCTATCGACTGCTGAGCCGTGCCGGTGTCAATTATGCCACCGTCACTTCCATTCTTTTCAGCCTCTTCATGATCGCCATATTTCTAATCTATTTCCGGTATATTTTCGGTTTTTTCATGCGCAATTTCGAGCGGCAAGCCGATGTCTACGTCTATGCGGTCATGGACAACGCAAAGCCTTTGATATCCACTTTATTTAAAATCGCCCAAACCAGCGGCCAGCCTCTGGACAAGCCTAACTGGCACCATTTCAGTTTGAAAGGTCGGATCGATTATCTGAAAAAATGCGAGACGGACCGACGGTGGATTTCAATCCAGGACCGGAAGATCCGAAAAAGCATGGTCGTCTATCTCACGGGAATCCTTGCCGTTGGGTTTGTGGGGTATCATCTGAATTACGGCCAGGCCGGAAAGCGGATCGGCACCCATTTTCTTGAAAAGGTGTTGGAAGAAGAAATCCAAAAATCCCCGGAAAATCCAAAAATTTATGCCATGCTGGGTGATCTGTACTACGCGGCCGACCGCTATGAGAAAGCAACGCAGGCTTACGAAAAAGCGATTTCACTTATGTCGGATGATCCCGGGGTATTAAACAATCTGGCATGGCTATATGCTACTTGTCCGGAGAAAGCTCTCAGAAATCCCCAACGGGCGGTTCTCCTGGCCCAACAGGCCCTGAGTATTGAACCTTCCCCCCACGTATGGGACACGCTGGCTGAAAGCCTGTTTGTTTCAGGTGAGGTGGACTTTGCGGTTTCTGCCGGGAAACAGGCGCTGAACCTGACCCGGGATAACCGGAAATACTACGAGGATCAGTTAAACAAATTTATCGCCGCTAAAGAAATAAAGGTCCACTGAACCAAAAGAAAAAAACCGCAAAAGATAACTATAGCAAACGACCTAAATAAGTGGACATAGTTCTTTTATCTTTTTTGGTTTCCAGCGTTGCGATCGTTTGAAAACGGCATGATCGAGGT
>PCSF01000204.1:405-12566 GCA_002771315.1 Desulfobacterales bacterium CG23_combo_of_CG06-09_8_20_14_all_52_9 | reverse complement strand
TCCCTTTGCGTCCCGCTACTCGCTGGACGTTCCCACCTTGTTCCATTGGTACGGGCTGGATAAGATCTGGGAGGAAGCCTATGCCGGTATAAAAGGGGTCAACTGGCTGGGGTCAGGGTCCTGGGATCCTTGCAACTTTGCCACCACCAAGCCCATCAACCATCTGGCGGATCTCAAGGGGCTGAGGATGTATATGTTCCCCACCGGGGGCCGGTTCATGCAGCAATTCGGCGTGGTGCCCATGTCTCTCAAATATGAAGATGTCCAGATGGCCATACAGACCGGTGAGCTCGACGGGGTCGCCTGGTCCGGCATCACCGAAGATTATACGGTGGGCTGGGCGGATGTCACCAAGTACTACCTGACCAATCCCATATCCGGCGCCTGGTCAGGATCCTACTTTGTGAACTCCGCTGCGTGGGAAAAAATCCCGGAACACCTGAAAGCGTTGTTCAAGCTGTCCATGGACAGTTCCCATTACTACCGTCTGCATTGGTACTGGTGGGGTGAAGCGCATTACCGCGTCAAAGGCGGTAAACTGAAACTGACGACGATTCCCGCCAACGAGTGGAAAACCGTCGAAGATGCGGCCCTTAAATTCTGGGACGAGATCGCCGCCAAGAGCCCCAGAAATGCCAAAGTGGTTAAAATCCTCAAGGAATATGCCCAGATCATGAAAGATGCCGGGCCTCCGTATCGATACTAATCCTTAAAAAAGCATTTTGTCAGGCCTCAAATCACCTTCCCGGGTCGGGGTGAAAATCGGTCCGGGAAGGTGAATCTTTTAAAATCATAAGGAATCGACATGCGGAAAATCATTCAGAACTTCATACGATACACAGAAGCCGTAAGCAAGGCCGTCGGCCGTTTTTCCCAGTATATCGTTTTCCCCATGATGGGCATTCTATTGTTCGAGTCCATATCCCGAACCCTGTTCAACCGGCCACATATCTGGGTTGTGGAAACCTCTCAATTTCTCATGGCCGCTTATTACCTTTTGGGAGGTGCTTATTCCATGATCCTGGACGGGCATGTCCGCATGGACCTTCTTTACGGCCGCCTTTCCAAGAAACGCCAGGGGGTGGCGGATACGATCACCGGCCCTTTTATGATCTTTTACCTGATCTTTCTTCTGATCGGCGGCATTTCCAGCATCGATTATGCCATCCGCTACGGACAAAAAAATTATACACCCTGGGCACCGCCTCTGGCACCGATTAAAATCATCATGGCCATCGGAATCCTGCTGATGCTGCTCCAGGCCGTCGTATTCTTTATCAAAGACATCGACAAAGCCAGAGGAAAGGAATCCTCATGAGTCACGAACTGATCGCGCTTCTGATTTTTTCCTCGATGCTGCTCATGCTCCTCACCGGGCAGCGGATCTATGCCGCTATCGGCGGGGTGGCCACCTTGTTCGCCCTCTGGTTGTGGGGAAAAGGCGGAGCGGAGATGCCCTATCATGCCAGCTTCATTCTCCTGAACTGGTATCCGCTGATTACTTTGCCCTTGTTTATCTATATGGGATATATGTTTGCCGAATCAGGAATCGCCGACGATCTCTACCGCATGTTCCATGTCTGGATGGGTCCCGTCAACGGGGGCTTGGCCATCGGGACCACCGGCTTGATGGTGGCGGTAGCTGCCATGAACGGGTTGAGTGTGGCCGGTATGGCCATCGGCGCCAGTATCGCCATGCCGGAAATGCTGAAGCGAAAATACGATAAAGTCATGATCACCGGTGTCATCCAGGCCGGAAGCTCTCTGGGCATCATGATCCCGCCCAGCGTGGTCCTGGTTCTTTACGGCATGATTGCTAGGCAGCCGGTGGGCCATCTCTGGATGGCAGGGGTGTTTCCCGGACTTTTATTGGCCATCCTCTTTGCGCTCTACATCCTCATTCGATGCAAGATTCAACCCGAGCTGGGCCCGGCACTGAGTCTGGAAGAACGCCGGCAGATCAGTTGGGCTGAAAGATTCCGCCTGCTTCGGGCGGGGATCATTCCCCTCTTGATCATCTTCTCCATGACCGGGCTGTTTTTGATGGGAATCACCAGTCTCGTGGAGTGTTCGGCGGCGGGGGCTACGGTGACAACCGTCGCAGCCTGGATGAAAAAGCGGCTGAATCGACGGGTCATGGAAGACACCCTCCGAAACACCCTGAGCGTCACCTGCATGTTTATGTGGGTGATTCTGGCGGCGATGTCCTTCGGGGCCGTCTTCGACGGCCTGGGGGCCGTTCATGCCATCGAGAATCTTTTCATCAAACAATGGGAACTCAGCCCGTGGGGGGTCCTGATCATGATGCAGGTCACCTACATCCTGATGGGGATGTTCCTGGATGATACCGCCATGCTCATCATCGTGGCGCCCCTGTATGTCCCTCTGGTCATTAAGCTGGGGTTCAACCCCGTCTGGTACGGCGTGCTCTATACCATTACCTGCCAGATCGCATACATGACCCCGCCCTTCGGCTATAACCTGTTTCTGATGAAAGCCATGGCGCCCCCGGAAATAACACTGGCGGACATCTACCGCTCTATCATCCCTTTTGTTCTGGTGATGATGGTGGGTCTGGCCGTTGTCATCCTGTTTCCGCCGATCGCCCTGTGGCTTCCCAATTTGTACTTTGGAAAATGACGAAAATGAAAATGCCGGATATTCGAATCCAAAAGATCCTTTGTGCCACCGACTTGTCGGAAAGTTCTGTTCACGCCTTTGCCTATGCGGTAAGCCTTGCCAATGTCTATGGCGCCGGGATTACGATCCTTCATGTGATGGCCGAATTCCCGGGAGAAAAATTCATCCTGAACATGATCCATACCGACACATGGAAAGAAATCAAAAAACGGCATTATTCCGAAGCCCGGGATGACCTGATCCGGAAAAAAAGGGACCATGTCGCCATCAAGGAGGTTCTGGAGGTCTTTTCCGAAGCGGTAAAAAATGGAGAACCCTATCACGCTTTTGTCACCGACGAAATCATTATCAAAAGCGGGCCTCCTCCCGAAATGATCGTGGAAACGGCGAAAAAACAGGGTTGCGATCTTATCGTTGTGGGAACCCACGGCCAGAGTGCCCTCGCCGACGTGTTGATCGGCAGCACCGCCCGGTGGGTGGTCCGGAACTCACCGATTCCGGTTTTGGTCGTCCGTTTGCCGCAATAGCCGCCCATCGGATCACCGCCGGTTAAGAACAGAGCAATCCGGGTCGTTGAATCAAGGTGGATGAAACCGTTTACCATCATCTGGGATTTTGACGGGACCCTGCTCCCTACCGACCCCTATGACAGCGAACACACGTTGTTGCTCTATAATATCCATGCTTCCGATGAAAGGCTCTCCCTGGCCAAACGTATCGTCGGCCGAACCATCATCTTTTTAGACCGAAAAAAATGGATGGGGCCGGCATTCAAGAGATATTATGCCTGGGTGCTTTCAGGAACCCGCATGAATCGGCTCGATGGGGTCTCTGAGATGCTGGCCCAAAAAATTTCCGGATCCGACCGAGCCTCTCTTCGGGATATATATCACCATGGGCATACCCAGATGATCATCAGCTGCGGAACCCTCGATCTGATCGAGAGGGTCCTGGAAAATGCCGGCATCAAAGACTGTTTCAAAAGTATCGAAGGAAATCGGTTCCTTTCAGCCAACGATCGAATAATCGGAATCCAAAATCGCATCATCCATCCGACCGACAAGCTGAAACCGCTCAAAGGACAAGGCCTCGATGCCGATCGGGTCATTGCCGTCGGAGACGGGTACACGGATCTTCCCCTCCTGGATTGGGCCCGATTTCCCGTCTTGATGGACCGATCTCAAACCAAAAGCCGATTGCCCGAAAAGCGATGTTATTCTAAGATCGCATCGATTTCAGACCTTCCTGAATGGATCGAACACCTATCCTCTGAAAACGGACCCGCAATATGACGGCAAAGAAAAAAATGAAACGGAAAAATCTGATCGTGTTCGACATGGACGGTGTGCTTATCGACGTCTCTCTGTCATACCGGGACACCGTGCGTCAGACAGCCCGGCTCTTTTTCAAAGGGGCAAAAGGATGGGAAGATCTTCCGGACCCGCTTTTTTCACTTTTGGATCTGGCCCGGGTCAAACAAAGCGGTGGGCTGAACAATGACTGGGATCTGTCATTTACGGTAATCAGCCTGATGTATTCCCTTGTCAAAGGTCCTAAGGCCCCGACGGCAGCCGAGCCATGGGCGTATTACCGCGCCGGCATTTCCCGTTGCGATGTTTCCGAACTGACGCGCTTTTTAAAGAGCGAATCGCAACCGCTGACCCGGCTTGCAGAAAAAATCGGAAGACCGATTCATGAATTCATATCCGCCTGCTATACCGGCGATGTGGGAACCGGAAATATCATCAAACAAATTTTTCAGGAAATTTACCTTGGATCCGAACTGTTCCAGGCAACCTATGGGATCTTTCCTTCCGTTTACATTGGGAGCGGGTTAATTGATAAGGAAAAGCTCCTGATCGACCCGTCGATTCTGGAACATCTCTTTCTTAGCCATATCCTGGCCATCGCCACAGGCCGCCCCAAAATCGAGGCGGACTATCCCCTCGATCGGTTTAGGATTCGACGCTATTTTTCGGCGGTATACACCCTGGACGATTGCCTGCGGGAAGAAAAGAAACGGTTAGAAGCCGGAAAGGGACGCATCGATTTAGGCAAACCCAACCCTTACATGCTGGATGCCCTGAAGGTCGCTTTCCAGGAGGAAGTTTCAGGGTTTTATTATGTCGGCGATATGCCCGACGACATGATGACCGCCGCCGCATCCGATGCTCCTTTCCTGGGAATCGGAATCCTGCTCTCTTCTGAGGACAGAAAGGAGCTTGCCGAAGCGCTGCGCAAAGCCGGTGCAGCGGAAATCATCGATGACTTTGAGTCCCTGTTGACCATAATGAATCCTGACAAATGCTGAGCCGATGGTCGGGGGTCTGATCCTTCGGCTTCAGATCCGGATCTTTTCGCGTTGGGGATCATAAAGGACCCGGTTCAGATGGCAGGCGGCCGGATACACCTTCCGATAGGACTCGATTTCCCATCCTTGGCCCGAGACGGCTTTTTCAGCCGGAATATATCCATAGGCGATCGTCTTTCCGATGGTATGGCCGTATCCGGCGCTACTTGTCACCCCGATCACCTCGCTTTTTCGAATAATCGGGGCGCTTCCCTGAATCATGACCGGATCCTTTTCATCAAGGGTAAAACTGCACAGTCGCCAGGGGGCTTTGTCTTTTTGAATCCTGGCCAGTGCGGATTTTCCCATGAAATCCTCTTTATCAAGGGACACGCAGGCATCCAGACCGGCATCGTAAGGGGTGTATTCGGGCGTGAGTTCAGACCCCCAATCCGCATTTCCTTTTTCTAGTCGCATCGAGTTGATGGCCCGATAACCGGCATTTCCGATTGAAAGATCCTGTCCGGCCTTCCAGAGAGTTTCATAAACATGTCCGGCAAAATCCACCGGAATATAAAGCTCGTATCCCAGCTCTCCCACATAGGTGATCCGGAACGCCTTCGCCGGCGCGTGACCGACAACTATCGGTTTGCAGGTCCCGAATCGAAAGCTTTGACTGCTGAAGTCGTCTTTTGTAACCCTCTGAAGCAGTTCCCTCGATTTTGGTCCCACGACGTTGATGACTCCAAAAGCCGATGTGACTTCATGGAATACGACCGAGCCGTCGGCAGGGAGGTGCTTCCTGATCCACCATCCGACGCGAAGTCCGAAGGCGGTTCCCACCACCAGCAGGAACCTCTCCGTTTCCAAACGAGCGATGGTAAGGTCACACTCGATCCCTCCACGATTGTTACACATGGGGGTGTAGATCACCGAGCCGACCGGTCGGTCGATCCGATTCGTGCACAGGCGGTTCAAAGACTCCAGAGCCTTTGGGCCTGTCATCTCGAATTTGCAGAAGGACGACTGATCGATGAGGACCACTTTTCCCCGGGCCCGGCGGTGTTCATCGGCAACGCATTCAAAACACCCGGGAACTTCAAAGGTGGGCCGGTCGTTGTACTCGACCCCTGGGGGAGCAAACCAGTTCGGCCGTTCCCATCCGTATTTTGCGCCGAATATTCCCCCCTTTGCCTTCAAAAGGTAATAAAGGGGACTCCGCCGGATTCCCCGAGCCGAATCATGTTCTTCATGGGGCCAGTGGATCGTGTAATGCTTCCCGTAAAGCTCGGCGGTTCTTTCAACCTGATAAGACCGGCTCTTATGATGGGGGCCAAAGCGACGGATATCGAGGGGCCAAAGATCGAGACTCGGTTCCCCATGGATAATCCATTCGGCCATCATTTGTCCGGCACCCCCTCCTGCAGCGATCCCGAAAGCATTGAAACCGACGGCCACAAAGAGATTGTCGAGTTCGGGCGCAGGCCCCATGATGGCGTTGCCATCCGGGGTGAACCCTTCCGGACCGTTGATCAGCTTGACGATCCCCACATTTTGCAGGCACGGGGTTCGGCGAAGGGCCGGCTCGGAAAGGATCTGGAAATGATCGAAATCGGGTTCTAACAGCCTTCCTGAAAAGTCATTGGAGACGCCATCCACCGACCAGGGGATTCCGTTTCTCTCGTAACCGCCCATGATGAGCCCGCCGACTTCCTCCTTATAGTAGATCAGGTTGTCCTTGTCCCGGATGGTCGGCAAATTCTTCGGCATGCCCGGGATCTTTTCGCTGACCAGAATTTGATGTTGAAACGGAACCACCGGTGTATTGACCCCCAGCATCCTTCCCATCTGGTATCCCCACATGCCCGTGCAGTTGACGACGGTTTCACATTCGATTCTTCCGGTTTGGGTTAAAACCGCTTGGATTCTCTTTCCCTGTATGTCAAATCCGGTGACCAGGGTGTCCGTGGAGATCTTTGCCCCCCGGTCCCGCGCTCCCCGCGCCAGCGCCTGGGTGATGCCGGAAGGATCGGCCTGTCCGTCCGTGGGCATAAAAGCCGCCCCGATGATCCCTTCGAGGGAGAGGATCGGGCAAAGATCGTAAGCTTCTTTGGGGGTAAGAATGTGCATTTCAAGTCCGAAACTGCGGGCGGTGGTGGCGCCATTTTTCAGTTCGTACATGCGATCCCGGGTGGAGGCCAGGTGAAGACACCCGGTTTTTTTCCACCCGGTAGACAATCCGGTTTCCGCCTCAAGAGTCTCATATAAGCCGACGCTCATCTGCAGCATCCGGGTGATATTGCGTTCACTGCGGAGTTGGCCCACCAGCCCGGCCGCATGCCAGGTGGACCCGCTGGTCAACTGATTCTTTTCCAGAAGCACGATATCCTTTATGCCGAGTCGGGTCAGGTGATAGGCCGTGCTGCATCCGATGATACCGCCGCCGATGATCACAACCCGGGCACTTTGCCGCATTGTCACACGCTCCTTTGTTCGGATCAGACTTCGGCCGTCAATCCTGTTCGACGACCTCCGGTTTTCAGGGACACGATTTTCAGCAATCCCAGGACAACCAGGACGATTAAAATAATGCACGTACACATGGCGTTGGCGCTGGCGGTCCAGCCGTCATTATCCAGCATGATGATTTCAATGGCCGCCAGATGGACCGTTGCAGATACCAGAAAGATGACCGCGCTGATGGTGGTCATGGATCTCATGAAAAAATAGAGGAAGGTTTGAAAGAATGCGACCCGGGAAAGGGGAAAGATGATTTTAAAAAAAGTGCGCAGCGTATCCCCACCGAGACTGATGGAAGCCTCCTCGATGGATGGATCGATATTTCTCAGAGTCGAAATACCCGATAAAATTCCCAGGGTGAAATTGCAGATGATATTGTTGATGACCACGATCCAGGGTGTTCCATAAAAAAAATAGTAGGACTTATTGAACGCCAGGACATACCCCAGCCCCATGACCAAGCCGGGAATCGCCGCGGGCATGACGGAGAGCAGATAAATAAACTGCTTGAATAACGGTTTGCGCGTTTCCATAACATAAGCGGCCACCAGCGTAATAAAAGCACCGACGATGCCGACTACCAAAGAAACCCAAACGCTGGTCCAGAGGGCCGAATATCCGGCGATGGACGGGAAATGATAATGCTTAAAAGTCAGGGTCCAGTCATAGGGCCAGACCTTGACGAACGAGCCCAACACGACGATGACAAATATCAGAATAATCCCAAAGGAAATCAGGCTGCAAAATACCGTGAAGCCGATCTTTTTCAAGAGCCTGGAGGGAGGAATCACCGGTTTGGCAGCACCGCTGATCATGGAAAAGGTTTTTCTTGAAATGTAATAATTGAACAAAAAGACCATGAGGGAGGGTACCAGCAGGATGATGCTGATGGTAGCCCCCAGGTCGAACCGGTACAGATTGGTGACCTGGGCGTAAATTTCGGTGGCCAGAACATTATAATCGCCCCCGATGACCACCGGATTCCCGAAATCCGTGATCGTCAAGTTAAACGTCAATGCGGCGGCACTGAGTATACCGTACTTGGCGGAAGGCAGCGTGATACGGGTGAACACCTTGAATGGGGTCGCCCCCAGACTTTCCGCGGCCTCGTCGAGCCGAATGTCCACCGCGGAAAGGGTCGTGTACAAAATCACATAGGCATGGGGGAGGCAATAAAGAACCTCGGAAATGATGATGCCGATGGGACCATAGATGCTCCATTCCGTTCGAATCAGATGCGCCGTGATCAAACCGTTGCGTCCGAAGAGATAAATCAGCGCCAGTGCCTGGGTAATGGAAGGGGCCACCAGCGGCATCATAATGATGTTGCGAAAAAACCCCTTTCCGGCGATGGTGGTACGCGTCATGGCATAAGCAAAAAAGAAGATGATGACGGTGACGATGATCATCGTGACGATGGACACATAAAGACTGTGCCAGAGCGCTCTCACCGTGTAGGCGGTGGTAAAATACTTTTGGAAATTGGCAAGGGTGAAATTGGCGACGGCAAACTCGCCCCCTTTGAAAAAGCTCAGTTTGAGAATGGCAAACAGGGGAAAGAGCATGAAAAAGAAGAGGAGCAAGGTAATGAACAAGGTCACGGCCGGTAGCACAAACCGGTCGACTTCCATTCGAAGCGGTGAAACCGGGTATCTTTCTATGGCATCGCTTGGGCTGGAATTCAAAGGCATGTCCGTTCTTTCCCTGGATAGGGGATCGGGTGACTTTTAGATCAGCTTTCTGAAAAGTTCCTTATAGACATGAAACGCATCCGGAGGAAAATAGAGCCTGATTTTGGACCCCCGTTTCAGGTTGCGTCTTTCAAACTCCTTTTCCGAGATATCCACCAGCATCTCTTCGTCCTCCAGCATGAAGGCGACTCTTACAACAGATCCTAAAAAATTGACGACCTCCACCGTTGTTTCAATAATATTCGAGGGAATCAGTCCATCTGCAAGACTTTCGGGAAGGAGCGCCTCGATGTTTTCAGGCCGAATGGCAAGGTGCACCGTTTCGCCGTCAACGGCATCGATACCGGAAACCTTGAACAGCCGGGAACCGAATCGAACCCGATCGTTTTCTTTTTTTCCGGCAATGAAATTGGATATCCCCACGAAGCCGGCGATAAAACTGCTTTGCGGTTTTTTATAAATTTCCCACGGGGTTCCGATTTGCCTGAATTCGCCATCCCGCATGACCACCACTCGATCCGCCAGAGCCAATGCTTCCTCCTGATCATGGGTCACGTAGATCAGGGTGATTCCAAGCTCCTCCTGGAGCCGCTTGATGACGGTTCTCAACCGGATACGGATCTTGGCATCCAATGCACTTAACGGTTCATCCAACAGAAGAATTTTCGGTTTGATGGCCAGTGCCCTGCCGAGTGCCACCCGTTGCTGCTGCCCGCCGGAAAGCTGGGACGGATAATGGCTTTCCCACCCGCGCAAGCCGATAAGACCCAGTATTTCATCGACCCGCGTATCGATCACCTTCTGCGGCACCTTGCGCATTTTTAGCCCGAATGCGACGTTCTGGCTCACCGTCATGTTGGGAAAAAGGGCGTAGGACTGAAAAACGATGCCGAATTCTCGCTTTTGAGGGATGATGTCGTTGATGACCACGCCATCATAGAGGATCTTTCCGGACGTGATTTCTTCAAACCCGGTGATCATCCTCAGGATCGTCGTTTTCCCGCATCCGCTCGGACCTAAAAAACAGAGGAATTCTCCAGGTTGGATTTCCAGGTTGACATTATTGACGGCAATCAGCGAGCCATAGTGTTTGCTCAAATTCTCCAGAATCAGGTTTTTGGACATCTTCCCACTGTGCGCTCCTCAAAAAAGAGTATCCGTCTCATACCCTTTTTAAGAAGGGGAGGATCGTCTCATCGATCCAACAAAGGATTGATGAGACGATCGGTCGATTGGCTCTTTGATTATTTTACGAAAAGACGCTGCCAGACTTCGAGTATCTTTTCGCGATTCTGCGACTGCCAAGGAAAATCCATGGGGGCAAGATTGATAGTGCTAAAGGCCGGCAGATCCGCTGGTCCGGGAGCCGGGATAGGTCACACCCAGTTTGAAGGTGGCATAGCGTTTCATGGCGCTTTCGCCGATGGCCCAATCCAGGAACTTCTTGGCGGCCTTTTCGTTTTTCGCTCCTTTTAACAGCCCGTTGGCTTCCAACTCATACCCGACCCCTTCTTCCGGCAGGACCAAGGAAACTGGGAATCCCTGCTTTTTCAGGGAAGCATAAACAAAGGCAAAGGAGCAGCCGATGGCGTATTCTCCGGCAGCCGCTAGTTTGGCCGGCTTGGATCCGCTCTTGATATATTGACCCATGTTTTTATCCAGCTCTTTTAAGAAATCCCAGGCCTTATTCTGCTCCACCGGCTTGTTTTTATAGTCGGGATCCATAAGGACCAAAAGGCTGGCAATTTGCAGGAACCCCGTACCGGAACTGGCGGGGTTCGGCATGATCAGCATCCCTTTGTAAACGGGATTGAGAAGGTCTTTCCAGCCCTTTGGCATGGGGAGCTTCTTTTCTTCCATGACTTTGGTATTTACGACTAATGCAGCCTCATAAGTGTCGCTGGCCGTCCAGTATCCGTCAGGATCCTTGAATTTGGCGGGAATTTTATCCCACCCCGCAGGCCTGTAAACCGTAAGCATCCCTTTGGGAACGAATTCGGCCATGTTGGTGACGGCCCATCCCCAAACGCAGTCGGCCTGGGGATTGTCCTTTTCCGCCATCATGCGGGCTCCCAGTTCACCGGTCGACAAACGGATCGCCTGGATATCCAAGTCGGGAAGGTCCTTTTTGGCCAATTCGAGATAATCCACCACCTCTTCGTTTTCCAGGGAAGTATACACCACGACCTTGTCTTTTGCCGATGCCGGGACTGCCCCCACGGCGAGGGCGATCATGATGCAAAAAATCGAAAAAACGGTCTTTTTCATGGCATGCCTCCTCCTATGATGGGTTAAATGGTAACTAACTAATTCCCCTGAACAAATGGAAACCGTTTATGGATGAACGAAAACCTATCATACCAGACCGGAAAGTCAACACCGCTCCTTTATTCGGAGATATCCCCCACGCCCGAAAGGATGTAAAGAGGCTGATAGGGGTATTTTTTGAGATCTTCCCGTGATGTCACCCCGGAAAGGACCAAAACCGTATCGATCTCCGAATGTATACCAGCGATGATGTCGGTTTCCATGCGATCGCCGACGATGGCGGTTTCTTCGCGACTGCATCCAAGCATCTTTCTGGCATGTCGCATCATGAGGGGATTGGGTTTTCCTAAAAAGTAGGCTTTTTTTCCGGTAGCCAGCTCGATGGGCGCGATGAGAGACCCGGTCCCGGGGACCACGTCCTTACCCATGGAATCCGTCAAATCCGGGTTGGTGCCGATGAGTCTTGCGCCTGCCCGCACCAAGTTGATGGCCTTTTCGATCTTTTCATAGGAATAAGAATGGGTTTCCCCCACCACCACATAGTTGGGGTTGACCTCGTTTGTGGAAAAGCCTGCATCATAGAGGGCATTGATCAGTCCGGCTTCCCCGATGACATAGGCAGAGCCGTTCGGCCGTTGGGATGCGAGGAAGCTCGCCGTCGCCAGTGCGCTGGTGTAAAAGTGAGAAGCGTCCGCTTGTATTCCGAGGCGATCGAGTTTTTCTCTTAATTCTCGGGGGGAACGCTCGCTGCT
>PCSF01000204.1:0-293 GCA_002771315.1 Desulfobacterales bacterium CG23_combo_of_CG06-09_8_20_14_all_52_9 | reverse complement strand
AAGGCTTTCTTCTCTTGCAGTTCGCGCATGTAGTCGGAATCCTTTCGGGAACGGGAAGCTGTTGCTGCATTGGTCCCCTCGGGACCGGGCTGAGTTCCCGGCAATATAGCCCGAGGCCCGAAGGAAGACCGCTGAACCGCCAAGACGCCAAGAATGCCAAGGGGAGCGCAAAATGCCGGATGGGTGACGCCGTTGGCAGGGCGTGGACTCGCGCCGTATGGTGTATGGACACGATGCGTCACCACCGGGAGATTCGCGATGACTGGTTACGATGTGCGCGTGATGCGGCCGGA
>PCSF01000225.1:870-1319 GCA_002771315.1 Desulfobacterales bacterium CG23_combo_of_CG06-09_8_20_14_all_52_9 | reverse complement strand
GCGAATAGAAAAAATAAAATGCCGTGCTGCTTCACGAGAAAGGCTGAGCCCAGAGAAAAACCGCTTAAAAAAAACAGGAAAGAAGAAAGGGAGTCGGCTGACATGAGCAGTAACAAAAGGCCCGCAACGGCGAAGATGATAAGAAAATGCTCCGAATTTGCCCAAAAGCCCTGCACCACAGGCATGGCCGATGACTCAGCAAAGGCGATTCCTGCGACAACCCCCTCCCATCTCCCAAACAGACGTCTCCCGATGAGGTAGATGATGACCGCTGTTGCCAGATTCACCAGAAGCAGGGCCGTGTGGATTCCTGTATGAGTCTCACCAAATACCCTGAGTATGATGGCGTAGATAAAATAGATCCCGGGGAATTTCATACTATACGCCTCGGTGTAGGGTGGGATTCCTTTCAGCAGGAGCTGTGCCATATAGGCATATTCTCCTTCATC
>PCSF01000225.1:660-858 GCA_002771315.1 Desulfobacterales bacterium CG23_combo_of_CG06-09_8_20_14_all_52_9 | reverse complement strand
GGACTGACAGGAAACGGAACCGTATGAAGGCTATAAAGCCCAGGGCCAACACAAGGGTCGTCCATTCCCAATAGGGTCTATACTTTCGGTCACTTTGGTTCATGCGGGTTTGTCCATTGTTCACGTTCAATACGTCCTCACTGCAAAGTTTTGGACCCAGGGGGTCTGAATGTCTGTCGTGCTTCAAGAAACGTGACC
>PCSF01000225.1:0-592 GCA_002771315.1 Desulfobacterales bacterium CG23_combo_of_CG06-09_8_20_14_all_52_9 | reverse complement strand
TTCAGAGAAGTCTTTCTCCTCCAGCGCAAGACGTCCGAGAAATGCAAAAGGCATGCCCCATGAGGGATCTTTTTCCGATGCCTTTTTAAAATAATATCTTGCGCCGGCCTTGTTCCCCTTCCTGGCTTCCAGGATGCCGAGATTCATGAGAGAGACCGGGTAATCCGGGTTCAGATCCGCCGACTTTGTGAAAGCAATTCCGGCCTCCTCCAAATCTCCTCTATCCAGAAGCACAGAACCATAGTGTGCAAGCGATATAGGAGATGGACTTCTTTTGGCCGTTGCCGTCCAGAAGGTCGTATTGTCTTGCCATATTCTGGTCTGATGATCATTCAGGAGCCCCAGAAGAACCAGTATGATCAGGGCAGATGTCCGCATGGCCATTCTATGGCCAACATTACGGGACCCCTTGGCCCATAAGCCTGTGATCAATACAGCAAGGCCAACCATGGGGATGTATAGATAGCGGTCTGCCATCACAGCGAGGAGGGGCACGATCTGGAGGTTGGGGATGATCGTAACAATCGGCCAGAGAATCCAGAACCGAAGTTCAGGGTTTTTTCTATAAATCATCACAGCAAATAGTGTGATA
>PCSF01000305.1:3240-3382 GCA_002771315.1 Desulfobacterales bacterium CG23_combo_of_CG06-09_8_20_14_all_52_9 | reverse complement strand
GCCGGGGTAATCGATGAGGGAGGTTTTTTGAATGCCGCCGAAACGCATCGGCCGACTTTAAGCTTTCTCAGGCAACCTTGAATGTCTGGCGCATGTGGTACTCGGCCTGCTTCCCTTCGTTCCACTGCTTGATGGGCCTTAA
>PCSF01000305.1:970-3220 GCA_002771315.1 Desulfobacterales bacterium CG23_combo_of_CG06-09_8_20_14_all_52_9 | reverse complement strand
AAATCTCAGTTTCCTGGCTGCAGGCGTGGCAGTGGGGATGTTCCCCGGAGAGATACCCATGAGAGGGACACACGGAAAAAGTCGGTGTCAAGGTAAAATAGGGAAGCCGGTAGTTGGTAGCGATCTTTTTAACGAGTCTTTTGACGGCGTCGGTATTGGAAATTTGTTCCCCTAAAAAGATGTGCAGGACCGTTCCTCCGGTATACTTGGTTTGAAGCGGATCCTGCAGCGCCAGGGTTTCAAAGACATCGTCCGTGAAATTGACCGGGAGGTGTGTGGAGTTAGTGTAGTAAGGGGCGGCACCGCCTTGTAACTCTTTTTCATTGGCGCACACAATGTCGGGGGATCGCTTTTTATCGATCATGGCCAGCCGGTAAGAGGTCCCTTCGGCAGGGGTTGCCTCTATATTGAAGATGTCGCCGGTTTCTTCCTGGACCTGGACAATCCGATCCCGGATGAAGTCGAGAGTCTCAAGGGCAAAGGCCTGGCCTTCCCGGTCGGCGATGTTTTGCCCCAATAGGTTCAGACACGCCTCGTTCATCCCGATGATGCCGATAGTGGAGAAATGGTTTTTCCAGAACATACCGGTATGTCGCTTGATTTCTCTTAGATAGAACCTGGAGTAAGGGTAGAGGTTTTCCTCGGTGAACTTTTCAAGCACCTTACGCTTGATGGTGAGGCTTTCCACAGCAAGGCCGATCAGCTTATTGAGCCTGTCCCAGAATTCGCTTTTATCTGTAGCCAAATATCCGAGGCGCGGCAGGTTGAGGGTAACCACACCGATGGAACCGGTGAGCGGATTGGCTCCAAAAAGCCCTCCCCCTCTTTTCAGGAGTTCCCGGTTGTCCAATCGAAGTCGACAGCACATGGATCGGGCATCTTCCGGGGACATATCCGAGTTTACGAAATTGGAGAAATAGGGGATGCCGTATTTTCCGGTCATCTTCCAGATGGTTTCCAGGCTGGGGTTTTCCCAGTCGAAATCCTTGGTGATGTTGTAGGTGGGGATGGGGAATGTGAAAACCCTCCCTTTGGCGTCCCCTTCCATCATGATCTCGGCAAAGGCCCGGTTAATCAGGTCCATTTCGGGCTGGAACTCGGAATAAGTCTCGGCGCAAAACCGGCCCCCGACAATGACGGGATGATCCTTGAGGGTAACAGGAACATGAAGATCAAGGGTGATGTTGGTGAAAGGCGTCTGGAATCCGACACGGGTGGGGATGTTAATGTTGAACACAAACTCCTGAATGGCCTGCTTGATTTCATTATACCCCAGACGATCGTAACGGACGAAGGGGGCCAAAAGGGTATCGAAGTTGGAAATAGCCTGGGCGCCCGCAGCTTCCCCCTGAAGCGTATAAAAAAAATTGACGATCTGACCCAGGGCCGATCGAAGATGCTTCGGTGCAGCGCTTTCCACCTTTCCTTCAACCCCCTTGAAGCCCTGGATCAGGAGGTCTTTGAGATCCCATCCGACACAGTAAACCGACAGCAGGCTCAGATCGTGGATGTGAAAATCCCCATTTGAATGAGCGGCTCGGATATTGGGCGGATAGATCTTGTTGAGCCAGTAATCGGAGGTGATGTCGGAGGAAATGTAATTGTTCAGACCCTGCAGGGAATAGCTCATGTTACTGTTTTCTTTGATCTTCCAGTCCTGCCTTTGGATATAATGGTCGACCAGATCCACATTGGCCCGGGTGGCCATGCGTCGGATCTGGGCGTGCTGCTCCCGGTATATGATGTAGGCCTTGGCGGTTTTGAGGTAGGGGGAATCCAGGAGGACCCTTTCGACGATATCCTGGATTTCTTCCACCTCGGGTATGGGTTTCAGGCGAAGCTCATGGGCCAGGGTAAGCACGCGGAGGGTCAATTTTTTAGCTTCGCGCTCACCGAATTCTCCGGTGGCGTTGCCGGCTTTGGCAATAGCGGCGGTGATCTTCTGAGCGTCAAATTCCGCAATCCGACCGTCTCGTTTCTTGATCTGTTCGAACACCTGGTACCTCTCTAATTGATGTCGGCTATACAAAACAGTTTTGGCAAATTAGGTGCTGTTTCCGGGTTTTTGCTTTTTAAGCTTGAAGTGAAAATTAAGCGGCGCCGGGAAAAAACGGAAATGTCGCCTTCAGGATCCGGCGTCGTCGCGCCATTCCGTTATGAGATTGCCGGATAGCACAACATGTTGAGCTCTGTCAAATGAAATTTCAATATATTGGGCTTTATAGTGCAAACTCTATGTAATATTGGGAC
>PCSF01000305.1:0-858 GCA_002771315.1 Desulfobacterales bacterium CG23_combo_of_CG06-09_8_20_14_all_52_9 | reverse complement strand
GTTCTTTTAAAGACCCGTTCCGGGATGCCGAATTTTTTGACGATGTGTCCGTTTCCCGCTAAAACAACCATCGGATGACCATTCAGGTTCGAGGCGATCCGCTCGGCCATGGCATCTTCCCAGGCACATTGTGCCAAGTAGAAATTTTCGAAGTCTTCCCTTCCCGGGATGCGATGGCTTTTAAAAATACTTTCGACATACACCCTGTGGTCTGCATTGGATGTATCGATTTTTTGGGGCAGGTGCCGTTTTTCCTCGTCATGCAGACTTTCGATGCCGCCGATGGCAATCTTTGCCGGCAGGTGAAACGGAAGATTCAAGCCGAAAAGGGGAATTCGGTTGTTTTGGATGAAAAGCAGAATATCCCGATAAAGGTTAAAGTCATACCTCCAGTTGGCGTACCAGTGGGTCTTTTCGAGAAACGCTTTCTCATCAAGCCTGCCCTCAGACCACGAATCCAGGACCTTTTGGTAGGAATGGTCGAACATCTCCATGCCCACTCGCAGCCCGGGAACCCGATGAAACAGGGCCTGAATCGTCTTCAGCTGAACAGCGTGGTGCGGGGCGTCCGTGTGGGACTCTCCGACAAAGACGATCTGCACCTGGGACAGATCCTGAAGCATCGTTTCAAAATCGGTCGGCTGACCGGTTTGACCGGACAGGATGGTTCCTGCCGGATACGTCTGGTTAAGATCCTGGATAAAAAGTCCTTTGGTCATCAGCGTGCACCCCAAGAGCATTGAAATGAGGATAAAAGAAAGGATTAGAAAAGACAACTGGCCTTTTCCCCGCCGTTGCGTTTTCTGGTGGGTCATCATTATTGTCAGGATCCCTTGATTTTATATTGAATTCCCCGTA
>PCSF01000270.1 GCA_002771315.1 Desulfobacterales bacterium CG23_combo_of_CG06-09_8_20_14_all_52_9 | reverse complement strand
GGAAGGCGCGGATGCTTTCCGCTATGACAGGCCCTACCCCTTCGATGGTGGAAAGAGCAGTTTCGTCGGATGTCAGGAACGCATGAATACCCCCAAAGTGTGAGGCCAAGAGGGAGGCGATAGCCTCTCCCACATGGCGAATTCCTAAAGCATAGATAAACCGATTCAAGGGAATGGTTTTGCTTTTTTCAATGGCACGGATCAAGTTGTCGGCAGATTTTTCACCCATGCGCTCAAGTCCCATCAGACATTCCTTATTCAGGGAAAAAATATCGGCATAGGAGCGGATGAACCCCTTGTCGACCAATTGAGCCACAAGCTTTTCTCCCAGCCCGTCGATGTCTAAGGCCCCCTTGGAAGCAAAATGAACAATTGCGGCCTTCACCTGAGCGGGACAGGAAGCATTGACGCATCGTATGGCAGATTCGTCTTCCAGGCGGACCACCGGTTCCCTGCAAACCGGACAAACCCTGGGCATCTCAAACGGGCGCTCTCGACCGGTCCTTTTGGATGCCACGACCATGACGACATCAGGGATGACATCCCCGGCGCGCTGCACGAGAACGGTATCGCCGATGCGGATGTCCTTCCTTTTGATTTCGTCTTCGTTATGTAAGGTTGCCCGGGTCACGGTAACGCCTCCTACGCTGATGGGTTTCAGGTGCGCCACAGGGGTCAGGGTCCCGGTGCGGCCCACCTGGACCTCGATGTCTTCCAGGATCGTCGTCTCCTGGGTCGCGGCGAACTTCCAGGCCACGGCCCATCGGGGACTCCGGGCTTTGGAACCCAGCCGCTGCTGAAAGGCCGTCCGGTCTACCTTCACCACCATACCGTCGATCTCATAGGAGAGATCATGACGCATCTCTTCGAGCTTCTCGTGAAAAGTCAGCACCTCTTCAATCGAGACCTGAGATCGGATATGAGGATTGATCTTCAACCCCCAGGCTTGCAATTGCTTTAGGGTCTCCCCGTGGGATTCGAATGAAACGCCCGTCATCCTTCCGATTCCGTAAACAAAGATATCCAAGGGCCGTTTGGCCGTAATCCGGGAATCGAGCTGCCTTAAGGATCCGGCCGCCGCATTTCGGGGATTGGCAAAGGCGGGCTGACCCTCTTGAAGGCGTTTGGCATTAAGCCTTTTGAATTTTTCGATTTCCATAAAGACCTCGCCTCGTACCTCCAAGTAGGAAGGACTCGCAACTTCAACTATTGTTTCAAGGATTAGCGGAATGCTACGGATGGTCCGGATGTTGGCGGTGATTACCTCCCCCCGGTATCCGTCGCCCCGGGTGGATGCCACGGTCAAAGCGCCGTTTTCGTAAACAAGCTCTACCGCAACACCATCCATCTTGGGCTCAGCCGTGTAAAGGATCTTCTCGTCGGTTCCAAAGAACTTCATAACCTCTTTATGTACTCGTTTATGAAATTTCATGACGTCATTGCGGCTGAAGGCATTGTCCAGGCTGAGCATCGGGACAGACCGCTCTACCGTCTCGAAAGTTTCCAAAGGCGGCGCTCCGATCCGCTGGGTAGGCGAATCGGGACGACGCAGCTCGGGATAATCCGCCTCAAGGGCGACAAGTTCCTGCATCAGACGGTCGTATTCCGCATCGGATATTTCCGGATCGTCAAGGACGTAATACCGGCAATTGTGCCGATGAAGTTCCTCCCGGAGGGCCTTCGCCCTGAAGGCAATGTCAGGATTTAAAGGGCTTGACATACGCTTTGAATCACCTTGCACGCCCGGCGCCGACCGCATCGGAAACGGTCGTCCCTGAATCCCGGGCGCCATTTCAGCGAAGAGATTTCGTCGGATACCACCATGATGCTTCCCACCTGGATCCCGTGAAATTGCCCGGCTGAAAAGAGGGCCGAAGCCTCCATCTCTACAGCAAGGATGCCCTGACGTTGATAGTAGGCCGTTTTCCTGACCGTCTCACGGAAGATGGCGTCCGTGGTCCAGATGGGGCCATCTCTAAAGGTCAGGTTCTGTCTGATCAATTCATTCCGAAGGGCGTCTTGGATGGCCGCGGAGGGATGGGCTCTGCCGGAAGCTCTTCCGGATCCGCCGGTGCGGCTCCGCACCCGGTAATGTCGTGAAGTCCCCTCATCGATGACCGCCTCTGTCGGGATGAGGATATCCCCGATTTCCACCCCCTGGGCTACGGCCCCGCTCCAGCCGTAAAACAGAACCTGTTTGACTCCCATGGCGATCAAGGTTTCCAGAATCATGACGGCGTAAGGCGCTCCCATCATGGGTCCGGCCAGGTAAAATCCGGTATGTGCCTTCGTTACTCCGTAAAGCCGGCTTAAAAAAAGCGGAAAGGCCGAATCCGGATCCACCCCCATACCTTCGAGCAAATCGGAGAGGTCGATGCGGGTCCCCACCATGACTGCGACAGCACCGCCTTCAGGGGCTTTCTTCGGGACAACCGGCCTGACGATGGGTTCGTTCTCCGCGGCCTTTCCCGGTGCCCCCCGCACCTTCACGGAATGCGTCATTGGGGCTTGACCAGAATAGTCAATTCGCCTTTGACTTCATCGATGATGTCATAAAACCATAAGAGATCCTCCATGGAAAGTCTTCCCGCCTTTCTTTGGGAAGCCGTCCCATCCTTTCGCTTAAAAACCCTGGGGCCGATCTGCACCTTGGGTTGTGAATCCGCGTACTGGTTAATGGTTGACCACAAGACCTGTTTCCTCGCAGACCCACCGCTTCAGTTCCTTGTCCTTTTCGGGTTCAAATGCCATACTCTTTCTCCGTTTGTTGTTTTTTTCTTCCAGATGGGCGTCGTTTTGATCAACCGACGGTGTGAGAAAATCCCATCGGATCCTTCATTAAAACAATTCTAAAGGCTCTTTGCAAGTCTCAGCGTGTTCTTGTCGATCACAATTCCAAAGCGGCGCTGGATCCACTCATGAGGGCTTTCCCCGAAAGGAAAATAAACCAGGCTGAAACTTTTGGGCTTAATCCGAATCTGGTCGATCCTATCCAAAAACTCCCTTTGAGGCCTGACAAATGAAATGAGGCTGGGCATCAGGCCTTTTGCAGCCTCCTTTGCCGAGAGCGTCACCGGGAAACTCCTCCCTTTCGGGATCCGGGGAACCATAGGCTCCAGGGGCGCCGTGAGGGTAAGCTGGTCGGCCAGACGCAAGAACCGATCCGGCCGGATCTTGAAGGCAGGCGTCCAGAAAAAGAACGGCAGGGCTTCCCATCCTTTACGGATGGCTTTCGGAAGATTGGCTGCCTGTACCAGATCCTTGTAGGAAGCCAGCCGCATCCCCTCCACATCCGCCTGGATTCTCCAAAAAGGAATATATACGGTATCCCCTGGCTCGGGAGGGAAGTGTTCCGCATGAACCTTCTTGAAGCCGTCAACCGCCGCCTTCCATGCGGTGTCGCAATTGTCGCAATGGAG
>PCSF01000286.1:10005-12570 GCA_002771315.1 Desulfobacterales bacterium CG23_combo_of_CG06-09_8_20_14_all_52_9 | reverse complement strand
AAAGGAGGACATGAGATGAAAAAAAGAGCGTTGAGATTTCTGATGGTCTTGTTGGCGGTGGGTTTGATGGTTCTCCCGGAAAAGGCGGTTTTGGCCGCAGACCCCATTATCCTGGGTTGTCCGCTTTCAATTGCATATCTTTACGGATGGGATGCGGAAAGGGCCATCCGACTGGCCGTGGAAGAGATCAATGCCAAAGGGGGCGTCAAGGTGGGCGGTACGATGCGGCCGTTCCAGGTGGAAGTCATGGACACGCGGGACCTGGAACCTGGGGTTCCGGTAAGTGAAGCCCTTCTGGCCGTGGAAAAGCTGATCCTGGAAAAGAAGGCCAACTTCATTTTAGGTGGCCCGGTCCGTTCCGAGGCCGCTCTTGCGGCAATGCCCCTTTTATCCAAGCACAAGAAGGTCTCCATACTGACTACGGGCGTTCTCACACCAAAATATCACGCCCTCGTAGAAGAGCAGTATGATAAATACAAATACTGTTTTCGTATCCATGGCGAGGCCAAGTGGCTGGTCAAGGAGGTTCTCACCTGCCTCGAGGAAATCAAACAGACATATGGTTTCAACAAACTCATGATCATGGTGCAGGACGTGGCCCATGCCCGGGCCTCGGGTCAGATTCTGGGGGAACTGGCTGCAAAGAACGGCTGGATTGTGACGGACACCGAGATCTATCCTACTGGAACCACGGATTTTTCCATGGGCCTCATCAAGGCCGGGAAGACGGGGACCCAGGTGATGAGTCTGTGGATGGATATGCCGGAAAGCTCCATCCTGCTCAAACAGTGGTATGACATGAAGGTCCCGGCTTTGCCTTTCGGATCGACTCTATGCGCCGCGGAACAGCCAGGTTTCTGGAAGGCTACAGAAGGGAAGGGAGAATTTTGCCTCGCCAATGTGGTGAACGCTGGAAATGCCCCCAGCAATGCGACTCCCTGGACCATGAAGTTTTACAATGCGTACAAAGACCGCTGGAAAATCGAACCGGAGGGACTGGGTTGTTCCAGCAGCTATACTTCGGTCTATGTCCTAAAGGACGCCATTGAAAAGGCAGGAACCCTTGAATCTGACGCCGTGGTGACCGCCCTGGAGCAGACGAATCTGGTGGGACCCTACGGCCTTGTCCGCTTTTCACCCAAAGGGCATCAGGTCATTCCCAGCTTCAAGCCCGAAGAAGGGGCCGTGGGCAGCATTTTCCAGTGGCAGGCGGAAAAGCGCGTCGTCGTCTTTCCCAAGTCCATTGCCCAAGGGACGATTCAATTGCCGCCCTGGATGCAGAAGAAGTAGTTTGCCTGTGAGAAATGATATCCTCTTTGTGGGTGCGGATTCATCCGCAGTCGCGCCTCTGGTATGGCAAACAAGGTCAGATTCGGTTGAAACCGCACCTACAAGAGGCGCCTTCGTAAAAACTGTCTCCGTCTGGATTCGGTAACCCATCATGGACATTTTAATTTATGGCACCATCAACAGCGTTGCCCTGGCGCTCATGGCCCTGGGCTTTGCATTGGTGTACGGCATCAGTCGGGTACCCAACTTCGCCCACGGGTCTATCTATGTCCTGAGCGGCTTCATTACCTGGACCTTTCTGCGCACCTTCCATGTCGGTTATGTGTGGAGTATCTTGATTACCCTGATTATTATAGGGGTGATTGGGGCCCTGTTGTACCAGTTCGTGCTAATTCGGGTTCGAGGCATGGCCATATCCGAGATCATCGCTTCCTACGCCGTGGGTCTCGCCATCCTGGAGGGATTGCGCTGGGGGGGGTTCAAGGGTATGAGCTACACCCTCCCCGTATTTGTCGAGGGGAGCTTTACCTTCCAGGATGTACCCGTGGATTTTCAGCGCGTTATCATGGTGGGGCTGGGGGCGGCCATCGTGGCAGGCCTTTATCTTTTTACCCATTATACCCGGATCGGTCTGGCGCTCAGGGGAATGGCCCAGGATGAACGAGCCGCCCTCATGTTGGGTATTGATTCGGATCGGATGGCGGTGGTGGCCATGGCCATCGGCGCCATGCTGGCAGGTCTTGCCGGGATACTGCTTCTTCCCTTGGGCAACGTGGTGGTGGAGGCGGGATATAACGTCCTGATTTTAGCCATCGCCGTATGTATTGTGGGAGGTCTGGGGAGCTGGGCGGGTGCGGTCCTGGCTTCTTTTATCATCGGTTTTGCACAGATACTGACCGTGGTCTATCTGGGGAGTCATTATCAGATGGTGGTGGCCCTCCTGGCGATCATCTTAACCCTCATCCTGAAACCCTCGGGCCTTTTTGGCATGCAGAAGCAATTGGAAGAAAGGGTGTAGTCTCGTGAGTACTCAACAGCGCCGCAAAGAAAGGCTGGACCGGGGCATCAAGATACGGGCAGAAGGCCTTTATGCCCTCATGTCTTGGCGCGAACTCTCTTATTTGACCCTGCCCAGGCTGATTTTGATCGTGGGCATGCTGGCCCTGCCTCTCATCGTGCCCGGCATGTACTGGCAGAGGGTGGTCACCATCGTATGCATCTATGCCCTCCTGGCCGTCAGTTTTGATTTTCTTGCCCACTATGTCGGCCTCGTTT
>PCSF01000286.1:0-9988 GCA_002771315.1 Desulfobacterales bacterium CG23_combo_of_CG06-09_8_20_14_all_52_9 | reverse complement strand
TTCGTTGGGGCGGGAGGATATCTGGCGGCCATTCTTAACAGTTCCTTCGGGTTGCCCCCCCTGCTGACTATCCCCATTGCCACGCTGGCCGGTGCGGCCATTTGTACGATGTTCCTGCTGCCCTGCCTTCCTCTCCGGGGTGTGTATTTCGCTATCGTGACCCTCATGTATCCCCTGGTTCTGGCCCGGATCATCGAGGCCATGGATGTCCTTGGGGGGACAGACGGGATCATGGGGGTGGACAGCTTTACCAATCCCTGGGTGGAACAGTACGTGGTCATCGGTTGTGTCCTGCTTTTCCTTTTTGGTGTGAGACGACTGGTCAACATGGATATAGGACTGGTTTTCCGGGCCGTAAAGGACAATGATCAGGCCGTAAGGGCATCGGGTATGAACATCTCCTACTACAAGGCGATTGCCGTTTTCCTGAGTGCGGCCATGGGCTGCCTGGGCGGGGCATGTCTGGTACATATCTATATGTGGGCCGGGATTTCCCTGTTTGCCCTGGACTTTTCCATCCTGCCCATTGCGGCCACGGTCATCGGCGGAGGCGGGACCCTGGTGGGGCCGGTCCTGGGCTGCCTCATTCTAGTACCCATCTCGGAGTTGCTGCGCGAGTTTGGCACATTGAGGATCGTTTTTTACTCCCTGATTCTTGTCGGGTTTATTGTATTTCGAAGCGAGGGCCTCATGGTTTATGGAGAGCGAAAATATCATCAGTTTCAGAGGTGGGTGCAGGTATGAGCCAGGAGCCGATTCTTCAGGCACGAGACATCAGCAAGCATTTTGGGGGCATCGCAGCCCTTAACCGGGTCAGCTTCCATGTGAACCCGGGGGAGGTTCTGGGTATCATCGGTCCCAACGGCTCCGGGAAAACCACCCTCATCAATTGCCTCACCGGCTTCATCCGCATGTCCTCCGGAGAGGTCCTGTTCAAGGGGAAAAAGATCAGCAACAAGCCGGCTCACAAAATTGCGGATATGGGCCTCACCCGTACCTTTCAGATTATGCGGCCTTATTACAGCCTGCCTGCCTATAAGAACCTGGTCATCCCTCTCTTTGCCCCCCGTGCCAGGAGGACCGGGGGTTGGAGGGGGGGCGGCAAGCTGGGGGACAGGAAGACCGTCAGCATAGACATCCTCGAGGAAATCGGTTTTGAAAGGGATTCCTTTGTTCCCTACAAAAAGGCCTCCTCTCTTCCCACCGGCTATTTAAAACGCCTGGAGTTGGCTCGGTGCCTGGCGTTGAAGCCGGAGGTTATTCTGTGCGATGAGGTCTTTTCCGGTCTGAGCATGAGCGAGATCGCCAGCATGGTCCCCCTCATGGAAAGGCTCCAGATGGACGGCATCACCCTCGTTATGATCGAGCACCGGCTAAGAGAGCTGTTCCAGGTGGCCAACCGGATCATGGTCCTCAACTTCGGGGTGAAGCTGACCGAAGGGACGCCCGAGGAGGTCATGGCCAACAAGCAGGTCAAAGATGCCTATTTCGGTTCAGAGGAGGTGGAGGAGGTCATGCACTATGCTTGAGGCGACCGGCCTGATGGTTTTTTATGAAAACATGCTTGCCCTCAACAATGTCCACGTACGGTGCAAGGCGGAGGAAATTGTTGGGGTGTTCGGGGCCAACAGCGCGGGGAAATCCACCCTCATGTATACCCTTTCCGGCATCATGGAGGACATCCGAAAAAAGGAGGCCATGGCCGGCGGTGAACGCGTCACCATCCTGGGGGAGATCCGATATCAAGGCCGGGATATCGGGGGGATCAAGCCCAGCAGCAGGGCGAGGGATGGGATTATCCTGTGCCCGGAAAGGCGTCGTATCTTCAAAGAGAGCAGCGTGATGGAAAACCTCAAGATCGGCGCTTACCTGGCTACCCCTTCCCAGGCAAAGGCCAGCCTCGAATATGTCTTCACGCTCTTCCCGGCCCTGAAAAACCTTAGAAAGAGGGTGGGAGGCTTTTTAAGCGGTGGCGAGCAGCAGATGCTGGCCATTGGAAGGGCCCTCATGGCCCAACCCAAGCTCCTGCTGCTGGACGAACCGCTCATGGGCCTGAGTCCGCTCATTCAGGCCACTCTGGTCCGTTCCACGAGGATAATCCGGGACCAAAAAAAGATTTCCCTCATTGTAACCGAGCAATATGCACGCCCGGTCCTCCCCATTGTGGATTACGCATTTATTTTGGAGAACGGGGCGGCCGTGCTAGAAGGGCGCCGAGGAGAACTTCTCGACAATCCGGATGTGCGCGCAGCCTATTTTGGCGTAAACTGATCCCAAAACCGGGGCTGCGGAAACAAAAGATACAGATCTTGGGTCATGGGGGACAAAAGCGGAATATGGGTTCGGAAGGAAATGCATGGGAAAAGGAACTGACCTTTACCCGTTTTGATCGGATGACGGAACGCTACCCCCGCCAAAAGGCGGTGATCTACCTGGGGGAGTCCTTCACTTATAGCCGGCTCAGGGACTTGAGCGAACGGTTTGGGGGCGCTCTTTCGGATATGGGGATTCAGAAGGGAGACCGTGTCATGGTTTACATCTCCAACAGCATCCAGTGGCTCATCGCCTTCCTGGCCATACAGAAGATAGGGGCCGTGATCGTCCCGGTTTCCCCCATCTATACCTCACATGAAATCCGTTATATGGCCAACGACGCGGGTGCGGAGACCATTATCTGCCTGGACACCAATTTCTGTTATGTGGAAGATGCCTTTGCAGGCACAGGCCTCAAACGGGCCATCGTCACAAATCTCGCGGATCTGCTTCCGCAGTGGAAACGGGCCCTGGGTACGCTCTTCGACAAGATCCCCCACGGCAAGGTGAACCGCCGTGATCGGGTCCATACCTTTCGGTCCTTACTCAATCACGCACCCATGAAACAGGGGCCGTCGCTGGATCCCTGGAAAGACCTTGCCTATATCCTCTACACCGGCGGCACCACCGGATTTCCCAAAGGGGTACCCGGCAACCATATCGGCATGACCTCTTATGTGAACGATGTTACCGAGGATGTGGCCGGGGGGCATCTCAAAGAAGGGGAGGATATTTATATTGCCATCAACCCCCTTTTCCACATCATGGCGCTGGGTTTATTCATGGCCATCGGACTGAACCGCGGAAACACCACCCTGCTGATGCCGGTTCCCCAGGTGGACGCCATACTAGAGACCATCCAGAGATACCGGGTCCGATGGATGCTAGGGGTCCCCGGCCCTTTACAGAATGATCCTCGAAAACGAGCGGCTCGACCGGTATAAACTGAGTTCTCTGACCTATTGTATCTGCGGAGGAGATGTCCTTCCCTTTGAGATCTACAAGCGGTGGGAGGAGAAATTCGGAGTACCCATCTATCAGGTTTATGGTTCCACAGAGGCAGGGCATGTAACCTACAGCCGGATCGGCAAGGAGCCCAAACCCGGGACCATCGGGCTTCCCCTCAAGAGTCGGGAATGCATGGTGGCGGATCCCGCAACCCTTGCTCCGGCGGCACCCGGCGAAAGCGGTGAACTCCTGGTGACGTCCCGTTACACCCTCAAGGAATATTGGAATAAACCGGAGGAAACCGCCAAATCTTATGTTCAAATTGGACAAAAGATCTTCTATCGAATGGGGGATTTTGTGAGCCGGGACTCGGATGGTGAACTGATTTATTTGGAACGTTCGGCCGATATCATCAAGCACAAGGCCTATCGGGTTTCGGCCTCGGAGGTGGAGGCGGTCCTCCAGGACCATCCCACCGTGATTGGGGCTTGCGTGGTGGGGGTCCCGGACGAGCGGGTGGGGGAACGGATCAAGGCCATCGTCGTCTTGAAAGAGGATGCCCGGGGGGTTGGAGGCGCAGAACTTCTCAAATGGTGCCGCGAAAGGCTGGCGTCCTATAAGGTGCCCGGATATATCGAATTCAGGGATATGCTTCCCAAGTCCAAGGTGGGAAAGCTTTTGAGGAGAGAGATCCGGGACGAAGAGCGCAGGCGCATGAGGAAGGATACGAAAAGTATCGGTTAATTGGTGCTTGAATCCCGTGTTTTCGTAAAAGCAGTGGAACTTCCATTTTTTGAAAGGGGAAAATGATGGACCTTTTTGAAGCCATTCGAGGGCGAAGGAGCTGCCGGGCTTATCTAAAGGATGCGGTGGAGAGGGAAGTGGTGGAAAAAATCTTGGAGGCGGCTACATGGGCGCCCTCTCCCCTCAATAGCCAACCTTGGGAGTTCTTGGTCGTCACGGACCAGAGCGTGAAGGAGAAAATTTATACCGAGGCGGTCAGATGCAAGGAATGGGCCCTGGAAAAGAGCGGTTGGAAATGGTTGGGAAAGTATGGCGTAGACTTTCTGAAAACGACACCCGTTATCATCGCGGTGATCGGTGATCCCAAAGGAACCGGTGTGGATATGTTCATGGAGGAGGGAAGTACCGGATACCAGCTTGCCTGCGGCGCGGCCATCCAGAATATGCTGCTCGCCGGCCATGCCCTTGGCTTTGGAGGGCTGTGGTTTACCTTGTTCGACAAGAAGGCCATGCGGAAGATTCTCGGGGTAGAAGAGAAAAAGCTTCCTATCGGCCTGGTATGCATAGGAAAGCCTCTCGGCGCACCCGGGGCTATTCCCAGAAAAAGCTTTCAGGAAAAGACCACATGGGTTTAGGCGTAAGAAGTATTCAATAGACTTTCCAAAGATCGGACATCACTCGGCTTGAAAACCGATTCATCTCTTCTTCTTTCTCTTATCCGCTTGGCTTTTCACCTTACCAGATTTGATAGAACCAAAACGGTCCAGTAAGGAAACAACATGAGAATGATTATGGAGATGATGTAAGAAGGCATATAATAGAAAGCTCCCCTGAAAACGGTTCCAAGGGGGATATCTTCTGCCATTCCGGCGACCACGTAACAGCAGATCCCTATGGGAGGCATGATGGCCCCCATGGTGGTGACGATGCAAATGACCTGGCCGAACCAGATCGGATCATAGCCCATCTGGGTTACCAGGGGAAAAAATATGGGCAAAGAAATCAATAGAAAGGCAAGCGCGTCCATGACACACCCACCGATGATGTAACAAATCAGGATGAGCCAAAGGAGCATCCATTTTGGCAGGGCCAGAGAACTGATTATGGAGGCTGCTTCAAAAGGCAGTCGGGTCACAGCCAGAAATCTCCCAAAAATCGTTGCCCCGGCCAGGATCATGAAGACAAGACATGAGATGCGGAGGGTGTCCGCAATGGATGCGATGAATCCTTTCCATGAGAGCTTCTTCCGGATCAGACATATGGCGAGACCGAGGGCGCAGCTTGCGGCTGCGGCCTCGGTCGCGGTGACAACCCCTGTAAATAAGGCATACATGATAATGGCGAAGAGAATAAGAATATCCAGGATCTCCGGAAGGGCCTTTATCCTTTCCCGCCACGTATTCTTCGGGCCTTTGGGGCCCCATTCCGGGTGGAGAAAACAAATGTAGAAGACCGTTGCCGCTATCAAGACAGTGAGAATGGCACTGGGAATGATATTTCCAAAAAAGAGTTTACCGATGGATTGTCCCGTGTAAAGGCCATATACGACCAGAACAATGCTTGGAGGGATGAGGACGCCGAGCGTAGAACCGGCTGCGACAGAACCTGCATTGAGCATCGGATGATAATGATACTTCTTCATCTCAGGGATGGCCACGCTGCTCATGGTAGCGGCAGTCGCCGTATTTGAGCCGCTGATGGCCGAAAAGGCGGCACAGGCCATAATTGTCGTGATCGCAAGCCCTCCTCTGTAATGGCCGAACCAACGATAAGTGGCGTAGTATAGGCTGTTGTTGTATCCTCCGTAATGGACGAATTCTCCCACCAGAATAAACATAGGGATCACGGTGAGTCCATAGTTTGAGAAAATATTCCACAGGTCGGGGCCGATCATTCCAAGGGCCGCCTTGAAGGAAGTCACATAGGCGACCCCCAGAAAACCGACGATCATCATCGTAAAAGCTGCGGGTATTCTGAACAGGAACAACACCGCAAACATTACGACAATTCCGATTACCCCCACCATCGGCCCGCTCATGGTTCTATTGACTACCCTTCTTCCGGAATGTGCCCAGGAAATCGATGACGAGAGTTAAAGACAGAAGGGCAAAGCCTGTGGCAACGCAGAAAATGAAAGGATAAAAAACGATCTTAAGGGTCTCAGAGACTTCTCCGCAGGAAGCGATTCTTAAGCCCCATCTCAGAATGACCCAGGAGATGACGGCGAAAAAAAACATAGCGATTAAGTAACCGACCCCATCGAGGACTCTCTTGACTCTATCAGGAAAAGTTGCCGACAAGATATCCACGACGATATGGCTTTTCTTTTTCTGAGTATAGCCTAGGGCAAATGCAGTGACCACGGCGCCCAGAAAAGAGGCGAGTTCATATGCTCCCCGATAAGGCATCCCGAAAATCCTAAGGCAGACGTTCCCTGTCGCCAGAGTCATCAGGGCCAGTACTGCAATGCCGCCGATCACCAGGAACGATTTATTCAGGAAGTTGTTTAGCTTTTCAAGGAGTTCCATGACGGCACCTTTTACCCGGCTGTTCTAAATTCCCCTTTCCTCCAGTAACCCGGAGGAAAGGGGATTGACGAATATGAAATCAGAAAACATGCAGGCTGATTACTTGATGGCTTTGTAAAAAGTCCATCTGCTGCGTTGCTCTGCATCTGAAGCTTTTTACTTTGCCATCCCAATTTTGAGTTTTGACGATTACATCATTACTTGTACTCCTTCGCGTACTTCTCCTTTAAGGCCAAAGCATCCTTGACAATTTGATCGCCGGGGAGCCCTGCGGCTGTAACTTTCTTCACGTAAGCGGCAATAATGGGCTCCAGTAATTTGGGCATTTCGGCTTTTTCTTTGGCCGGAAGTTCAAAGATTTGCAGGTTGTATTTTTCCTTGGACCATTTAATGGCTTCCAGTACATGGTCATCCACATACTTACCGGTCCATTGGGCTTGCTCCGTTCTCAGATCATCAAGCACCTTCTTCACGTCATCAGGGAGGGATTCCCATTTCTGTTTGTTCATGACCACGGCAAAGGTCACCACCCACAGGTCGGCAATCGTGACATTGGCTGTGTATGCCGCGTAGTTGAAATCCTTGAGAACTTCCATGGAAGAAACATGCCCTTTGACAACGCCTTTCTGGAGTGCTTCCGGAGTATCGGACTGAGGCATGGCTACCGGAATTCCACCTAATAGCTTGATGATGTCGGCCTGAGTTCCTCCGACTCTCAGCTCCATGCCTTTGAGATCTGCCAGGGATTTAACCGGTGTTCTGGTCATGATATTTGCAGGGGGACAGGTAAAGAGCGTGAGGATTTTGACGTCCTGAAATTCTTTGGCCTTGTATTTGTCGATGAGGTCATAGAGAGCCATGCTCGCCACTTTGGCGCTTGGAAATCCAAGAGGCAGATCAATGGCCTCTGAAATGGGAAAACGGCCCGGTTGGTAACTCATGGCGAAATTGCCGATGTCTGCGGTTCCGGCCACGACCCCATCGAAGATGTTTTTGGCAGGCAGCAGGGTCCCTCCGGGAAAGGTCTGGACCGCGACTTTGCCGTTGGTTCTCTTTTCGACCTCACCTTTCCATCTTTCCATCTGAATGCAGGGGAATGTCGGAGCAGGCGGAAAGTTTGCGTAGGTCAGCTTGATCGGATCAGCAGCAGAAACATTTCCGGAAAGCAATGTGAAACCCAGCAGTGTGGCAAGAAAAAGTCCAAAAATGACACATGCACCCTTTTTGATCATCTCGGCACCTCCTTAGGATTGAGAAATGTTATACCCCATGTTACCGAACTCTTTGTTCACCTCCTTTCCATGTCCGGCATGTTGTTTATGGTAAAGGGTTTATGGTGATAAAGGCTTTGAACAATAATGTTTTGAGGGATCGCAGAAATGTTTTCTTTTTCTTGGATGAACTTTCCAGCCGTGCCCTGATCCATAGTAAACATCATAGAAGCGATTGCATGGAATTGATAATAATCCGCTTTTTTGCGGGCCGGTTCAGCGAAGTCACGGATTGTGTTTTGCCGTCACATAAGAAAAGAGAACATGCAGTTTTTTGGCTTATGGCTTTTCAATTATCCAGGCCAGGGTATGCTGTCAATAGAAAACTCGTCGGCATCTTGCTGAAATTTTAACTGATTTGGGTATAAGGCACCGCTTCGGCTTTGGTCGAAAAAGGCCGGGAGAGATATTTCCCCGTCCAGATACCGATAGATCTCCTCCGGAGGATGACAAGGCTTTTTTTATGTTGGAGTGGATTTTACGAAGTTTTTTCTCCGCTTGAATTCTTTCCTTTGCCTTCCTCGCAGATGGACATGGACTCTGCCAGACGTTTCAGATATTCATAGCGTGCAAGGATCTCCTGCTCCAACTGATCATGGAGCCTTTGAGCCTCTCCGGGAAAGGTTTTTTCCAGCGCGGCATACCGGACTTCACCCCTTAAAAACTTTCGAAGGGTGCCATCCGGCGCCTTAGAGTCGAGGATGAAAGGGTTTTTCCCTTCGGCTTTCAAAGCGGGATTATAACGATAAAGGGGCCAATAGCCGGAAGCGACGGCCAGGCGGGTTTCTTCCTGGCTTTTTCCCATCCCGACCTTGATCCCGTGGTTGATGCACGGGCAGTAAGCCATGACCAGGGAAGGTCCGTCATAGGCCTCGGCTTCCGTTAACGCCTTGATGAGTTGCTGTTTGTTCGCCCCCATCCCCACAGAGGCTACGTAGATGTAACCGTAGCTCATGAACATTCCTCCCATGTCTTTTTTCGACGTTTTTTTGCCGGACGCCGCGAACTTGGCGATGGAGCCCTTGGGGGTGGCTTTTGAGGATTGGCCGCCGGTATTAGAATACACTTCGGTATCAAAAACCATCATATTGATATTTTCTCCCGAGGCCAGAACATGGTCGATACCGCCGAAGGAGATGTCGTAGGCACCCCCGTCGCCGGCGAAAACCCAATAGGATCTTTTAGTGAACAGTTTGGCATAGCTGAAAATTTCGGCAAGCAAAGGATTTTCGGAATGGGCGGGGAGCAGGGCCTTGAGCCGGTTGCCATAAGCCTTGGATTGGATTGGGTCGGCCGAATTTTCCAGCCACCCGGTCAAGGCTTCTTTGAGATCTTGGGGTAAATCGTTTCCCAGCGCCTCTTTGACCCGATCGGCCAGTTTGCGCCGCTGTTGAAGAGCGCCCAGGAACATCCCATAGGTGAATTCCGCCGGGTCTTCGAACAGGGAATTGCCCCATGCGGGACCAAAGCCATTCCGGTTGACGCAGTAAGGGATGGTGGGCGTGCTTCCTCCCCAGATGGAGGTACAACCGGTGGCATTTCCGATTACCATCCGTTCACCGAAAAGCTGGGTGATGAGCTTGGCATAAGGGGTTTCCCCACACCCGGCGCAGGCTCCGGAAAATTCAAGCAAGGGTTGAAAAAACTGGCTTCCCTTCACCGAATTCCGGTTAGCCAGATGATCCCGAACCGGCAGAGAAACCGCATACCGATGATTGGGCACCTGAAGATCGGTTTGGGTCTCGAAGGGGCGCATGATCAGGGCCGGCGTCTTGGCCGGGCAGATGTCCGCACAGTTACCGCACCCCAGGCAATCGAGCACGTTTACCTGGACCCTGAAAAAAAAGTCTGAAAACTCTTTTCCAATCGCCTTTTTGGCCAAAAAACCCTTGGGTGCGGCTGCCAATTCCGCATCGGTGATCAGATGGGGGCGGATAGCCGCATGGGGGCAGACCATGGAACACTGGTTGCACTGAATGCAGTTTCCCATGATCCATTCAGGAACCTGGATGGCGACTCCCCGCTTTTCGTACTGGGTGGTGGCAACAGGGAAAATTCCATCGGCGGGAAATACGGAGACCGGCAGTTTGTCTCCCTGTTGGGCCAGCATGGGTCGGACCACATTCTTGACAAAGGCCGGTTCGTCATCGTGCGCCTCCCCTTTTTCCGCGGTGCGGGCCCAGG
>PCSF01000274.1:2339-5693 GCA_002771315.1 Desulfobacterales bacterium CG23_combo_of_CG06-09_8_20_14_all_52_9 | reverse complement strand
ACAGCCGCAAGGTCTTCCCCAAGATAGGACAACATCATCTGCACGGCCATGATGGCGGCCAGGGGGTTAATGACGTTTTTCCCCGTGTATTTGGGCGCCGACCCGCCGATAGGCTCGAACATGGCGGTCCCCTTTGGATTGATGTTGCCGCCAGCCGCAATCCCCATTCCGCCCTGGATCATGGCACCCAGATCGGTGATGATATCCCCGAACATGTTGTCGGTGACCACCACGTCGAATCGTTCCGGATTCTTGATCATCCACATGCAGATGGCATCGACATGGGCGTAATCCCGTTGGATATCCGGATACTCCCCACCCACTTCGTGAAAAGTCCGCTCCCACAGATCAAAGGCATAAGTCAAGACATTGGTTTTACCGCAAAGCGTCAATTGATTCCGCCGATTCCGCTTTCGGCAACGCTCAAAGGCGAAACGCAGGCATCGTTCCACACCGTGCCGGGTATTGATGGATTCCTGGATAGCCACCTCGTGCCGGGTTCCCTTTTTCAGGAAGCCGCCTGCCCCAACATAAAAACCCTCGGTATTTTCCCGAACCACATCGAAATCGATGTCTCGGGGTAACTTGTTTTTGATCGGCGTATCCACTCCGGGATAAAGCTTTACAGGACGAAGATTAACATACAGATCCAGCGAAAAGCGTAAATTTAACAGAATCCCTTTTTCCAGGATCCCGGGTTTGACCTCCGGATGTCCGATGGCCCCGAGAAGAATAGCATCCATTTTTCCCAGCTCATCGACAGCAGAAACCGGAAGGGTTTCGCCGGTCTTCAGATACCGTTCGCCTCCAAAATCATAGCGGATGAGGTCACATTTAAACCCGGCCTCGTCGGCCACCGACGATAAAACTTTCAACCCTTCGGCCACCACTTCCGGACCGGTACCATCCCCCGGAATTACCCCGATGTGATAGGTTTTTTTCATGCTTTCTCCCTTTTGGCGATATGCCCCATCAGCCCGCCGTCATAAATGATCTGTTGCATGAACGATGGAATCGGATTCGATGAAAATACGGCGCCGGTGGTCAGGTTTCGGATCGTACCCGAAGAGAGGTCCACTTCCACCGTATCCCCGTCTGAAACGCCGTCAACGGCCTCGTTGCTTTCCAAAATGGCGAGGCCCATATTGAAAGCATTGCGGTAGAAAATCCGGGCAAAACTCTTGGCGATGATGCATGGCACTCCCTTGGCCTTAATCGCAATCGGGGCGTGCTCCCTGGAGGATCCGCACCCGAAATTCGTCCCGGCCACGAGGATATCCCCCGGTTTCATTTCAGATGCAAACCGGGGGTTTTCGTCTTCCATGCAATGGACTGCCAGTGCATCCGGCGCCGATTCGTTAAGGTATCGCGCGGGGATGATGGCATCCGTATCCACATTGGAACCGAATTTCCATGCCCTACCCTGAAACCGCATCGTTTTGCCCTCCCTGCCGATCTTCCACTCCCAATTCGGTAGGACCGGCGATTCTCCCCAATACCGCAGAGGCCGCAGCAACGGCAGGATTGGAAAGATAAATTTCGCTTTCCTTATGTCCCATCCGGCCCACGAAATTCCGGTTCGTGGTGGCCACGACCCGCTCCCCTTTGGCTAAAACACCCATGTGCCCGCCTAAACAGGGACCGCAGGTCGGGGGACTGATCACGGCTCCGGCATCAAGAAAAATATCAAAAAGCCCCCGTCGCATGGCCTCTCGGTAAATGACAGGTGTCGCCGGAATGATGATAAGCCGGACTTGCGGCGCAATTTTCTTTTCCTTGAGCACACAAGCCGCTGAAATCAAATCGGAAAGTCTTCCATTGGTGCAGGAACCGATCACGACTTGGTCAATAGGAATATCGCCCACCTGGCTGATGCCCCTGACATTGCTGGGCAGGTGCGGGAAAGCCACTTGGGGTTCGATTTGGGACACATCTATTTCAATGATTTCTTTGTAGCGGGCATCCGCATCGCTTTCAAAAAACCGGTAAGGCCGTTTGGCCCGTCCTTCCACATACTTTTTCACAATACGATCAGGAATAAAAATACCGTTCTTTGCACCCGCCTCGATGGCCATATTCGCCATGGTGAAGCGACCATCCATGGAAAGGGATTCGATGGCTTCTCCGCAGAATTCCATGGCCTGATAAAGAGCGCCGTCAACTCCGATCTTCCCGATAGTAAACAGGATCAGGTCCTTTCCATCGACCCAGGGTCTGCGCTGCCCAAAGTAGACGAATTTCACCGTTTCCGGAACCTTGAACCACAATCTGCCGACCGCCATAACGGCGGCAAGATCCGTACTCCCCACCCCCGTGGCAAGGGCGCCTAAGGCGCCGTAAGTACAGGTGTGACTGTCCGCACCGATCACGAGGTCTCCGGGCAGAACAATCCCCTGCTCCGGCAACAAGGCGTGCTCAATGCCCGCTTCCCCGACTTCGAAGTAGTGAGTAATTCCCTGCTCCCGGGCAAACCGGCGCATGAATCGGCACTGTTCTGCGGATTTGATGTCTTTGTTAGGGGTGAAATGATCCGGGACCAGTACCAACCGTTCCCTGTCGAATACGCTCTCAAGACCCGTCTTCCGGAATTGCTCGATGGCAATAGGAGCGGTGATGTCGTTTCCCAGGGCCACATCCACCTCAGCCTCGATCAGTTCGCCGGGTTGGACCTCTTTTTTCCCGGCATGAGCGGCCAAAATTTTTTCGGTAATGGTCATTGCCATATTGAACGATCCCTTTCTTTTCCTTCTCCCATCTCCCGTTACCTTTCATCCGGCTTGGATATGCCTTTTTTCCATGGCAAGGCGTGAGATCTTTTCAGCGGGTCTTTAAAAAAAACCATAACCGGGTTCCGGTTTTTTTTCCACCTAAATTGATCGTTTTCAATTCGGCAAATCATTCCACTGCATGCCTTTTATAGTACACCCGAAGGATGGGCAATTGGAAGGGTCAACTCCGTTTCAACACAAAGATATTCAAACACAATTCTTTTTTGCAGAATTGAAAACGATCAATTTAGGTTCCATTAAAATCATCAGGAGTTACCGTTTTCTCCATTTTTATCGGTTATAGACGGGTTGCATCCCCGGTACCGGTTATCTGCATTCCAAAATGCTGCCGAATAAATTATAAAAGTATATTAACATACTTTTAATTATTGTCAAGCACTATTTTTTCGGAAGCTCTTCTCCACCGGATCCGTTTTTCTCGGTTCCATCGAATGTGATCCGTTGACAAGGAGGGCCCATTTATATATTTCTAAATCTTAGACACAGAAAACAAGGATACAATTCATGAGCAATTCCTCCCAGGTTTTTGAGGCGCTTAACCGGGAGCGGCGGGCCCGGTTTATTC
>PCSF01000274.1:193-2318 GCA_002771315.1 Desulfobacterales bacterium CG23_combo_of_CG06-09_8_20_14_all_52_9 | reverse complement strand
CGCCCTGTGGTTTACGGAAATCCGGCATCAGATGGGAACGGAGAAGGCCATGGAAATGCTCGGTGTCGCCTGGGAGCGCAGCTACCAGGTTCAGATGCGTCGGCTTTCAAAGCTTCTCGGATTCAGCCTCGAAAATGACATTCCCGAAGCCTTGCTGAATATGCCCGTCGGTGATCAGCGTCGACTGCTGGAGGGAATCTCCGCCAACTGGCTGGCCAATGACGGCGTATGGTTCCAGGCCGTGGAGTTTTCAAGCGGCATGGTGGACGCCAAACGATGTAACGACACCTGCTGGGCGCATTTCTCCCCTTTCGAAGCATGGTCCATCAAACGCTTTGCATCCATCCCTGAAAACGCGGGTCTCGAAGGACTCAAGACGGCATTGGAATACCGCATTTACGCATTGATCAACCGATATTCCATTATGGATGAGGGTCCGAATGCGTTTACATTCCAGATGAATGACTGTCGGGTCCAATCCGCCCGGAAGCGGAAAGGCCTGGAGGATTATCCCTGCAAATCCGGCGGCACCGTGGAATATAACTATTTTGCCAAAGCCATGGATCCTTGTATTCGAGTCGAATGCATCGGGTGCCCGCCGGACAAACATCCCGACGAATGGTTCTGCTGCTGGCGCTTTTTTATCCCTGAAGCGGAAAAAGGGAAAGCCTGATTCCAATGGAGGGGAACATGAAGGCGATGGTTTTAAGGCAAATCGCGGATATGAGTCAAAACGCCTCACCCCTTGAGCTTGCCGAACTGCCGATACCGATTCCCGGTAAACACGAAATTCAGATTCAAGTCACGACCTGCGGGGTATGTCACACCGAACTGGATGAAATCGAAGGTCGGACTCCGCCTCCGACCTTTCCCATGATCTTGGGGCATCAGGTCATCGGTGCTGTGACGAAAAACGGTCCAGGGGCGCAACGCTTTCGACTCGGTGACCGGGTGGGAGTCGGCTGGATCTTTTCGGCCTGCGGCAGATGTACTTACTGTAAAAACGGCCAGGAGAACCTTTGTAAAGATTTCAAGGCTACGGGGAGGGATGCCAACGGCGGTTACGCCCAATTCATGACGGCAAGTGAGGACTTCGCCTACCCGATACCCGATCTTTCTTCGGACGCTGAAGCCGCCCCTCTTTTGTGCGCCGGCGCTATCGGATTACGATCCTTGAGACTTTCCGGGATCCGAAATGGTCAAAATCTCGGGCTCACCGGCTTCGGCGCTTCAGCCCACCTGGTACTCCAAACGGCAAGGCACCGATACCCTGACACACCGGTTTATGTCTTTGCCAGGAGCGCATCGGAACAAGATTTCGCTTTGAAACTTGGGGCCGCCTGGGCAGGCGATACCTCTGATCAGCCACCTGAAAAACTGGACGCCGTCATCGATACCACGCCGGCATGGAAGCCGGTCGTGGAGGCCCTTAAAAACCTTAAACCTGCCGGACGACTGGTCATCAATGCCATCCGCAAAGAAGAAAAAGACAAATCAGAACTCCTTTCTCTCGATTATCCCCGGCATCTCTGGATGGAAAAAGAAATCAAGAGCGTGGCCAACGTGACCCGAAAAGACGTCGGCGATTTTCTCGATATCGCCGCCCGGATCCCCATCAAGCCCCATGTCATCGAGTTCCCGCTGGAAAAAGCCAACGAAGCCCTCATGGAACTCAAGGGTGAGAAAGCAAAAGGGGCCAAGGTCCTCCGGATCCGATCCTGAGACGGATCATCCGAATCGTCATACCGCCGGTTTCGGCTGGAAGGCATCCTGCTTTGAGGGGACCTCAGGGTGCCATCACCATTCGTATGAAATTCTCATTGACAGCGCATTCTCCTTCGGATAATCGAAAACCCGTATGCCATCACAACCGGAGCTTGCCATATCCTGGATTGTAGATGATGATGAAACACAATTCATGCTCGCGCCTAACCCGCCCGCAAAAAAGCACATTCTATCGGTCAGTTCGCCGGCACCCAGATGCCCGAAATGGCAATACCGCAGCATAATTTCGCGTAATATGTGGGAGTAATTCCGATGAGACTCCGAATCGTCTTTTTGCTCCTGGCATTGGGAACGATAGCCGCCACGGGGATGGGGGAATATTTTCGCTTCCAGGCTGAAC
>PCSF01000274.1:0-147 GCA_002771315.1 Desulfobacterales bacterium CG23_combo_of_CG06-09_8_20_14_all_52_9 | reverse complement strand
CGAGAATCTGAAGGAACAAATTGTGAATCTCCTTTCCGAATATCAGAGGGAGGTCCGCGTTCTGGTCAGATTTGAAGAGTTGGAAGGAGCCCTCAAGAACCGGAACCCCGAAGCCTTGGCGCAAGCCACTCGAATCCTTTCCCACGT
>PCSF01000104.1:5333-17641 GCA_002771315.1 Desulfobacterales bacterium CG23_combo_of_CG06-09_8_20_14_all_52_9 | reverse complement strand
CATCCGGAACCACATCCAGCACCGGTGCCATGTTCATGTTGATCCCTATGGATCGAAGTTCGGAGGCGGTCACCTCTGCAAATCGATGGGCGTCGGCGGAATCTTGGATATGGGGATTTCCCGGAAATTCCGTAAAAAAAGGGCCTCGCAGCCGGGCCACCTCCCCTCCTTCTTGATCCACCGCAATAAATAGGGGATCCTTTCCGCAGGACGCGGCGTATTCCTGGACCGATCGGGTCAGCTCCCGGATCTGCTCCGGGGTCTGGATATTTTTTTTGAATAGAATAATGCCGGCAACCCCGATATCGCTAATCAGATACTTCAGGTCCGCATCGAGGTGAGTCCCGTCAAACCCGACCATCAACCGCTGACCGGTTAAGACCCTATCCGAAGGCCGAGGCGTCATGGCAATATTTCCTTTTGTTTCTGGTAGATTTCTACGGCCAAAAGGTGGGTCTGGAGGTCTTCGGAGAATTGGTGGGTTCCATCTTTTTTAGAGACAAAATATAAAAAAGGGGTCTTTGCAGGATAAACGGCCGCCTCAAGGGAATCGGTTCCAGGGTTGGCGATGGGTCCGGGAGGGAGGCCGGAGATCCGATAAGTATTGTAAGGGGTACGCTGAGAAAGGTGCTCTCGAGTGAGGTCTCCGTCAAAGTCCTTGATGCCATAAATCACCGTGGGATCGCTTTCCAGGCGTATCTTCTTTTGGAGTCGATTGTGAAAGACCGAAGCGACTAAAGGCCGCTCGAAGGGGGCACCGGTTTCCTTTTCAATCATGGAGGCCAAGGTGACGATTTGGTGGATAGTGAAACCCGCCTGGGTTGCGGCTTCTTCCCATTGGGGCTTGAAAGCTTTGCGAAAAGCGCCCACCATGGTGGAAATGATCGATCCCGGGGAAGAAGGCCGGGAAAAATAATAGGTATCCGGAAAAAGGTATCCTTCGAGGGTGGGGGCTTCGATGCCGAGGCGCCGGGCGGTTTCCGAATCGGTGGCGGTCCTGATGAAATCTCCTCGATCCGAAATGTCCAACTGGGCAAGAAGATCGGCGATTTGGAAAAGAGTATATCCTTCGGGAACGGTCACCCGGTACAGAGCCACTTTTCCGGCAGCCATGGCATCCAATATAGCTGCGGGCGCCTGGGCGGCCGAAAGGGCGTATTCACCGGCCTTAATCCGTATATCCAAGCCTTTAATCCGAGCATACAGGCGCAGCTTGCATGCACTCTCGATGATTTTTTCTTGATGGAGCCTTTCGGCTGTCCGCCGGAAGGAGTCCCCGGGCAAGACGACAAACGACCTGACGGGGGCAAGGGGGTCGGCCGGGGTTTGGGCAAAGTGATAGGTTTCCAGGGAAAGGAATGTGAGTATGGAAAAGACGATAAACCCCAGAAAAACGGCGGCAGAAAAGACTCTCGAATTCAGAGACACGCCCATGTTCTTACAATATTGTAGGGGCGAAAGATTTTTCGCCCCTACTAAATTAAACGATAGAGCCGATCGATCAGATCGGTAAATTGATCCATGGAGAATGAATAGCGCATCTCCAGGAAATCCTTCCTGAATTGAAGTACTTTCTCCTTGACGGTGCGGTTTCCGCCGATGGCCTCCGCAATCAAGTGAGCCAGTTGTTGAAAATGGGGTTCCTTCATGCCGAACCGGGTCATTTCCTGAACACCCATGCGCAGGGAACCTGAAGCGGTGAATCCTTCGTCCGCCGGGGAAGCCTGGTAGTTGACGATGATGTTGTTTTCCTCCAGGCGACGGGCGATCTCCGGCCCTTTGGCATACCCGACGTTGAGGATCACCTGGTGGGTTTCGGTGTAGGAAATTTCCGGGTCTCCTGCTACATTCAGGCCATACGCTGCCAGGGCTTTCGCGAAGGCTTTGGCGTTGGCGAGCACCTGATTTTGATAGGATTCCTTGAAATGGTTCATCTCATAGGCGGCCATCAGAAGCCCCAGCAGAGTCCCCAGGTGATGGTTGCTGGTGCTGCCGGGGAATGTTCGGCGCTGGATCGTCTCCCAGAATTCGAAACGGGGATCTTCCAGAGTGCAGTCGGAGGCGATGATACCCCTTTGGGTTCCGAAAAACGTTTTGTGGGTCGACCCGGTGACGATGTCCGCGCCTTCTCTGAAGGGTTCCTGGAACAAGGGCCCTGCAAGGCCCAGGACATGGGCCATGTCGTAAAGGATTATGCAATCCAGGCCCAAGCTATTTACCATTTCCCGGATCTGGGCCACCGGCTCCCGATAAAGGGTCATGCTCTTACCGAAGATGATCAGTTCCGGCCGGTGCTCTTCAAGCACCTCCCTGCAGGCTTTCACATCGATCTTGAAGGGGTCGTGAGCCAACACCGGAAAATTGACCACTGCTGGCTTTTCCGTCTTGGGGTCTCGCATGACGAAATCCCGCAGAGCGCCCATAGGCTGTGCGCTCAGATGCCCACCCTTGATGATGTGGTTATTGAGGACCTTTCGAATTCGGCGCTGTTCGCTCTTCCGATCGGCCCGGTTGATGAAGTCCACCATGGCGCTGAAGACGGCGGTGTTGGCCATCTGTCCGGAGATCACCCGGGTTTCCACTTCCCGGCATCCCAGGTAGGCGCAAAGTTCCTCTTTTAGCAAAGACTCAACTTCGGCGATAAAGTCGGTTCCCTGGTAATAAAACACCTCGGCATCGGAAAAGGCGGAGACTGGTTTGTGTTCGGCGTAACGGCCGGAAGGGTCGGCCATGGAGATGAGCTTGACCAGGATGGAGGGGGTCTGTTCCGAGGGGATCAGGTTGATGCATTCCTGTCGGCGCCATCGGGTATTTGATAAGGCCTTTTCGGTGAGGATCCGGGCTTTCTCGAGGAAGGGGCTCTTTCCGGAAGGACGCTTTTCCTGATGAATCTGGCTCCAGAGTATAGGCCGGGCCATGGGAGGGGCCTCGCTTCGCAAATGGTAGGGAACGATCACTCCCTTAACCCGCCTGCCCCGGATATCGATTTCAAGGATGTCTCCCTCCCAACAATCACTGTCCATAAGGGCCAGGCAGATTCCCCTCAGTTCCGTCTGCTCGGTGGGGGTGGAATAGATGCCTCCTCCTGCAAATTTATAGTAAGGGACCATGGTGCCGCTGGTGACATACCCCACAGGGGAGCTGTTACGAAAAACGCGATATCCCTGGCGGGGGACCCCTTTTTCCATGAGCGCCACGGGCTGGACCCGGCGGGAGCGGTCTTTTGTGTCGGAAAAATCGTGGCAGGCGATCCGTTTGAAGGCCTCAAATTGCTTGAAAAGCGCCGTCCGGCCGATAAAGTCTCCTTTATGAGGGGAAAAACTGACGGCGAACCGGGCAAGGGGACAGGTGAATATCGGAATCGGCTTTCCTTCAGGGTCGTAGCCGAACTCGTGTCCGTAAAGGGGGAGGGAGGCTTCCAGCCTCAAAGTGTCGCGGGCTCCCAATCCCACGGGAGAAGCGCCGTTGGAAAGAATCCGATCCCACACCTTCGGGGCGTCTTCCTGTTTCAAGAAAAGCTCGAAGCATAGCGGCTCGCCGGTATATCCGGTTCTGCCGATCCGGACGGTCGCTTTGGCAACGACGGCGGTGGAAAGTGCGTTTCTCATCGGTTCGGGAAGCTGTCCTGAAACGAGAAGCTCCGTCATGATCTCTTTGGACCGGGGTCCCTGGAGGCTGAGCATGGAAAGGGATTCCGTGTGATCTTGAAGCCGAACGTCTTTGAAGCCTTTCAAGGTCGCATTGAAATGGTCCCAATCCTTTCGGGTGTTGGCCGCGTTGACTACCAGGAGATAGCTGTCTGCCACGAAACGGTAGAGGTAGGCATCGTCGATAGCGCCGCCTTCGGCATCGGCGATGATGGTGTATTGGCTCTCTTCCACTTCGAGGGCGGCGGCATTATTGGTCAGCACATGCTGGAGAAAGGATAGGGCATTTTTCCCGGAGACGATGAAGCGGCCCATGTGGGAAACATCGAAGAGGCCGGCCTCTTTTCGAGTGGCCAGATGCTCCTGAATGATGCCCGAGCGATAATGCAGAGGCATGTGCTACCCGCCGAAAGAGACAAGGTTGGCGCCCAGGGAAGCGTGGCGATCGTGCAAGGGTGTTTGACGCAGCGTTTCCATTTCCAGACTCCTTTTAATGGGTAAATTCCGGCATATTGGATATCCGACGGTCTGAAAGCTTCATACAAAGGCCCTTTCCTGTCAAGGCCTTTGTCTAAAAGCCTTCTCTGATGAGGCTCTGTAATTTCGATTGAATTTTCAGCGGTATTGTACTAATAAAAGCAAATAGATGTTTGAAATATAAAAGAGGGTGCATGCCGAAAAAGATACGTTTAGGTGGTGAAAACCTTAGCCTGGAAGACTTGGCTGCGGTAACCCGGAATGGGGCGCAAGTGGCGCTGACCCAAGAGGCCTCTCGTCGGATCCGGGCCGCCCGCCGGCTGGTGGATCAATGGATTGCCGAGGGGAGGATCATCTACGGGATGACCACGGGATTCGGGGTACTCAGCGATGTGAGGATCTCTCTGAAGGATACCCGGCAACTTCAAAAAAACATCCTCATGAGCCACGCCGCAGGCGTAGGGGAACTCCTGGACACCGAAACGGTAAGGGCGGTCATGGCCCTGAGGGTGCATGACCTTGCAATGGGACATGCGGGAATCCGCTTGGAGACCGTCCACCAGTTGATAGAGTGTCTCAATCGCGGAATCCATCCGGAAGTGCCGGCGCAGGGTTCGGTTGGCGCCAGCGGCGATTTGGTCCCTCTGGCTCACCTTGCCCTGGTCCTCATCGGCATGGGGATAGCCGTTTACCGCGGGAAACGGATGTCCGGAAAAACGGCCTTATCGAGGTGCGGTCTTAAACCTATTTCCCTCGAAGCCGGCGAGGGGCTTGCACTGGTAAACGGCACCCAGGTGATGACCGCCATCGGCGCCTTGACCCTTTACGATGCTCTTAAACTCGCGAAGAACGCGGATATCGCGGCGGCTATGAGTCTGGAGGTCCTGATGGGGAGCCGGACGGAGTTCGACCCCCGGATCCATCGGGTCCGACCCCATCCCGGCCAGGCAGCGGCGGCCGACAACATGCTCCGCATCACCAAAGACAGTGAAATCATCTCCTCTCACAAAGACTGCCGCAGGATTCAGGACGCCTACACACTGCGCTGTTCCCCTCAAGTGCACGGAGCGGGCAAAGACGCCGCGGCATACGCGAAGAAGGTCCTGGAGACCGAAATGAACGCTTTCACCGGGAATCCCGTTATCTTTACCGAAGATAAAACATTTCTATTAGGGGGTAATTTCCACGGTCAGCCCGTGGCCATGGCCCTCGACTTTTTGGGAATAGGGATCTGCGAGTGGGGGGCGATCTCCGAGCGCCGGGTGGAACGGCTGGTAAACCCCCAGCTCAGCGGGCTTCCGGCCTTCCTGGTGGCCGACGGCGGCTTAAATTCCGGCTTTATGATCGCCCAATACACGGCCGCGGCCCTGGTCTCGGAAAACAAAGTCCTGGCTCATCCGGCATGTGTGGATTCCATCCCCACATCGGCCAACAAGGAGGACCATGTCTCCATGGGGACCATATCGGCGCGAAAGTGCCGGGCGATCTTGAAAAACGTGGAGCACGTCATCGCCATCGAGATGCTGTGCGCTGCCCAGGCCATGGATCTTTTCACCAACATGAAACCGGGAAAAGGGACACGGACGGCCTATCGGATCATCCGGGAGACTGTCAGCCATCTGGATATCGACCGCGTCCTTTCGATGGATATCGCCGCGTTAACGGACCTGGTTCGAAGCGGCGCCATCGTCGATGCCGTGGAAGACGCCGTGGGTCCTCTGAACTGATGTCCGCCTCATGCTTTGAGCCAGGCCGAATCCTTGGATAAAATTTCGCTGAGATACGGCAACGACCTCATCGATTGGGACCTTTCCGGTGATGTTGTTCTTTTCGATGTCCGGGACCCAAAATCCCGGTGCGACCCGGAACGCTTTTTTCTTCAAGCCGGTCAGGCCATAGATTCCGCCAGACCGGACCTGAGCCGGGTCGGCATCGTTGTCGCGGATAAAACACGCCTGTGCAATTATCCGATTTATCTTCCCAGGTTGATGGAGGCATTTGAGAAGCGAGGCATCGATTCCGGCCGGATCCGGTTTTTCATTGCCTACAGCACCCATGCCCGGCAAAGTGATGCTGAAAGCTTTGTCGCCTACGGCGAAGTCTATCGCCGTTTTACCTTTATCCATCACGATGGCAGCAACCCGGACTCCTTTGCGCTCTTGGGTGAAACATCCCGAAAGATCCCGGTTTTGATGCGAAAAGATCTTCTGGAGTGTACGTTTGTTTTAACTTTCGGTGCGATTTCCCACCATTATTTTGCTGGATATGGGGGTGGGCGGAAGCTGATCTTTCCGGGTTTGGGGTTCCGGGAGGCTGTCTATCTCAATCATGCCCTTTTCCTGGATAGGGCCGAGAAGCGATTGGCGCCGGGCTGCCGACCGGGAGTTTTGGACGGCAACCCTTTGGCCGAGGACCTCGAGGAGCATGAAGCCTTTTTTCAAGCCCATATGGCCATCCATGGCATCCTGGACCGAAACGGGAAGGTTTGTGAGCTGATTTTCGGGGCCGGTCCTTCCGATTTTCGGAAAGCCTGCGCCGAGCATGCGCGAAATTGCGAACTCCCCGATGGAAAGAGGTATTCGTGGGTTCTGGCGTCATGCGGGGGTCATCCCAGGGACATCAACTTCATCCAGAGCCACAAGGCGATTCAGAACGCCTCTCTTTTCGTCGAGGACGGGGGGACGCTGGTGGCATTGGCCCGGTGCCGGGATGGGGTGGGCTCCAGCACCTTCTTACCTTATTTTTCCATGGAGGGATTTGCCGGAGCATTTGAGAGGCTTTCTATGCGATACGAGGGAAACGGTGGGACCGCCCTTTCCATGATGACTAAAACCGCCCGGATCAGAATTATCATGATTACGGACCTTGACGAAAAAACCTGCCGGATCATTGGGGTTAAAAAGGTTTCGCATAATCAGGCGTTACGATACATTCAAAACCGAAAAGGGGCCATGGCCGTGCTTCCCAACGCCGGTCTTTTGGTTCGGGTTCCAAAGGGCCCTGTTCATGGGATCAGGAGTAAAGATCGATGAAGAAAGAGACTGCACCGGATTCAGAGTCTGTACGTCGCCGGTTTCCGGACTTTCCCGAAATTCCGTATATCGAAGGGGACGGCACCGGTCCGGATATTTGGAAGGCCACCCGTATGGTTCTGGATTCGGCCGTGGGCCATGCCTATAAAGGAAAACGGGGTATTCGCTGGAAGGAGGTGCTGGCAGGTGAAAAGGCCTTCCGGGAGTCCGGGAGTTTCCTCCCGGATGAGACGCTTCAGAGCATCCGGGAACACGGTATCGCCATCAAGGGACCGCTGACGACCCCTGTTGGAAAGGGGATCCGCAGTGTTAACGTGGCCCTGCGCCTGGAGATGGACCTTTTCGCATGCATCCGGCCGGTAAAATATATCCCGGGGGTACCCAGCCCCATGCGTCACCCGGAAAAGGTGGATATGGTCGTATTCCGGGAAAACACCGAAGATGTTTATACAGGGTTGGAATGGGAGGCTGATTCGGCGATTGCCAAAAAAATCATCGCCCTCGTTCAAGAAGAGACGGGGAAAAAAATCCGTCCAGGCTCGGGGATAGGGCTCAAACCCATGAGCCGTTTCGGAACGCGCCGTTTGGTGGGCATGGCGATTCAATATGCCCTTGAGCATGGGCGACGCAGTGTAACGCTCGTGCACAAGGGAAACATCATGAAATTCACCGAGGGAGCCTTTCGCAACTGGGGATACGAATTGGCCCGCGAAAAATTCGCCGATGTGACTGTAACGGAAGAAGCCCTCTTGAGTGAACAAGGGCAAATGGTCTTAGATGGAAAAATCGTCATCAAAGACCGGATCGCGGACGCCATGTTTCAACAAATTCTGCTTCGCCCCGAAGAGTACGATGTCCTGGCCATGCCGAACCTGACCGGAGACTATATGTCCGACGCACTGGCTGCCATGGTGGGAGGACTCGGGATGGCGCCTGGGGCCAATATCGGGGACGGATACGCGGTGTTTGAAGCCACCCATGGGACTGCTCCGAAATACGCCGGGCTCGATAAGGTGAATCCGGGCTCTCTAATCCTGTCAGGGGCTCTCATGCTCGATTACATGGGATGGAAGGAGGCCGGAGACCTTGTCCGAGAAGGCCTTGGCAGCGCCATTTCACAAAAACGGGTTACCTACGACCTGGCTCGACAGATGGAAGGGGCCGTGGAACTCTCCTGCTCGGGGTTTGCCCGGGCCATCGCGGATCATTTCAGAAAATGATCCGCCTGCAGGGGGTTTCACCCCAAGGGTTTGAAAACAGTTTATTCCCCGGAATCGAAGCGGTCGCCGGGTGTGGCGCACAAAACGGCATCAAAGTACGGATGTCCGTTGACAAAATCGATATCATTTTCTATGAAAAAAATGAAATCCCCTCTCCGCATTCCAACCGTTTTATGGGATATCGTCCGGTCCGGCTAACACAAAAGGAGGCCTCCGATGCCCGAAATCGGCTCCAAAGACCCGGAGGATCAGCGACAAAAAGCCTTCAAGGAGAGCCCTGACGCCAGCGCCAGGTTCGAGGAGAAACTGAAAAACAGCGACGTGACCACCCAGGCGCTACTGAATGCATCCGTGGACCGGGCACTGCTGCCTAATGCCGATCGACGGAATCTCGAAGACCAGGTAAAAGAACGGACCGCCGCGCTGGAGGGGACAAATACCAGACTTAAGGAGGAAATCGAGGAGAAGCGCCTTGCTGAAGAAGAGCTTTCCCGGGAAAAAAAGCGCCTGGAGTCCCTGATCGAATTCAATGCCCAGGCCATCGTGGTCTTGGATGAAAATCACCGGGTGGTTTCGTGCAACCGGGCATTTGAAGAGCTTTTCGGCTATCAAGAAGAAGAGATTCAAGGCGCCTTTATTGATGAGTTGGTAGCACCGCCGGAGTCTTTCCAGGAGGTCGTTTCGCTTACCCGTGTAACCCTGTCCGGCCGGGCTGTCCGTACGTTGGGGATGCGCAAACGTAAAGACGGCAGTCTCGTGGAAGTGGAACTCTTCGGAGTCCCGGTCATCCTTGACGGCAAGGTGAAGGGGTCCTACGGAATCTATCAGGATCTGTCCGAGCTGCGAAAGACCGAAAAGTCGCTGCGGGAAAGCGAATCCCGGTACCGTGCACTCTTCGAGGAGGCCGAGCGCGCCCGCGATATCTATCAGCGTCTCCTCCATTCCTCCGCGGACTCCATCGTCATCTACGACATGCAGGGAAACGTCAGTTACCTAAGCCCCAGTTTTACAAGGACCTTCGGCTGGACCCGGGAAGAACTGCAAGGGAATCCGATTCCTTTTGTTCCGGAATCCGAAAAGGAAAGAACGCTGAAATGCATTATGAAACTCATTGAGGATGGCGCGCCGGTCCAGGGGTTCGAGACCCGCCGCTTCACCAAGGACGGGAGGATCCTGGACATTTCCATCAGTGCGTCAAGGTACCATGACCACGAAGGAAATCCGGCCGGCATGCTGGTCATTTTAAGGGACGTGAGCGAAAAAAAGAGCCTGGAAGCCCAGCTCTTCCAGGCCCACAAGATGGAGGCCGTCGGAACCCTGGCCGGGGGGGTGGCTCATGATTTCAATAACCTGCTCCAAGCCATCTCCGGGTTCACTCAACTGCTGCTCATGGAGAAGGGTTCGAATGATCCGGAGCGCGGCAGGTTGGAGGGCATCGAGAAAGCGGTTCGAAGGGCCGGTGAACTCACCCGGCGTCTTTTGTTTTTTGGCCGCAAGGTGAACCCTCAACTCAAACCGCTGGATATGAATCGTGAAGTGGAAGGGGCGTGCAGTCTTTTGGAGAGAACCATCCCTAAAATGATTCAAATCGAGACGGACCTGGCCCGACCCCTCGATTTGATCAACGCCGACGCCGTGCAGATAGAACAGATCTTCATGAACTTGATCATCAACGCGAGAGATGCCATGCCGGAAGGGGGAAAAGTGACCCTGCGCACCCAAAATGCAGTTCTGGACGAGCCCTTCTGCAAAAGAAATATTGGGGCTGTTCCCGGACGGTATGTGTGGCTTTCCATCGAAGATACCGGGTGCGGTATGGAAAAATGGATCATGGACCGGGTTTTTGAGCCGTTTTTCACCACTAAGGAAACCGGCAAAGGGACGGGCCTCGGGCTGGCCGTGGTTTACGGCATCGTGAAAAATCACCGAGGATACATTACCTGCCGAAGTGAGCCGAATCAGGGTACCCGATTCGATATCTATCTTCCCGCCATCGCTTTGGTAAATAGCGCTTCGAAAGCAGCCGGGACGAACAAGGCCGGGGAAAAGATTCCCGGAGGAAACGAGACCCTCCTTTTGGTGGATGACGAGGCTTCCCTCAGGGAAATCGGAAAGGCGATGCTTCGACGCTTTGGATACCGTGTATGGGAAGCCGATAGCGGGGAGCAGGCGGTTGCCCTTTACCGGGAGAAAATCGGCCAGATCGATTTAGTGATTTTGGATTTGAATATGCCGGGTATGGGTGGATTCAAGTGTCACCAGGAGCTGATCCAAATCAATCCCAATGTCAAGATCGTCGTGGCCAGCGGGTTTTTAGAGGATGAGCGCCACAACAAAGGGATGGCTTCCGGGGTGAAGGCCTTTGTCGATAAGCCCTATCGGGTGGTCGAGCTTCTTTGCGCCGTCAGAAATTCCCTGGACGGGAAATGAACGGATAAAATGCCCGCCGGACGTTACCTTGTCACACCGGATTCGGCGTAGATCGCCTCAGTAGGGGCGAAAAATCTTTCGACCCCTGTACGGGCGCAAAATGTTGCGCCCCTACCGTGCCATCCCAATTTTGAGTTTTTACGATTTCATCAAATTTGGGATGCCGAAAGTGCAAGTGGATTTGTAGGAAGAATCATTACGGGTATGAGGTAGGTGGCGGTATTGAATAAAAACGAGTTCGTCAGAACGATCCGAGTCAACGGAGCATCTATACGCTGCTATAATGTCTTGGCGCTGGAAGAAAAGGGGATCGGTCATATCTCCGAATTGCCTTTTTCCATCCGAATATTATGCGAGAACCTGCTTCGGCATCTTGACGGAACCGTGGTGACCGATGCGGACTTTGAAAAGATCGCCCGATGGGCCGGTCGGTATGATGCCCCGGTGGAGATTCCCTTTCATCCGGCCCGGGTCCTCATGCAGGATTTCACCGGGGTTCCGGCTGTGGTGGATCTTGCTGCTATGCGCGACGCCGTCCGAGACTTGGGGAAAGACCCCAAAGCGATCAACCCTCTCATCCCCGTAGAGCTTGTCATCGATCACTCTGTCCAGCTTGATTATTTCGGCACCACCGACGCCCTGGAAAAGAACGTGGCCAAGGAATACAAGCGGAATCGGGAGCGCTACGCCCTCTTGAAGTGGGCACAGAAAAGCTTTGGAAACTTCAAAGTGGTCCCCCCCAATTCGGGGATCTGCCACCAGGTCAACCTCGAACACCTGGGAAGAGTAGTCGTGACTCAAAAGGAGGGTGACGGTTTGCTGGCCTTCCCGGACACCCTGGTGGGGACCGATTCCCACACGACCATGATCAACGGCATCGGTGTGGTGGGGTGGGGCGTAGGTGGCATCGAGGCGGAAGGGGTAATGCTCGGGCAGCCTTATTTCATGGCCATCCCTGAAGTCATCGGAGTCCGCCTTTCCGGAGCCCTCGGTCCGGGAGCCACAGCCACAGACCTTGTTCTTGCCGTCACAGAGATGTTGAGAAAAAAAGGAGTGGTGGAGAAGTTCGTAGAATATTTCGGGCCGGGAGTGAAAACCCTCACCGTGCCCCAGCGCGCCACTATCTCCAACATGAGCCCCGAATGCGGCGCCACCATCAGTTTATTTCCCATCGACGAAAAGACCATCGATTATCTCGTTTTGACCCGTGGAAAAAACCACGCGCGGATCGTGGAGGCGTACGCCAGGGCGTGCGGCTTTTTTGCCTTGGAGGAGCGCAGGGTGCGTTATTCGGAGGTCCTGGAACTGGATCTTGCTTCCGTGCGCCCCGCTGTTGCGGGACCTGCAAGACCCCAGGACCGGATCGAGATCCAAAACCTGAAGGCCGCTTTTGTCGATTTAATGGCATGTGCTTATAAACGGGATACCGATCCGGCCCAGCTATCTATTTTCCGGGATGAATCGGGGAGCCAAAACATATGGCCTTCGGACTGCCGTCCTTC
>PCSF01000104.1:5045-5287 GCA_002771315.1 Desulfobacterales bacterium CG23_combo_of_CG06-09_8_20_14_all_52_9 | reverse complement strand
ATTGGAGACGGAAGTGTCGTTATCGCCGCCATCACGAGCTGCACCAACACCTCCAATCCGGAGGTACTCATCGGAGCCGGTCTCCTGGCCAAGGCCGCAGTCGAAAAGGGCCTGAAAATCCCCGTCTCGGTGAAAACCTCGTTGGCTCCCGGGTCCAGGGTGGTGGAGGATTACCTGAAGGCCGCCGGACTTCTCCCGTATCTCGAGGGTCTGGGCTTCCATGTGGCGGGTTTCGGGTGCAC
>PCSF01000104.1:0-5033 GCA_002771315.1 Desulfobacterales bacterium CG23_combo_of_CG06-09_8_20_14_all_52_9 | reverse complement strand
CGCGGTCCTTTCCGGAAACCGGAACTTCGAGGCCCGGATCCACCAGAAGGTGCGGGCCAATTTTTTAGCCTCCCCCATGCTCGTCGTTTGTTTCGCACTTGCCGGGAAGATCGATATCGATCTGACCCAAGAGCCCATCGGATTGGATCCCAACGGTGAACCGGTATACCTGAAAGACATCTGGCCTTCCAAAGAAATGGTGCAACGGCTCATCGAACGCCACGTCAAGAGGCGATTTTTTCAAAAGACCTATCGACGGGTTTTTAAGGGAGATACGTTCTGGAAGGAGATGTCGGCGGGAAAGAGCACCACATTCCCGTGGGCCCAAGGATCGACCTATATAAAAGAGCCGCCATATTTCGAAGGGTTCAGGATGGAGAGGGAAGATTCAAAGGACATCGATGACGCTCGGGTGCTATTGTACCTCGGGGATTCGGTGACTACCGACCATATTTCTCCGGCCGGCGCGATTCCCAGCAGTTCTCCGGCCGGCCGATACCTCATGGATCAAGGCGTTTCCCCCGTGGATTTCAACTCCTATGGAGCCCGCAGGGGGAATCATGAGGTGATGATACGGGGGACATTCGGCAATATCCGGATCAAGAACAAGCTGGTGGCGCCCAAGGAAGGGAGCTTTACCCTCAAGTTTCCGGGAAAAAAAGAGATGGCTGTCTTCGATGCCGCTTGCGCTTATAAAAAGGAAGGGATTCCCCTGGTGGTTTTAGCCGGGAAAGAATACGGGACCGGCTCATCCCGGGATTGGGCGGCCAAAGGGACCCGGCTTCTGGGTGTTCGAGCCGTAATTGCTGAATCCTTCGAGCGGATCCATAGGAGCAACCTGGTGGGGATGGGGATCTTGCCGCTTGTTTTTACCGAAAAAGGGGCACTCGAAGCGCTGAAGCTTTGCGGATCCGAAATCGTTTCCATCCGGGGAATCGCATCGGTTCAGCCCCGGAAGAGACTCGAGGTAACGGCGGTGAAAGAAGACGGATCGATGCTTCGGTTTCCGGTCATCGCTCGGCTCGATACGCCCATTGAGGTGGACTATTTCCTGCATGGCGGAATCCTGCCGTATGTCGTAAGGAAGATTCTGAAAGCCGCCGATTGAAAACAGCTTCGGGACGTGGTAGGGTAGCCCAACTTTTTAGCCGGTATTCGGGTGATGAAAAGCAGAAAGAAGAACGGTTTTAAGGAATAAAAGGATATAGATGGCCAAGGCGAAATTAAAAGAACATCGCATCCAGACAGACTGGTGCAAAGGGTGCGGGATTTGCGTGGCATTTTGCCCGAAGTCGGTGCTGGAACTGAATGCACAGGACAAAGTCAGTGTTGTGCGTCCGCAGGACTGTATCTGTTGCCGACTTTGTGAACTCAGGTGCCCGGACCTCGCCATCGAAGTGGTTGCGGAGCCGGAGGTTTCCGAATGAAGAAGAACATCAAGTTTGTCCAGGGAAACGAAGCCTGTGTCGAAGGGGCGCTTTACGCCGGTCTCGACTTTTTCGCCGGATACCCGATCACCCCCTCCACGGAGATCGCCGAGCATCTGTCCCACCGGCTTCCGCAGCAAGGCGGCAAGTTTATCCAGATGGAAGACGAAATCGCCTCCATGTGCGCCATTATCGGAGCGTCACTGACCGGCCACAAGGTGATGACGGCCACAAGCGGTCCGGGGTTCTCCCTGATGCAAGAGGCCCTGGGATATGCCATCATGACGGAGATTCCCTGTGTGATCGTAAACGTCCAGCGGGGGGGACCGTCCACCGGGCTTCCCACCAGTGTTTCTCAAGGGGACATCAACCAGGCCCGGTGGGGAACCCATGGCGATCACGCCGTGATCGCCCTCACCGCTTCCAATCATCAGGACGTTTTCCTCATGACCGTGGAGGCCTTCAACCTGGCGGAAACTTACCGGACCCCGGTGATCCTCCTTTTCGACGAGGTGGTAGGGCACATGCGGGAGCGTCTGATTCTGCCCGAAAAAGACGAGATCCCCCTGCTCGAACGGCTGCGGACCTCCGTGCCGGAAGGTGTCGATTATCATCCGTATCTTCCCCGGGAGGATGGCCGTCTTCCCATGTCGGACTTCGGCGGGGTGCACCGCTACAATGTGACGGGGCTGTTCCATGACATGTGGGGGTTTCCGTCGAATAATCCCGGCGTAGTCCAGGGATTGTTGCGACATCTCATCGATAAGATCAATAACAACACAAATCGAATCGCCCGGTGCAAGGAATATTTTGTGGATGACGCCCAGGTCCTGCTCATTTCCTACGGATCCTCGGCGAGAAGTGCGTTGCATGTCGTCCAAAACCGACGGCCCCGAGGAGAAAGGGTCGGGCTTCTGGAGCTTCAGACCTTGTGGCCGTTTCCTATCGATCTGATCCGCGACCGCTGCAAGACTCCGGAGATCGTTCTGGTGGTGGAGATGAACATGGGGCAGATCCTGCAGACCGTCAAACTGGCGGTGGACGATCCGGAAAAGGTTTTTTTGGCCAATCGAATCGACGGATCACTCATTACGCCCACGGATATCCGTAACATCCTCCGGGTGATCCAGGGAAGAGGGGTTTAGAAGGATGCCGGTCAAAGATTACATTCGGGAACGCTTTTTCCCCCATATGTGGTGTCCGGGTTGCGGCCACGGGATCGTCATGAACGCCCTGATTCGGGCCATTGAGGATCTGGGCCTGAGCAAAAACGAAATCGTCATGGTTTCGGGCATCGGTTGCTCCTCCCGAATATCGGGGTACCTCGATTTTCACACCTTGCACACCCTCCACGGCCGGGCTCTGGCCTTTGCCACGGGCGTCAAGATGGGGCTCCCGGGACTCAATATCATTGTCCCCATGGGGGATGGGGACGCCTTGGCCATCGGAGGGAATCATTTTATCCATGCGGCCCGGCGCAATATCGAGATGACGGCCATCATTATGAACAACCGGATTTACGGGATGACCGGCGGACAATACAGTCCTTTGTCCGGATACGGCACCCTGGCCACCACCGCGCCTTACACGAACATCGACTATGACTTCGATGTGGTCGAGCTTTCCATCGCCGCCGGGGCCACCTTCGTGGCGCGCGCCACCACCTACCATGTGCAGCAGATGATCGATGTTCTTAAGAAAGCCATCCTGCATGAAGGTTTTTCAGTGGTGGAGATTCTGTCCCAGTGCCCCACCTATTTCGGGAGAAAAAACAAGATGGGAAGCGCCGTGGAAATGATGGCCTATTACAGGGATCACACCACGCCCTTAGGTTCTAAAGCGAAAAAGGAAAACCCGGATCTTATCGAGCGCGGCATATTTGTCCAGAAGGAGAGGCCGGAATACTGCCGGGAATACGATAAAATCATTGAACGGGCCAAAACCAAAGGCAAATGAGGAAATTTGCGGCATGAATCGATGCAGGATGGTCTTTTCCGGTTCAGGGGGTCAGGGGGTGATCACCGCGGCCATTATCCTGGCCGAAGCCGCGGTGCTCTATGAGGACCTGATGGCTGTCCAGTCCCAGTCCTACGGGCCGGAGGCCCGAGGGGGCGCCACACGAACCGATGTCATCATCTGGGATAGCGAGATCCATTTCCCCAAGGCCAATGAGCCTAATGTTCTGGTCTGTCTGACGCAGGAAGCCTATAATAAATTTTATGCCATCATTCGTCCCGGAGGGCTGCTCATCACCGATATCCGGTACGTCAAAATTGAGCGAAAAGTTGATGCCCGGCAAATCGAGCTTCCCATGTATCAAAAGGTCATGGAAAAAATAGGTAAGCCCATCGTTTTCAATATCTGCATGCTGGGGGTTGTGGTGGGACTCACTCAGGTCATCAAATCCGAATCCATTCTGAAGGCGCTTAAAGATCGCATTCCGCCCAGCTTTCTGGAAATCAACACCCAGGCCCTTGAACTCGGAGTGGCCATGGGCCAGGAGCCCAGATTATAACTTGGGTCTCAAAGTGACCGCCTTATCCGACGGTTGGCTCATGCAAGCCCTTAAGGCTGCGGCGGCAGACCTTGCAGGTCTTTACATCCATGTTCCTTTTTGCCTTAAAAAATGCCCATATTGCGATTTTTATTCCGTCACCGACCTTGAGCTGAAACCGGCCTATCTCCGGTCGGTTTTCAGCGAAGTGGAGATCGTTTCAAAGGATTGGGTCGATCTTACCTTTGATTCCATTTATTTTGGAGGCGGGACCCCTTCCTTGCTTTCATCTCATGAGATCGGAGGGATCCTGGAAAAAGCCAGAAACCGGTTCCGATTTTCAAGCGATACAGAGGTTACGCTGGAAGTCAATCCCGGTACCGTGGATCCTAAGAGCCTTGAAGCGTATCGGATGGCCGGAATCAACCGGATCAACATCGGCGTCCAGTCCTTTAATCCTCGAAACCTGGCGTTTCTGGGGCGCATCCATACAGACGCCGAGGCTGTGGCGGCAATAGAAGGGGCCGGCCGGGCCGGGTTTACGAATATCGGCATCGACCTGATCTATGGTCTTCCCGATCAGACGGAACAAGTATGGCTTGCGGATTTGAAAAAAGCCGTGGACTTGAACCCGAGTCACCTGTCCTGTTACCTGCTTTCCTATGAGCCGGGAACGGTTCTTTACACCCGGCGGGAGTCCGGAGAAGTTGAGCCGCTGCCCCAGGTGCGGCAAGCGGACCTGTTTCTGACAACGTCTGGCTACTTGGAGGATCATGGGTTTGAGCATTACGAGGTTTCCAATTTTGCCCGAATGGGAGAAGGCATCTCGGGTTTCAACCGATCCAGGCATAACCAGAAATATTGGATATTCGCTTCCTATGCGGGACTGGGACCCGGCGCCCACTCATTTCGAGAAAACAAGCGATGGTGGAATATCAGGGACATCGATGGATACTTGGAGGAAACAAGGTCGGACATGCGGCCCGTGGGAGGTGAAGAGACGCTCTCCACGATCCAGCAGCAGATGGAGGCCGTCTATTTGGGGCTCAGAAGGCGGGAGGGCATCGCCGTGAAAGATTTTGAAAAGCGATTCGGCCTGTCGTTTGACGGCT
>PCSF01000108.1 GCA_002771315.1 Desulfobacterales bacterium CG23_combo_of_CG06-09_8_20_14_all_52_9 | reverse complement strand
TTGTGGTCCAGGTGGCTGACTGCCAACCGATTTTCCTATATGACCCGATGCATCAGGTGATCGCCAACGTCCATGCCGGTTGGCGGGGGAGTATTCGAGGGATTGTGGGAAAAACCGTGCGGTCCATGAGCGATACATTCGGCTGTCGACCGGAAAGCATCATCGCCTGCATCGGTCCCTCTCTAGGGCCCTGCTGCGCCGAATTCACGAATTATATGGAAGAAATCCCGCCATCCTTCTGGATTTACAAAAACCGCCGCAACTTTTTTGATTTTTGGTCCATCACCCGGGACCAACTCATCGATGAAGGGCTTTCAGGAAACAACGTGCACACCAGCGGTTTGTGCACCCGGTGCCGGACCGACCTGTTTTTCTCTTATCGCAGCAGAAAAACCACCGGCCGGTTTGCCAGCGTCATCGGACTTTGCACCGTTTGAGGAAGCTATGCGATGATTCTGGAAAAGTCAGCCATACTCCATCATGAAGCGATCAGTCCGGAGTGCTTCAAAATGACGCTGGCATGCGATCCTTCTTATATCAGCGCCGTTCCGGGTCAGTTTATCATGATGCATATTCCGGACGGAGAGAGTCCCCTGCTTCCCCGGCCCTTTTCCATCCATCGGGTCAAAGTCAGCGGCCAAGGGGATGTGAAAATTCAGATCCTGTACCGCGTGGTGGGGGCGATGACCCGAAAGATGATGCGGATCCGGGAAGGGGAAATGGTCCGCATGGTGGGTCCCCTGGGTCGAGGATTCGTGTTGCCGAAGGGCGCTTGCCGTCTCATGATTGTGGCCGGCGGCATCGGCGTGGCGCCGCTGATCTTCCTTCTGGAAACGATGCTGAAAAATGGGATGGATCCGAAAAGCTGTGATTTTTTCCTCGGTGCGAAGGGCCAGGAGGAATTGCTGTGCCGGGAGGAGTTGACGGAGATGGGAGTCAAACTCCACGTCACCACGGACGACGGAAGCGCCGGGGATCATTGCCTGGTCACTTACCCTGTCCAGGAACTGGCGCAGACTTTCCCGCCGGATATCATCTATGCTTGCGGACCCGAAGCGATGCTCCGGTGCGTCGTGCAGATGGCACGGCTCATGAGTGCGCCCTGTCAGATTTCCATCGAGGCTCTGATGGCTTGTGGCATCGGTGCCTGTCTAGGGTGTGCTGTGGAGGGAAAAATGAAAGACCGATACCTACATGTCTGCTCCGATGGGCCGGTTTTTGACGCCGAAACCCTTGGCTGGGATTAAGGGATGGGGTTAGGATGCAGAATGGGCCGGGGGATAAAAATTTTCATTTTTAGGATTGACTTGACATGGAAGCCATGGTAAAAGCCGTAGCCTTATACGGTTTGGGTTTTAACCGACACAAGGACCGTTCGTTGAAATGAATCTGGAAACCCGGCGTTGGATCAGAGATCTTACTTATTACAGCAGCTTGGGATTCCAAATTGCCCTGTCCATCGTTATCGGGCTGGCTATCGGGGTCTATTTGGACCGGCGCTTTCAGTCTGGTCCCTGGTTGACCTTTATATTTTTAGCGCTGGGAATCGCGGCGGCCTTCAGAAACATCGGGCTGGCCATGAAAAAGAGCGGACGGGTATGAAATCGGATCGACTTTCGGGTTCGGATGGTTGAACCGATCTTTGGTTTTAAGTGTGCCCTGTATGCGAATTATAGAGGTGCCGTGAAAATTCAGAAACGCATCCTGATCTGTATCACCCGTTCCAACTGGGTGCTTTTGGGCCTCATTTCAATGTTGGGGCTCCTATTGGCATCTTCGCGCTTTGCCCTAGGCCTGATTTTGGGAGGACTTATCGTAACGGTCAATTTTCATCTGCTTTATCGCACCCTCAAAAGCGCGCTTTCGCCCCCCCATCTTTCTTCTCATCATGTCGTCATTACCAAATATTACGCCCGGTTTGCCGTCAGCGGCCTGATCATCTTCTGGCTGATCTCAGGAAAGCACGTGGATCCGTTGGGCTTGATCCTCGGGCTTTCCGTTGTTGTTTTAAGCATCCTGTTTGCAACGCTTATGGAGCTGAAACATCTTATTTTCAAGGAGGCAACGTAACGTGGAGCATCCCTATCTCTTTTTCGTCAAACTGTTTGAGGCTGTCGGACTGGGTCATTTCGCCCATGCGTATCCCCATGTAATCTATTCCTGGGTGGTGATGGCCATTCTCATCATCGCCGGAGCCCTGGCGGCAAAGGGCGTTAGCATGATCCCCTCCAAAGGGCAAAACTTTTTCGAGGTCATTATTGCGGGCATTGAGGACTTCATGGTGGATATCACCGGCGAGGAGGGACGATGGCTCTTGCCCATCATCGCTACGGTTTTCATTTACATTTTCACCTGTAACCTGATCGGTTTAGTTCCCGGCTTTTTTCCGCCTACCGCTAGCCTCAACACCACGGCTTCCTGTGCGCTGACCGTGGTTATTTTCACACATATCATAGGCATCAAGTATCACGGCGCCAAGTATATCAAGCACTTTTTGGGACCGGTATGGTGGATGATCCCTATCATCTTCCCCATTGAACTCATCGGCCACCTGGCACGGATCCTTTCTCTGACCTTCCGTCTTTTCGGAAATATGATGGGTCACGAGCTGGTCCTGGCCATTTTATTTGCACTTGCTGGGGCGTTCTTTGCGCCGCTTCCCATCATGGGGCTGGGGATTTTCGTGGCGCTGGTACAGGCCTTTGTTTTCTTTCTTTTGTCCATCATGTATTTTACCGGCGCCATGGAGCATGCGCACTGATGCATGAACCGGTCCGGAGGATTTCATCCTGCGGTAACACCGGGGAGCAACAGACCTGCGCCGGAGGACAAGAGTTTTCATAAGCGGAAATGGGTTATGGAAGAAGCCCAGAAACCATACTTAAAAAGGAGGTAGAGAACGGATGGAAGCAGAAGCATTGAAATTTTTTATCGCAAGTGTGACAGCGGCGGGTTTCGGGATCACTATTGCGGCATCTTTCTGCGGCATTGCTCAGGGCCTCGGACTGCGCGCGGCCGTTGAGGGGATTGCGAGGAACCCGGAATCCTCCGGTAAGGTGACCGTCACCATGCTGATCGGCCTGGCCATGATCGAGTCGTTGTGTATTTATGCGCTCGTCATCGCGCTGATTCTCATTTATGCGCATCCTCAGGCAGCGGCGATCGCGAAGATTTTTGCCGCCCATTAATTTCGCCTAAGAAACAAAGGGGGCCGAATCCTTCTTTGAGGGGTCGGTCCCCTTTTTGTTTTTCGCCGATGGTTCCCTTTCGGATTCAGCGGTATAAGGCGGGAAGGACCTTTTTAAGAAACTGCCCGGTGTAGGAGTGGGCGAGGCCGGCGACGGCTTCGGGTGTCCCGCAACCCACTAATTGACCTCCCGCATCCCCCCCTTCGGGTCCCAAGTCGATGATGTAATCGGCAGACTTGATGACATCCAGGTTATGCTCGATGACGACAACGGTGTTCCCGGCATCCACTAGGCGATTGAGCACGGCTAAAAGCTTACGGATGTCGTCCATGTGAAGTCCGGTGGTGGGTTCATCCAGAAAATAGATGGTCTTCCCGGTACCCCTCTTGCTCAGTTCCCGGGACAGCTTGACCCTCTGGGCCTCTCCACCGGAAAGGGTGGTGGCCGGCTGACCCAATCGGATATACCCCAGCCCCACGTCCATAAGCGTCTGCAATTTTGAACGGATGGCGGAGATATTTGCGAAAAACTGCAACGCCTGGTTCACGGTCATCTCCAATACGTCGGTGATGTTCTTTCCTTTGTAACGGATCTCGAGGGTTTCCCGGTTGTATCGTTTTCCTCGGCACACGTCGCAGGGAACGTAAATATCCGGCAGGAAGTGCATCTCGATTTTAATGATGCCGTCTCCGGTGCAGGCCTCGCACCGTCCCCCTTTCACGTTGAAACTAAAACGGCCGGCTTTATAGCCCCTAGCCCGGGAGTCGGGAGTTTTGGAAAAAAGTTCCCGGATAAAGGTAAAGACTCCGGTATATGTGCCCGAATTTGATCGGGGCGTCCGTCCGATGGGGGACTGATCGATGTGGATCACCTTGTCCATATGTTCAATGCCGATGATCCGTTCATGAGCGCCTGCCGGAATCCTTACGCGATAAAGCTTTTGGGACAGGGCGCGATAAAGAGTCTCCAGGACAAGGGTCGATTTCCCGGATCCGGAAACACCGGTGACACAGATCAGACAGCCGAGAGGGAAGCTTACGGTGAGATGCTTGAGGTTGTTTTGGGAGGCTTTTTCGACGATGAGTTGGGTTCCATGCCCTTTACGCCGGTATTTAGGAACCTCAATTTTTTTTGCCCCTGACAGATACTGCCCGGTCAGGGAACGGGAGTCGGCGGCTAACGCTTCCGGGTTCCCGGAAAAGACGACCTCGCCGCCATGGATGCCGGCCCCGGGTCCCATGTCGATGACGTGATCCGCCTGTCGGATGGTTTCCTCGTCGTGTTCGACCACAAGAATGGTGTTGCCGATGTCCCGCATCGTCATGAGCGTGTCTAGAAGACGCCGGTTATCCCGTTGATGAAGTCCGATGCTCGGTTCGTCCAGGACATAAAGGACACCGGTCAGCTTGGATCCGATTTGGGTGGCCAGCCGGATCCGCTGGCTCTCCCCGCCGGACAGGGTGTTGGCCGAGCGATCCAGAGTCAGGTAGCCCAGTCCCACGTTTTCCAAAAATCCAAGCCGATCCACGATCTCCTTGAGAATCCGTTCAGCGATGATCCTGCGCTTCCCGACAAGCTTCAGATCCAGGAAAAAAGCCTTGGCCCTTTCAACGGAAAAGGCGGTGGCCTCGGATATGGTTTTATCCCCTACCCGAACGCTTCGGCTTTCGGGCCTCAGTCGCGTCCCGCGGCATTCGGGGCACGACTGAAAGTTCATATACTGCTGAATCTCCTCCCGCATCTGGTGGGAGTCGGTTTCCATGTAACGTCGCTGAAGATTGGGAATTATCCCTTCAAAGGGCCTCTGGTAAGTGTATCGTCGGTTGTCACGCTCGAAATAGAAAGTGATGACATCATCTCCAGAACCATAATATAGGGCCTGTTTGAAGGGTTCCGGAAGGTCCTTGAAGGGTGTAAAAATATCCACGCGGTAATGTTGCGTCAGAGCCTCGAGGAATTCAGCGAAATAGACCGAATTGCGGTTAGCCCAGGGAGCCACCGCCCCCTCCCTCAGAGAAAGGCTCGGGTTGGGTACGATCAAACCTGGATCGAATTCGGTGATGGTGCCCATCCCGTCGCATTTCGGACAGGCTCCCTGGGGGGAATTGAAGGAGAAGCTTGCCGGTGTGAGTTCGGGGTAGCTGATACCGCAGTGGATACATGCTGCTTTTTCGCTGAACAGAATAGGCTCTTTCCCCACAACGTCCACAACGACCACCCCATCCGATTGGGCCATGGCCAGCTCCAGGGAATCGGCCAAACGGCTCTTGAGGCCATCTTTGACCTGGAGACGATCCACGACGACTTGGATATCGTGCTTCTTGTTTTTCACCAGCGCAGGGACCTCTTCAATTTCATATAACATCCCATCGACGCGGACCCTGGCAAAACCCTCCTTGATGAGCTTCTTAAAGAGTTTCTCGTGAGATCCCTTTTGCTGATTGACTAACGGTGCCAGGATTAGGGTTCGGGTCCCCTGAGGCAGGGAGAGGATCTGGTCCACGATCTGGTCGATGGACTGGGAGGTGATAGGACGATGGCACTGATAGCAATAAGGCGTGCCAACCCTCGCGAACAACAGGCGGAGGTAGTCATAAATTTCCGTGACGGTCCCTACTGTGGATCGAGGGTTATGGCCGGCGGATTTTTGTTCAATGGCGATAGCCGGAGAAAGCCCTTCGATGCTATCTACGTCCGGTTTTTCCATTCGCTCCAAAAACTGACGGGCATATGTGGAAAGGGATTCCACGTACCGGCGTTGACCTTCTGCATAAAGGGTATCAAAAGCCAGCGTCGATTTACCGGATCCGGATAGGCCGGTGATGACAACCAGCTTATTCCTTGGGATGGAAACGTCGATGTTTTTCAGGTTGTGCTGCCGCGCACCTCGGATGATGATCTGATCGGTGATCATTTCTGAATCCCCGGATGACACCTATGAAAGCGTCCTGCGTCGGTGAAGCACCTGATCTGCAGCCATCCGTAAGGCGGCTGCAAGGCTTCCCGGGTCTGCTTTTCCGGTTCCGGCGATGTCATAAGCCGTACCATGATCGACGGAGGTCCGGATCAGAGGAAGGCCTAAAGTGGTGTTGACGCCGTCGTTGAAATGGACGAGCTTGAAAGGGATCAGGCCCTGGTCATGATACAGGGCGATCACCGCATCAAAGGCTCCCGTGAGGGCCCGGTAAAACACGGTATCAGGAGGATAGGGGCCTTCCACCCGATACCCTTTCCGGAGGGTTCGGCGGATGGCCGGCTTCAGGATCCGCTTTTCTTCATCCCCGAACCGGCCGTTCTCTCCTGCATGCGGGTTTAGTCCGGAAACGGCCAGGCGGGGTTTGTGCACACCGAAGCGCTCCGTGAGACCTTGCGCGGTTAAAACGATGGTGCGAATGACCCGTTCCGGTGTTATGAGGCCGGGGACTTCCCGGAGGGGTTCATGGATGGTAACCAGGGCGACTCTCAATTTGCTTCCGGCCATCATCATGATGAAATCGGAAGATCCGGTCCGTTCGGCAATGAGTTCCGTATGGCCGGCATACGGCAGCCCCATCAGGCGGAAGGCATTTTTATGAATCGGACAGGTCACCATGGCGGAAGCTTCCTTCCGTTGCACCATATCTACGGCCGTGGTGATATATCGGATTGCGGCGGCGGCCGTGGATCGAGTCGGCTTTCCCCACCGGGTTTTCTCCGGGTTCAGATGGCTGATAGGGATCACGTGGATGCAGGAGCCATTATAATGTCCTTGGCTCGGATCGTTGATCACGCGGATTTCCGGGGAAATCCCCACGCATTTTTTTGCAGCCTCCAACCGTAAGGGATCCCCCAGGATGACGGGCTTGCAGAAATGATTAAAATTGTTCCGGGCCATGGCTTTGACAACGATCTCGGGGCCGATTCCCACAGGGTCTCCCATGGTAACTACAATAATAGGTCGTGTATCGAATTTTGCTTTCATTGCGATTTGTCCGCCTGAGTAAAACCGAGCATCACGATAAGAACGATTTTTCGGGCATTCAAGGGGTCTGTCTGTATTATTCAGGGATGCAGGCAAGCCTGGAGCACAACCATTTGCGACACCTTACAAGGGGTTGTCACGCCTTTCAAACGAAAACCGAAATTAATCTTTTCTTTAAATGATTTTTTCCAAGCGAGCCGGATGTCGGTATATGAAATTTTTCAAAAATCAAAGAAAAATAGAGCAATTGAAAGATTTTTTTTCAAAGCCGGATTGGGCATATTTGAGAGACGGTCATGGATGTGTCCAAAATGCTTGGAGAAACCCCCGGCAAAAAAAGCATCATCTTTTAGGGCAGTTGGCTCTTAAGTATACAATAATTAAATAATAACAATTAGTTGTGAAATGTTAACAATCTGTTAAGAAGTTCATGAAAAACCCAAACCATTCGATTTGACAGCATTGCCCTCTTACCATAGAAGGAACCCTGTCATCGACGCAGACCCGAAACTCCGAATATATCTCCCACGCAATCGGCAATCGGCGGATACGGTTTTTCAGCGCATCGTTTTCACGAACTCAATCGGGAATGGGACTTTTATTTGTAATATGGATGCATTGGAAACGATCTGGGACCAGGTAAAAAGCAGGATTCAAGACCGGATCCCGGCTCATTGTTATCGGATGTGGATCGAGCCGGTCGTTCAAAAACCGGAAACAGGCCCCCAGATCGTTCTTCAAAGTCCCAACGCCTTTTCAATGAAACGGATGATGACCCATTATGGGGATTTGATCACGTCGGAAATCCGGGAGGTGCTGGGATTTGAAAATCAGGTTGTTTTTGAGATTTCCGAATCCAACGGGCACAAAAAGGGGCAGAAGGATCCTTTGGAGGATAATCAGATTCCCCTTCCCAACATCCATCCCATGCCCCATAACGGCAAGACTCTCCGATCGGACTTCACCTTCGACCAGTTTGTAGTGGGAACCGGCAATGATTTTGCTTATTCGGCAGCCCTTTCTTTGGCATGCTCCAAAAAGTCCCAGCAGAGTGCGCTTCTGTTGATGGCCAAGCCGGGTTTGGGGAAAAGTCACCTTTCTCAGGCTGTGGGACACCATGTTCTGTCTAATTTTCCCAACGAGCGGGTTTATTATGTCACGGCGGAGGATTTTGCCCTGGAAATGATTCATGCCTTCAAGTCCGGGACCATCGATGCGTTTAAAGAAAAATACCGAAGCCGATGCGATGTGCTCCTCCTTGAAGACATCCATTTGCTTTCCGGGAAAAATCGGACACAGATCGAATTAAATTTTATCCTGGAAGACTTATTGGGCGTAGATAAAAAGATTATCTTCACCAGTTGCCATTTGCCTTCGGACATTCCAAAGATCAACGATAAGCTGAAATCCAGGCTTTGCTCCAGTTTGATTTCCAACATCGAAGCCCCGGATTACGCGACTCGGATTAAAATATTAAAACAGAAGGTCAGATTCAATGGATATCAGATCTGCGATGATATCATCCAATATCTGGCCAGCGAACTCACCGACGATGTCCGGCAACTGGAAAGCGGCCTGTCCGGTGTGATGGCCAAGGCTTCATTGCTGTGTGCACCTTTGGATTTGAACCTTGCGGGAAGCGTGGTCAAGAATATGGTTCAGCACCGGAGAAACATCACGGTGGATGCCATCAAGCGGCTCATCTGCAAACAATACCGGATCTCCCCGGATGAATTGACCTCCCGTTCCCGGAAACAGATCGTCGTCCGTCCGAGGCAGATCGCCATGTACCTCACTCGGAAGTACACGGATGCAACCCTCCAGGAAATCGGAAAAAGCTTTAATCGGTATCACGCCACGGCCATTCATTCGGTGAATCTCATTGAACGGGGCGTAAAAGAAAACCAGCAGATCCAGCAACAGGTGGAATTCCTTTGCCGGAAGTTGGAAACGGGCCAGTATTGATCCAGCCCATGTCCTTTTTCCCCTTAAGCAATTCCGATGACTGAATCCCCAAAAAGGCCCAAGAAAGACCCCGCACTATACCACGTTCCTCCTCACAGCATTGAGGCTGAGGAGTCCATACTCAGCGCCATCCTCATCGATAACACAGCGCTGTTGGATGTCCTGGAGATCCTTTCCCCTAAGGATTTCTATCGATTGGCCCATGAAAAGATCTTTTCAGCCGTCGTAGAGCTGTTCAATAAGGACGAACCCGTCGATCTGGTCACATTGTCCAACAGACTCAGGGAAAAAGGACATCTCGAGGAAGTGGGAGGCGCCGTCTTTTTGGCCCGCCTCGTGGATACCGTTCCCCTGGCGGTCAATGCGGCCCATTATGCCAAGATCATCCATGACAAGGCGATCTTGAGACGGCTCATTGAAAAGGCCAATGCCGTCTCGAAGCGATGCCTTGAAGACCTGGGAAGTGTTGAGGAGATCCTTGATTTTGCCGAGAGAGCGGTTTTTGAAGTATCCGAGAAGCGACACCGGCAGTCCTTTTATCCTATTCGCTCACTCATTGATAAAAGCATCGACGCCCTGGAGGAGCGGCAGGGGAACAAGGCGCTGATCACCGGCGTCCCAACCGGGTTCACCCTCTTTGACAACCTCACTTCCGGGCTGCAAAAATCAGATCTTATTATCGTGGCGGGACGACCGAGCATGGGAAAGACCGCCCTGGCGTTGAATATTGCCCGAAATGCAGCGGTGGAGGCCAAGGTCGCTTCCGCCATCTTTTCGCTGGAGATGTCCAAGGAGCAACTCGCCATGCGCATGCTGTGCTCCGAAGCGAGGATCGATTCATCGCGCCTGCGGAGCGGGTTTTTCAGTAAGGAAGACTGGGTCAACCTCACGGATGCCGCCGGTGTCCTCTCTGAATCCCCTGTTTACATCGACGACACCCCCAACATCTCGGTTCTGGAGATCCGGGCCAAGGCGCGACGGCTCAAGATGGAGGTCAATCTCGGTCTGATCGTCATTGACTATATTCAGCTCATGAGAAGCCATTATATGGCCGAACGGCGGGATCTGGAAATTTCCGAAATATCCCGATCCTTCAAGGCTCTGGCCAAAGAGCTCGAACTGCCGGTTTTGGCGATTTCCCAGTTGAACCGGAAGCTGGAGGATCGAGTAGACAAGAGACCGCAACTGGCGGACCTTCGGGAGTCCGGGGCGCTGGAGCAGGATGCGGATGTGGTTGCCTTCATCTATCGGGATGAGGCATACAACAAAGACGAGAACAATCCCAACAAAGGGAAAGCCGAACTGCTGCTGTCCAAGCAGAGAAATGGACCCACCGGCGTAGTCCCGCTGACTTTCAGGGCGGCGTACACCCGTTTTGAAAATCTGGCGCCCGACAACATGGGATGAAGCGTCTTTTCGGAAATACCGGAGGGCTCAAGGCCGATCAGACCCGTGGACTTGAAGCCTTGTACCGCCGCCGCGTACCCATCCAGCACCTGATCAGCCTTCAGCTCCTTCGCGAAATCAGCCGGCTTTCCCGTGAAATGCGGCGACAGATCGGTCTGCTCATCGACCGGACGGGTCGAGTGACCCACGTGATAGTGGGAGACTACCAGAAAATCGTCATCCCTGATTTGACCGGATACCGTTCGGCCTCCGGGCGCCTCAACGGCGTGCGATGTGTTCACACGCATCTTGCGGAAGAGACACTGACCGAAGACGACCTCACCGACCTTTGCCTGCTTACCCTCGATTTCATGGCCGCAGTAACGGTCTCCGAAGACGGGGAGCCCGGTCTCGTCCACGCTGCCCATATCCTGCCCAAAGGCCCCGAAGAAAAGCCTTACGGCTTCCTGCATCCTTTACGGCCCGATCGCATGGACATCGCCTGTCTGGACCGGATCCATGCGCTGGAGACCGAGCTGTCTCTCTTTGATGGAATCCGAAGGACAAAACCGGGTTCGGAACGCGCAATCCTGATGCACGACGGCGATATGCCGAGGCACCTGAAACAGGAATCTCATAGGGAATTGCTCGCCCTGGCCATGTCGTGCGGGCTGGAAGTCGTGGGGACGGAACCCTACCGGCGAAGCTTTGGCAGCCAACTCCCCTTGGGAAAGGGAAAGCTCCAGCAGCTCGCCATTTCGGCCCTTCAGAAAGGGGTCACCATGGTGGTGTTCGACCAAGAACTCAATCCTTCACAGATCCGAACTCTTGCGGACCGGCTCCAGTTGAAGATCATCGACCGAACCCAGCTGATCCTGGATATCTTCGCCCAGCGTGCTCAGACCCGGGAAGGGAAGCTCCAGGTGGAGCTTGCCCAACTGAAATACCTCCTCCCCCGGCTCGTTATGAAAAATACGGCCATGTCCCGATTGACGGGCGGCATCGGCGGCCGTGGCCCCGGTGAGACCAAGCTGGAAATCAACCGGAGGCGGGCAAGAGATCGGATTGTCCGACTGGAGGAGGCGCTGTTGCAGGTTCGGAAAAACCGTAAAACCCAGAGGGCGATGCGGGGGAAAAAGCACCTGCCCGTCGTTTCCATCATCGGCTATACCAACGCTGGTAAATCCACCCTTCTCAACACGCTGACGCACAGCCAAGTCATGGCGGAAAGCCGCCTCTTCGCCACCTTGGACCCCACAAGCCGGCGGCTTCGTTTCCCGCAGGATATGGAGGTCATCATCACGGATACGGTGGGATTCATCCGGGATCTTCCCCAGGACCTCATGGTGGCTTTTCGGGCGACCTTGGAAGAGCTGGAGCAGGCAGACCTATTGCTTCATGTCATCGATATCAGCCATCCCCATTTTCCGGAACAAGTAGAATCGGTGGAAATGATCTTAAATGAGCTTGCATTGATGGACAAACCGGCCATCCGGGTCCTGAACAAGATAGATCAGTTGGAAGCATCCGAAGTGGCCGCTTTGAGTCGGCGTTACGATGGGGTCCCCATTTGTGCACGGAATCGATCCACACTCCATGGGCTTATCGATGCCATGCAGGGTATCCTCTCAAAGATCCGGTTTCGGGGTGCATTAGCATAACCTGCCTGGGTGTAAGACGAACCGGCAGACCAAAGATGCAGTGTAATCCTGCCCCGGCAAGACAAGCGGACTTTTTGTCGAGCCATTAAAACTTATTGACAGTCTGAATTGGCGGAGTGTAAGTTCGCCTTCTAATGGATTTGGATCGAATCAAGAGGGTCGCCATGGCCGCCGCAGGCAAAGGAGGGGCGGAGCTCACCCGGCGGTTTGGAAAGCTTTCCCGGATATCCACCAAAAAGGGGATCGCCGACCTTGTCACCGATGCCGATATCGCGGCTGAGGCGGCCATCCTCAAAACCATCCGAAGCGCATTTCCGGATCACGCGGTTCTGGCTGAAGAAAGCGGCGCAGCCGGGAAAGAAACCGCCTCCCGGTGGATCATCGATCCATTGGACGGTACAACCAACTATGCACACGGGCTGAGGATCTACTGCGTTTCCATCGCCTTTGCTTCGGCCGATGAAGTCCTAGTGGGAGTCATCCTTTCACCGCCTTTGGAAGAGTTGTTCATCGCCGTCAAGGGATG
>PCSF01000048.1 GCA_002771315.1 Desulfobacterales bacterium CG23_combo_of_CG06-09_8_20_14_all_52_9 | reverse complement strand
CTTTTTACGAAGCCATCGCCGATTGGCGCACGTCCACCGGCACCTATAACGATCAGGCGGCAATAATTATGGAGTACGTTTTATTCGGGGCTTCCTTTTTCATCTGCCTTGTGCTGACCCCTCTCATCCGGTGGGCGGCCCTTGTGAAAGGCTGGCTGGCCCAACCCTCCGAGGAGCGGTGGCATAAGAAGCCCACCGCCCTGCTTGGAGGAATAGCCATCTATGCCGGGATAGCGATCCCCTTGTTTTTTATCTCCGATTTTTCCACCGTCGTTTCTCATATGGACCGGTCCGCCGTCATCAAGCTCCCTGCTTCCCCGGCGGCCGTGGTGTGGCTCGGCATCACCGCGCTCTTTTTGCTGGGCCTTGTGGACGATTTCATCAAGATCAAACCCCACACCAAGCTAGTGGGTCAGATCGTGGTAGCCTCCTTCATCGCCTTTTTAGGATTTCGGCTCCATTGGTTCGTCTCTATGACTCTCGACACGATGGTGACCATTGTGTGGATTGTGGGGATCACTAATGCTTTCAACCTGTTGGATAACATGGACGGTCTTTGTGCCGGGGTTGGCCTGGTAGCGACCTTGACATTTGCGGTCCTGTTTTTTAATCACTCCGACAGCCTTTTTCTCATCGCCTTGATTCTTGCCGGATCCATGGCTGCTTTTTTGGTGTATAATTTCAAACCGGCATCCATATTCATGGGCGACAACGGAAGTCTCTCCATCGGCTTTTCCCTCTCCATGCTGGCCATGCTTTACACCCAAAATGGTACCGGGAACCGAATCTCGGCCTACGCAGTTCCGGTGATGGTTCTCATGGTTCCGATTTTGGATACCACTTTGGTGACCCTGATTCGTCTCTTAAGCGGGAGGAAGGCATCCATAGGGGGGCGGGATCACACCTCCCATCGGCTGGTACTCATGGGGTTTTCCGAACGAGGGGCGGTCATGTTTCTTTACGGTATCGGCGCAGTATCCGGCCTCTCCGCAATTTTTGTGGACCGAAGCGATACGCTCACCTCCCCCGGGGTCATCATCCCGGTGGCTTTGTCCGTTCTTCTCATGGGGATTTATCTTGCCCAGATTCGAGTCTATCCCGAAAAGGAGTTTTCTCTCCTTCGGGGGCGGGTATACACACCCATCCTGGTGGAATTGACTTACAAGCGACAGATTCTTTTGGTGATCCTGGATTTTGGGCTGATCGCTTTCGCTTATTACGTTTCTTACAGGCTCAGGTTCGACGACGATGCGTTCGGCGTCTATTTCAAGGTATTTCTCCGATCTCTTCCGACAGTCATTGCCTGCAAGTTTTTAGCCTTTTTTGCCGTCGGCATCTACCGGGGCATCTGGCGCTATATGAGCGCAAACGATGTTTTTACCTATCTCAAGGCCACCGCCGCAGGGACCGTGCTGTCCGTCACGGTGGTCACGTTTATTTATCGGTTTGAAGATTTTTCCAAGGGGATTTTTGTCATCGACTGGTTTTTAACAACGGGATTGCTGCTGGGGACCCGGGGATCCTTCCGCCTTTTTATGGATACGGTGAGGCGAAAGGCTCTGGCCGGGGATATGGTGATCATTTACGGGGCAGGACGCGGCGGCGAGATCCTGTTGCGTGAGATCCTCAACAACCCCAGCCTTGGCATCAAGCCGATCGGGTTCATCGATGACGACCCCCTGAAAGTCGGCAGGAAGCTGAACGGATATCCTATCCTGGGATCATTCGATGATTTGTTGACCATTCTCAAGAAGCACCCCGTGGGGGGGCTGCTCATTTCTTTCACCGAAGCCGATCCGTCCCGGATAGAGGCGGTCAAGCGCTTTTGCGTGGCGAACGCCCTTTTCTTGAGGCGTTTTTCCGTGCATCTGGAGGATGTGCATCTGGAGATAAATCAACAAAGCCGACCGATGGATCGTCCCGAGGATGACCTTCAGGAAAGGGAGCAGACCCTTTCATGATCGTGCTGGGGATCGAGACCTCGTGCGATGAAACCGCCGCCGCCGTGACAAAGGACGGTCATCGGATCCTGTCATCGGTGGTGGCTTCACAAATCGAGATACATCATCCCTTTGGAGGCGTGGTCCCTGAACTGGCTTCCCGAAAACATATGGAGGCCATCGTGGACGTGGTGCGCAAGGCCATGCAAATAGCGGGGGTAACCCTCAAAGAGATCGACGGCGTGGCGGTGACCCAGGGGCCCGGCCTGGTTGGGTCCCTCCTGGTCGGTTTTTCCTTTGCCAAGTCCCTTGCCTATGCATCGGGTCTACCCTATGTCGGCGTGGATCACATCGAAGGTCACATCCACAGCGCCTTCTTTGCCCCCAACCCGCCATCGTTTCCTTTCATTGCGCTTATGGTCTCGGGAGGACACACGGCCCTTTACCGCGTGAACCGCTTGCTCCACCGGACTCTGATGGGGAAAACCCGGGATGACGCGGCAGGGGAAGCTTTTGACAAGGTGGCCAAGATGCTCGGCCTTGGGTATCCCGGCGGTCCGGCTATTGATCGCATCGCACGGGGGGGGGATCCGGCTGCGATCCGTTTTCCCAGGGCATTGTTGGATCCGTACTCGTTTGATTTCAGCTTCAGCGGAATCAAAACGGCGGTGAACCGGCATATCCAAACCCATCCCGATTACCGGGATGCCCTGCCCCAAATTGCCGCGGCCTTTCAAGAAGCGGTTGTGGATGTCCTGGTCGCCAAAGCGATCCGGGCGACGGAAGAGACCGGATGCCGACACCTGGCGCTGGTGGGCGGCGTGGCCGCAAACTCCCGGCTCAGAAAACGGATGGAAGATACCACCGAGGAAAAGGGAATTTCCCTCCATATTCCACCCTTAACGCTTTGCGGAGACAACGCGGTTATGATCGCCCACGTGGGGTATCACCGCTTACGCCGGGGTGAATCCTGCGGGCTGAAGGATGACGTCTATTCCCGAATCCGGCCGTCAGAGGGAAAAGCGTCACTGGGAGATCGGTGCATTTAAAAGGGTGCGCTTGACCTCTGTGATTTTCCGACAGGCGGCGACTCCGGACTGCCGAATCCGGGGCGATTTCCCGATGGCCTTTAAAACAGACTCAAAAAAAGCCTCTATTTTTTCGGTCCGATGGCAAACCAGGGCGATATCAATCTGTGCTTCCAGAATCCGCTCGGCCAGAGTCTCGACAGGGTAATGGCTCTCGATGGCTCCCATATCCAAGTCGTCGGTAAGAACGATCCCGGCAAATCCCATACGATGTTGCAATAGATCCTTTGCGATGACCTCCGATAAGCTGGCCGGCCAGTAGGGATCGATTCCGGAATAGACGAGATGGGAGAGCATGATGCCCGAAACTCCTGCTTCAACGGCATCCTTGAAGGGTTTAAGATCACAGGCTTCCATTTCCGGAAGCGAGATCCTAAGATCAATGGGATCGATGTGGGGATCCTTGACGGCCTGGCCCATCCCCGGGAAATGTTTTACCACTGAAAGGACGCCATTTCTTTGGAAAAGGGAAATCACCACT
>PCSF01000185.1 GCA_002771315.1 Desulfobacterales bacterium CG23_combo_of_CG06-09_8_20_14_all_52_9 | reverse complement strand
CGCCCTTGGACGCCTTGGATCTGGGACATCCTCAGCTTTTGCAACAACAGGGTAAATCATGGCGTTTGAACCCGGTCAGTTTTCCTGGAAATGAATTCTCGGGTCGATAAGCACATAAGTAAAATCCGACAAAATATTTCCAACAAGCCCTAAGATAGAGGTCAGGGAAAGGATTCCCATGAAAACCGGGTAGTCCCGGCCCACGATGGCCTCTAGGCTCAAGCGCCCCATCCCTGGAATTTCAAAGACCTGCTCGATAATGACCGATCCGGCAAACATGACGGTCAAAATGGAGCCGAAACCGGTGGCGATGGGGATCAGGGAGTTGCGGAAGGCGTGCCCCCAAACCGCCCTGGAGAAGCCCCCTCCCTTTGCCAGTACAGTTCGAATGTAATCTTTGCCGATCTGTTCCAGAAGGGAATTCTTCATCAAGAGTGTCAGGATCGCAAAATTTCCGACGACATAGCAAAAGACGGGGAGGGCCATGTGCCAGGCGATATCCGTCGTTTTTCCCCACACCGATAGGCTTGCGAAGCCGTCTGAGTGGAATCCCGTCACCGGGAAGAAGTCCCAAAAGGCTTCCACCGTTCCGCAAAAAAACATCTTCAGGACCATTCCAAAGGCAAAGGGAGGGATGGCATATCCCACAAACACCGCCACACTGGATAGGAAATCAAAACTCTTCTGGTGCTTGAGGGCCTTATAGATTCCCAAAGGGATGCAGACCAGATAGGAAAGGACGAAACCGGTGATGCCGAAAATCAGGGAAACCTGAAACCGTTCGAGGATCAGCTGCCAGGCGGTCTTGTCGGGAAACTTATAGGATTCCATCCGCATTCCAAGCCGATCCTTAACCAGCCATTTCCAGTAGCGCTCGTAAAACGGCCGGTCAAATCCAAAATGCACCTCCAGGGCCTTCCGCTGTTCTTCGGAGATTGAGACCTGGAACCCGGACGCCCTGCCGGCCCCTTCCCCAGAGCCGATCCCTTTCATCTGCATGATCGCCTGCTCCACGGGACCACCGGGGACAAACTGGATGAGGCCGAAACACAAGACGGTAATCCCGATAAATGTGGGCACCACCAACAGAATCCGCCTGATGAAATACTCCATCCGCTCCATTTTGAAGGCCCCTTTCCAGCCTTGTGTTTTACCTATAAAGGGTTGCTCGAATCCCTGATCACTTCAATGAAACTCGCCACCGAATCCGCCTGTTACAGCCGTCATGAATTTCCTTTGCTCCATATATCAGAACCGAACTCTTTTCAAGGAACCGCTTTAGACGATCCCAATTTCCTTGACTCTGCGTAAAAGGCTTGATCTATAAAGGTGAAAAACTTCTTGCGACCACTCTGATCCCTGTTGTTGCAACAACAAGGTTAACTTGGAGGATAGCCGATGGATGCCGTATTGCTGAAAAAAGAAGGTCCCGTGGCATGGATCACACTGAACCGCCCGGGGAAAAGAAACGCCCTTTCCATGGAGCTTATGAAGGCTTTCAGAAAGACGCTGGAGCGGATCGAAACCGACGAGGCGATTCGAGTCGCTGTCGTAAAGGGATACGGGCCGGCTTTCTGTGCCGGGCATGACCTCAAGGAATTGGTAGGAACCGACTATGATCTCCACCATTTTCGAGCCATATTCCAAGAATGTACCCTACTGATGGAGGGCATTCGGCGCCTTCCGCAACCGGTCATCGCCCAGGTTCACGGCATCGCCACTGCGGCCGGATGTCAACTGGTAGCTGCATGCGATCTGTCAGTGGCTGAATCCGGTGCCCGCTTCGCCACCCCAGGCGTTAAAATAGGCCTCTTCTGCTCGACTCCGATGGTCCCGCTGGCGCGCGTAATCGGAAGGCGCAGGGCCCTGGATATGCTTTTGACCGGCCGTTTTATTTCGGCCGAGGAAGCAAAAACCTTCGGTCTGGTGAATCGCGTAACCACTCCCGAAGCCCTTCAAGCAGAAACCCGAGCTTTTGCTATGGAAATCGCCCAATTCAGTCGATTTACGCTTTCCTTCGGGAAAAAGGCCTTCTATCGACAGGTGGACATGCCTGAATCCACAGCTTACGATGACGCCCAGGAGACCATCGCGATGAACTGCCTGGCCGAAGACGCCCAGGAAGGAATGCGGGCCTTTTTGGAGAAACGCCCGCCGATCTGGAATGATCAATAAAAAGGGGACCCGGAAGCTTCGGGTCCCCTTTTGCAGATCAATGGAAAATATTATCGTTTCGAGAACTGGAAACGAGCCCTGGCCCCCCTCTGGCCGTATTTCTTCCGCTCTTTAATCCGGGGGTCCCTGCGGACAAATCCGGCTTTTTTCAGCGGCGACCGTAACTCTGGTTCCGCCTGGATAAGAGCCCGTGTGATTCCATGACGAATGGCTTCTGCCTGGCCGGAAATGCCCCCGCCTTTAACGCGGATCTGAATATCAAAGGATCCGCGGGTATTGGTCAAAATCAATGGTTTGGTTAACGTAATCTTAGCCGATCCGGCCGGAAAGTAATCGTCCAGATTCACCCCGTTAATCAGTATTTGACCGTTGCCCGGACGCATCCAAGTTCTAGCGATAGCAGTCTTTCGTTTTCCGGTGGCGTAAAATACCTTCTTCTGTTCCATATGCCTTCCTTGATTGTTTATTGATGGCTTCGTAAAAAGTCCATCTGCTGCGTTGCGCTGCATCTGAATCTTTCTACTTTGCCATCCTAATTTTGAGTTTTTACGATTTCTTGTTTATTGGCGTTTGGATCGTTTTAGGTCGGTATCCGTCAGGCGTTTCGCCGACTTCCGAAAACCGAGTTTATCACCTACCGACTGTGTTTCTTTTAGCTCTTAATGGCAAGTGCTTCCGGTTGCTGGGCCGCATGGGGATGTTCCCCGCCGGTATAAACTTTAAGCTTCTTAAACAGCTGTCTTCCCAACCGATTCTTGGGCAGCATCCCCTTCACGGCGAATCGGATAAGATTTTCAGGTCGTTTCTCAAGCAGATTTTTCGCGGTGGCGGTCTTGAGTCCCCCGATATACCCGCTATGCCGGTAATATCGCTTGTCGGTAAGCTTTTTACCGGTCAGTATGACCTTTTCAGCGTTGATCACGATCATATAGTCACCCATATCGACATGAGGTGTAAAAAGCGGATTATGTTTTCCCCGGAGACGGGATGCAACCACAGATGCCAACCTTCCAAGAACCATACCACTGGCGTCCACGACGTACCATTTTTCCGGATTCTCAACTTTTTTTGCGCTTATTGTGTAGCCTTTCACCCTGAATGCTCCTTCATTAAAAACGATGGCTTCGTAAAAAGTCCATCTGCTGCGTTGCGCTGCATCTGAATCTTTTTACTTTGCCATCCCAATTTTGAGTTTTTACGATTTCATCAAAAATAAAAAAATGACATTTCTTATAGAGCTATAATTCTAGAAGAATATTT
>PCSF01000111.1:18292-18499 GCA_002771315.1 Desulfobacterales bacterium CG23_combo_of_CG06-09_8_20_14_all_52_9 | reverse complement strand
CGGCCGCCCTTGTCAACTGTGTGGCCGATGCCGGCTTACCTTATGGCGCAGGCTCTATACCGAAACCCATCCCGAACCCCCGGCAAAAATTGGTCCTTTTCACCGAACACCGGGACACGTTGAGCTATCTCGAAAACCGGATCGCAACGCTTCTGGGTCGCAGCGAAGCCGTCGTCATCATCCACGGCAGCATGGGACGAAAGGAAC